>NZ_JAFMTW010000039.1 GCF_017329615.1 Alicyclobacillus suci | reverse complement strand
GTTTCCATCGTCGCTGTGACCAAGGTCACGTCGACCGAAACTTTTAGGCGTGTGTGTTCAGTTTTCAAGGAACCAAACCTGCTATGAAAGCCCCACGAATGCTGATTCAGCGAAGCATAACGCGAAATCAGATGACGTGATTCTTTCGAGCAAGTGCCGCCTCTGTCGAAGCAGCCTAAGTACAATATCACGAACTGACGTTCGTTGTCACTGGTAAGTTTTTTCATCACCGAAGTGATCAGATAACTTGTCGGTGTCGAGCACCGCAAAGTGACGATAAGTAATATAGCATAGAGTGATCGAAATGGGCAATAGAAATTTATTCCGCTTTGATTTTATGAAGACTTATCGTGTCGAGGCGATGCTCTGCTGCCTTCTGTGACTCGGCTGCACCCCCTCGCAACTGCTCTACAACCACGCGATACACTCACAGATCCCCCGGAAATTCATCCACCCACTCAGCGTTGGCGTAGTGAATTGCACTGGTCATCTCGTCAAACGATGAGAAACACCCGATTGCCTTGCCGCCACACAGCGCTGCACCGACAGCCGCCTCTTCTTGATGGCGCGGAACCAGTAATGATTGACCAAATACTTCAGCCATCAACCGGGCCATGTACGGACTCTTGCGAATGGCGTTGCCTGCGCCCACCACGTGTTGGATGCTTGATCGCAATGCGCTTGGCAACAGCTGATAATACGCAAACAACTCAGAGACTACGCCGTGCAAAACACCCATCATGAGATCGATTGGCGTAAAATTATCCACACCGATGTTCATAATGGCGCCGCGCTCCTGTGGCGATTGTCTCGTTCCAAAAAACTTCGGCGAGACCTGTAACGTCGTATGCGACGGACGCTCCCCCATAAAATGGCCAAACTTGCGCACCGAGGTGTCCTTCGCGTCACGCAAACCTTTCTGCAGTGCACGCTCCATCGTCTCGTACAAAGATACTTGAACGGATGCGCCAAACAACTCGAGTACTTGCCGAAAAAACGACTCCACAAGTGCGTATGCGCCGCCTCCGCTCAACGTCGCCCCCACAAGCAAGTAGTTGTGAAAAAGAAATGGTCGCGTCTCAAACCCTTCGACGACCATGTACTCCGGCACCATCAGGGAAACCTGCGCACCTGTTCCCACGTTCACCAACAAGGTATCGGCGAGCGAGCGAACCGAGCCCAGGTGAGCGGCCTGATTGTCACCGATGGCGTTCGTCACGGCAATCCCGGCACGCGTCCGACCAATCACACTGCATGAAGGTGCGACTTCCGGAATGAAGGACAACTCAATCCCTGCGTGGTCAAGTGCCTCGACATCGAAGTTGAGACGGCGCTCGTCAAAAAGACCTAACGATGCAGCAAGTGTTACGTCCGTAACCGGGCGGGACAAGCCACTTAAACGCATGGTGACGTAATCGGCAATTGTGCAGAGTGCCACTGCGTCTTTTGGCACCTGCCGCTCGAAAACATGTGCATAATGCGTCAATAAACCGTACCCACTCGGCACTCGGTAACCCGTGCGCTCATAGAGAGAATCCGCATAAGTCATCTCCCCCTTGTACATACGCGTCCCCAGGTTATTCCGCCAGGTGTACAAGGGGCTCACCGGCATCCCCTGCGCATTTACATAGACAATACCATGCATTTGTCCTGACACACCAATGGCCCGGATTTCCCTGTGCCGCTGCAGGGTCTCTGACAAGATGTCCTCCACAATGTGCATAATGCGATTTGCATCTTGCAGTTCATCTTCCACCCGAATCACGAGTTGACTATCGTTCGCTCGCGTCACCGTATCTACCACGCCGCTCACCGCCGTATCCACTACGACACCGCAAATCGACGTCGTGCCCACGTCGATGTCTAACAGCTTCACCGCTTCATCCCCCATCTTCCACATCCATCACCACAACGTCTCGCCCTTCACTTTACAACACTCGCCGCTGTGGACTAAAGATAGGCGACAAAAAAAGAAAAACGGGCGCCATTGCGCCCGCCACCTCTATTTTACAGCTATCATGTGTCTTCACCTGACCTCACTTGCCGCCGAGAATCAAGCGCAAAGCTTGTTCATCAAAGCCGACTGAAAAAGGAGCCGGTCTTTCGCAGCGCGATTGCACGTCATAGTGCCGACCCGATTGCGCAGAAACGTGAATTCCCTCCATCAGTTCGACAATGTGCAACGCCAGTTCGCCACTGGCGCGATGGGGTCTGCCGTTGCGAACCGCATCGACCATATCGGCTACAGCCAGCCCGCGGCTGTTCTCCTCGAACCCAAATAGGTGCGCGACCTCGCTCCACGCTGTTGCACCCTTGCGGCGCACCCGTACGCTGCCAGTAAAATAATTCGGATCCGGCACACTCAACGTCCCCTCCGTCCCATAAATTTCGATTCGCGGAAGTTCAGCGTGCCACACGTCAAACGACGTGATGATGGTTCCGATTGCACCTTGTTCAAATTCGAGCAGACCCGTCACATGCGTCGGCACGTTCACGGGAATCTTTTCACCAAATCTCGATGCGGTCGTAATGGTGCGCTCTGGGAACGTCACCTGCGTCAGTCCAGTGAGTCGCCGTACAGGCCCCAATAAATTGACGAGTGCCGTGAGGTAATACGGCCCCATATCAAACATCGGGCCGCCACCGGGCTGGTAGAAGAAATCTGGGTTCGGGTGCCACGACTCCACGCCGTGCCCGACCATGAATGCGGTTGCAGCGACCGGTTGACCAATCCAGCCATCGTCTATCAACTTTCTAGACGTCTGTATAGCACTCCCCAGAAACGTATCCGGAGCCGCACCAACGCGAAGGTTCTTATCTTTCGCGAAAGCTAATAGTGCTAAACCTTCTTCCAAGTTGAGAGCCAGTGGCTTCTCCGAATGAACGTGCTTGCCCGCCTGCAGCGCGCTCATGGACACATTCGCGTGCGCACTCGGAACAGTCAAATTTATGACGAATTCGACGCCTTCATCTGCCAACAATTCCTCGACACTGCAAGCCTTCGGGATGTCAAATTGCTCAGCGCGACTTTTCGCGCGGGAAACGTCGAGATCGGCACAGGCGACTACATCCAAGCCGAATGCCAAACAGTTCTTAAAATAAATTTCACTAATGTTGCCACAGCCGATAATGCCTACCTTTGCACGCTCCACACACACGTCCTCCTTTTCCGAAACCGGTTGCACAACCAACCGATTGCTGGGTGCTCCCCGCGGTATTCCGCATCACTCTGCCCTAATTAGTCTACTCGTTATACAAAAGAAGACAACGCTTATCCTGTATTTTCGGAAGTTTCGATGTCGCCGCGTTTTTCGGCGATCCGATAATCTCCACCCGATTGTAGTACAATAAACGGCGCCACCAGGAGCCTATACATAGACAAAGTCTCAGGTATGGAGAGGAGATTCGAAGCGTTGAGTAAATCAGATTCAAACCTGGCGCGAAACCTCAAATCGCGTCACATCCTCATGATGGCGCTCGGCGGCACCATCGGAGCTGGGATTTTTCAAGGGAGCAGTTCATCCATTCACATCGCAGGCCCAAGCGTACTCATCACCTACCTCATCGGGGGACTCATTCTCTTGGTCGTGATGCGCGGACTCGCCGCCATCGCCCTGCGATATCCACAGGCCACCACGATTAAAGGCTTGATTGAGCCTATCTTAGGGCCCTTCGCAGGCTATGTCGCCGGCTGGATTTACTGGCTTGACTGGGTTCTTGTCATGGCAGCCGAGACAGCTGCAGCAAGCACTTTTTTGCAGTACTGGTTTCCCTCAGTTCCACTATGGGTCTTGGCACTGCTGGTCGCTATCGCAATGACCCTTCTCAATTTGACGCCTGTCCGCATCTTCGGCGAGACAGAGTATTGGCTCGCAGCCGTCAAGATTGTGACCTTATCCTTATTTATCATCTTTGGCGCTATTGTCCTAGCCACTCGCTACTCAGGCAGGCAAATCAGCCACAACTTAGTTGGACACGGCGGCTTTTTCCCGCATGGTATCGACGGAGTCGCAGCGGCCATGCTGGTTGTCATGTTCTCCTTTGGCGGCATCGAAATGATTGGTATGACGCTCGGGGAAACGGAGAATCCTGAACAAACCATTCCTCGCGCCGCACGCAACGTCATTGTTCGGATTTTGCTATTTTACTTATTGCCGATTGCCGTGATTGTGTGCCTTATCCCCTGGTCACAAGTCGGCGGTACACAAAGTCCATTTGTCACGGTCTTTTCCCAAATCGGCATTCCGTACGTCGGCGGAATCATGAACTTTGTCATGCTCACAGCGGTACTGTCCGCCATCAATACAGGGATGTACGCAACCAGCCGAATGCTGTACACGCAAGCAATGGACGGATTTGTGCCCAAGCTCTTCCGCAAGACAAACCAACACAACGTGCCTGTCACGTCCTTATTATTTAGCACCCTCTTTCTGTACGTAGGCGTCGCTGTCGCCTTTTTTGCGGGCAGCAACACGTTCAATGATTTGATGGTGATTCCTGGATACACGGTGATGATGGTCTGGATGCTCCTGCTCGTCAGTCAATGGCGAAACACAGGTGCGAAACCGACAACTATTTTGGCCCTCGCCGCCCTCGTCGCTATCTTCATCGCGGTGATAGTCACCTCGGCTGTCGCAGGGACTATCGTCAGCTTTGGTTGCGTTGCCGTGATTGCCATTAGTTATCTGTTCACACGCGCGAAGTCTTGACGTATCGTTATCCGACGTCACGCGAGCAGATCATACCTACACAAATTGCGCCAAACGGGAGATGAAGCCGATGAGCTTCCCTCCCGCCTTGACGCCCTTCATCCGATTCTTACTGCTGAATAAACTCCGCCATCGAGTGAACCGCAATCGTCCCTGCAGAAGCCGGTCGGAAGCGATTCTCACCACTTGGTCTTTGCAAAAACTGAACCGTCTTCGCTACGCCTGGGATTAAATCGAAATAATTATCGGAGAAAATCCCGTCCTCTTCCGAGGAAATCCAAACGTTTTTCGCCAGGATGTCGGTATCGAGTACAAATGTCGATCCACCACTGCCCCCGACCTCCCGCACCGTAATGGTTGGCATTTGCAGCGAAATTTGATTGGCTGGGACAAAATAGTGCTCCTTCGCATCGACAACTTCTCCATCTTGCTCCAACGTGACAACCAATACGACGTCACTTGCAGCATGATTGCCGACAAATGTCGAGACAGGCGCAGCATAGACGACGCTTGCCGTATTGCCTGGTACCGACACCGATTCAACTCGCTCGTGCAGACGATGACCGGCAAAGTCAAACACCTTCATGGAAAGCGTCCCGACCGTAGCGTCCAGAATGTCGGAAATCACGTGAACTTCAACCAAGTCGTCCGTCCCACCAATGGACACGGACACGTCGCGAAAACTCTTTTTCGCGTAATATTGCAGCGCCTTCCAGCGGCCGTAATAGTCCATGCTCGACCATGAAGCCACAGGCCAACAATCGTTCATCTGCCAATAGAGCGTCCCCATACAAAACGGTTTTTTGCGACGATGTGCCTCCATCGCCATTTTGATGGCCTCAGCCTGCAAGACCTGACTCATATACAGAAACGACGAAAAATCCTTCGGCTGTTTGAAATAAATATCCATGTACTCTTTAATCAGTCGATTGCCGTCGCCACTGCGTTGATGCCAACGCATCACGTCTGATTCCAACGCCATATCCGCCGCATCTGCGTACGTCTGGACCGTTTTCAACTCAGGAAACGATTGAAAACCATATTCACTCATGAACCGTCCGAGATAGACGTTATAGTTTGCAAACGGCTCAACAGCGTGCCAAACACCCCAATAGTGAATATCTCCGGAAGTCGAGTCGTTGCGCGCATGCTGATGTTTGTCATGGGTCAACCCTTGCATTGGCGACGACGGCCAATAAGCAGCACCTGGCGCAAGGCGCTCAATCACCTCGGGCAAGATACGATGAAAAATCGCTTCGTAGTCCGCCCAAATTTTTGCCCGAATTTCTGGCGAATACTGCTGTTTCCAGCCCCAACCGGCGTTCTCATCATACTGCGACCAGGCCGTGTCTATTTCGTTGTTCCCACACCACAACGCAATACATGGATGGTTCCTGAGCCGCGTGACATTCTCTTGCGCTTCCAGGCGGACGTTTTCCAAGAAGGGTTCGTCCCCTGGATACATGCTGCAGGCGAACATAAAATCCTGCCAGACCAGAATTCCGTATTCATCACACAGGTCATAAAACGCATCATCTTCATAGATGCCGCCACCCCAAACGCGCAGCATATTCATGTTCGACTCGACAGCTGTCACAATCTCATGCTGATAGCGTTCGTATGTCACTTCCGTGAGGAAACTGTCATTGGGGATATGATTCGCACCTTTTGCAAACACTGGCACGCCATTGAGCTCGAAATAGAACGAAGTCCCATCGGCGTCTTTCTCGCGAACAAGGCGTAGGGATCGTAAACCTGTTCGAGTCGACTGGTGGGCCACCTCGTGCGCACCACGCAACAATGTCGCCGTAAACGTATACAACGCTTGTTCCCCTAGGCCGCGCGACCACCACAGTGCCGGATTCTCCAGCACGATATTCACTTCCACCCGATTGATCCCCGTGCGCAACTCGACGGCTTGGCTCACATCGGCACCATCGGTCCGAATCTGAATGGTTCCTGCAAAATCCTCGTCGACTTCCACCGCGAGGACGGCAGTCAGCTTCGCGCGAGAGTGCTTTACGTCGTCCTGCTGGATAAAGAAATCTGTCATACGCGCCCCTGACCAAGCTTCCAACCAGACGTCACGCCAGATGCCACTCGTCACAAAGCGCGGACCCCAGTCCCACCCGTAGTGATAAGGCGCTTTCCGGGCGAACACACTGACCCGCTTATCGCCAAGACCTCCGCGTTCCGACTGATCATTCGTAGCCGGCAGCGCGTAGCCCAACTTCTCCAATTTCAGCAAATCCTCCTGGATGGGCGAGCGGAAATACACCCTGAGCACATTGCCCGTCGCCTTGAGCAGCGCTTTCACGTCCGCGCGCCACGTCCGAAACATATTATTTGCAGACAAAATCAATTGATTGTTCAGGTAGACGTCTGCATACGTATCCAAACCAGCAAACACCATCTCGACATGCGTGTTGGCCAGCACATCCGCCGACACGTCAAACTGGCTCGTGTATTCCCAATCCTTCTTATCAATCCACTGCAAATCACCCTCGTTTGTCCCATAGAACGGATCAGGAATGCGCCCATTGCGCAGCAAATCCGTATGCACACATCCTGGAACCTGCGCCGGCAGCCAATCGGATTCGTCAGCAGCTTTAAACTGCCAGTTGCCAATCGTGCTTCTATTTTCCCCCATGATGCCCTCCTGCTTTTGACCAGCGCAAGTACGACCAGCTCGTCGGCCATAAAATAACAGCCTAACCCCTACCTGCACTCCCAAACTGTTAGCGCTAACAAAGAATCTCTACGCCTTGCAATGTACCACAACACAGGTCACTTTTGTAGAGTAAAATAAGGCTAACAAAACCTAACTTTTAGGGAATGTCATTGAGTAGCGCGGTGGAATGCGTAGAAATATCCATCAACTAGCTACAACAGAGACTACATCCGCACATTTACGAAACAGAATAGAAACTTCTAGCTAGCTTCATGTGTGTACGTGTGCGACGTCGATGGTCGCCCCCGTGGCAGTGGGTGGGGGTAACCGGGGCACAAGGGCAGCACGGGGCGGTGCCTGCCAGGCCAACTTAGTGCAGAAAATCCGCCATATTCTCGACACCGCAGAAAATTCACAACATTTAGCGCAAAAATTACCTTGTGCCCGCAAAACCAGCGGAAATCAAGGCCAAAGGCGCCGAACAGGGCATTTTTTCGACCTAATCCGGCGGCTTTTCAGTTGATATGTCTTATAAGGGTATGTAGCTAAGATCCTGGGACTCCCGCGTGCGACTGCGGAGGCTGTTGGCAGGGTGATTAAGCGAGCATAGCACAAACTCATTTGGTGCGGTCGAGAGGACTTGAACCTCCACGGGGTTGCCCCCACAAGAACCTGAATCTTGCGCGTCTGCCAATTCCGCCACGACCGCATATACAGGGGACACGCTTATGTGCCACCGTTTTGAGTCTGGCGGAGCTGACGGGATTCGAACCCGCGATCTCCTGCGTGACAGGCAGGCATGTTAGGCCTCTACACCACAGCTCCGCGATATCAAACTGCTGGCGGAGTGAGAGGGATTCGAACCCTCGATACGGTTATTCACCGTATACTCGCTTAGCAGGCGAGCGCCTTCGACCTACTCGGCCATCACTCCATATGTGGTGGGTCATGAAGGAATCGAACCTTCAACCTGCCGATTAAGAGTCGGATGCTCTGCCAATTGAGCTAATGACCCACTTTCAAGGACGATACCGCCCAAGTCAATCAGTCGGCGACTGGCATCCCATAAGGATGAAACCAGTCACGACGATGGCTGCCGAACTAGGACTCGAACCTAGACTAACTGAGTCAGAGTCAGTCGTGCTACCATTACACCATTCGGCATCGAGTTTGTCAGTGCTTGACTACAATATCAAGCCTAACTTTGGTGGAGGTAGACGGATTCGAACCGACGACCCCCTGCTTGCAAGGCAGGTGCTCTCCCAGCTGAGCTATACCCCCGAAATTGTACTCGCACGTCCCATTATCGATCTCGCTAAAGCAACATCGATTGGTCGGAGCAGCGGGATTCGAACCCACGACCTCCTGCTCCCAAGGCAGGCGCGCTACCAAGCTGCGCTATGCTCCGTTATAGATGGCGTGCCCTGAGAGATTCGAACTCCCGACCTTTTGATTCGTAGTCAAACGCTCTATCCAGCTGAGCTAAGGGCACATGGCTGGGGAAGAAGGATTCGAACCTTCGCATGACGGTACCAAAAACCGTTGCCTTACCGCTTGGCTATTCCCCAACGTGGGGTGAGTGATGGGAATCGAACCCATGCATGCCGGAATCACAATCCGGTGCGTTAACCCCTTCGCCACACTCACCATATCATCCTTAAGATGCGTTTCTCATGCAGTATACCAAATATCCACACGAGTTTCATTCACATCATGGTGGAGGGGGAAGGATTCGAACCTTCGAAGCTTTCGCAACGGATTTACAGTCCGCCCCAGTTGGCCACTTTGGTACCCCTCCGGATGGAGCCACCTGTCGGATTTGAACCGACGACCTGCTCATTACGAGTGAGCCGCTCTACCCCTGAGCCAAGGTGGCATTTGTGGTAGCGGCGAGTGGATTCGAACCACCGACGCCACGGGTATGAACCGTGTGCTCTAACCAGCTGAGCTACGCCGCCACAGTGGCGGAGAGAAAGGGATTCGAACCCTTGAGACGGTTTTAGCCGCCTACACGATTTCCAATCGTGCTCCTTCGACCAACTCGGACATCTCTCCGCGATGGTGCGGCTAATAGGAATTGAACCTATGACCCCCACCGTGTCAAGGTGGTGCTCTCCCTCTGAGCTATAGCCGCACGAGGCGGACGTGATATTGTACACCACGTCTAATAAACGCCTCATCATGGAGCGGAAGACGGGATTCGAACCCGCGACCCTCGCCTTGGCAAGGCGATGCTCTACCCCTGAGCCACTTCCGCGTGTGGTGGGCGCTGACGGGCTCGAACCGCCGACCCTCTGCTTGTAAGGCAGATGCTCTCCCAGCTGAGCTAAGCACCCACTCGTGGTGACCCCAGCGGGATTCGAACCCGCGTTACCGCCGTGAAAGGGCGGTGTCTTAACCGCTTGACCATGGGGCCATGTACTGGAGCTCCCAACCAGGCTTGAACTGGTGACCTCATCCTTACCATGGATGCGCTCTGCCAACTGAGCTATGGGAGCAGATTGGCTCCCCGAGTAGGATTCGAACCTACGACCCTCCGATTAACAGTCGGATGCTCTACCGCTGAGCTATCGAGGAATGTGGTGGAGGTAGACGGATTCGAACCGACGACCCCCTGCTTGCAAGGCAGGTGCTCTCCCAGCTGAGCTATACCCCCACATCGACAGGCGAATACTTGTCCATCATCGTTAAAACAAAATGACGGCACTAGAACTGTAACTTACAAGCGCCTTTGTTCCAAATAAGTTACCATGGAGCGGGTGATGGGAATCGAACCCACGCTATCAGCTTGGAAGGCTGAAGTTCTACCATTGAACTACACCCGCACGTCTTTGGCGTGTCCGGAGGGATTCGAACCCGCGACCCACAGCTTAGAAGGCTGTTGCTCTATCCAGCTGAGCTACGGACACAAATGAGACTCACCTTTGGACGGATGGTGTCGAAGGCGGGACTTGAACCCGCACGGGTTTCCCCACACGCCCCTCAAACGTGCGCGTCTGCCGATTCCGCCACTTCGACATAAATTGTGACGCTAGTCCACATCGCGAAAAGCCGCGATATAGGAGAGCGAGATGTATGATAACACGGTTCGAAGAAATGGTCAAATAGAATTTTAATTGACAATTTGAAGCCTTGACACCCCAGTGTTTTGAAGGCACGTCGAGTTTCTCACTTGCATCACGGGCACCTTCTGAACCCACCTGTGATCCGAGATCATTAAATCACATCGTTGAATACACAAGCTCCCTGGCCGTATAATCCATACGAAATGCGTCTACCCGATGCGGGCATTACGCGATAGACAGCAAAAGACACAACACGTATATCGAACGCCACTTAAGGAGTAGATGCTACGATGCGGGCATATGTATGGATGTCCTGCGGAATGTATTTGATGAATGGGCTGGCTACGGCCGTGCTTGGAACGGTCTTGGCCCCCTTCCTCGCGCACTACCATGTTTCCTATGCACTAGGCGGCGTATTTGTACTATTGCAATTCGCTGGCTATCTACTTGGTGTGCCTGCCTCTGCAATCATTGTGAAGCGATATGGACACCGAATCGCCATCTTACTGGCCGGTTTGTGCATAGGCGTCGCGGAAACCACCATCGGCTGTTTACCATGGTTGCCAGTCGCCCTCTTGATGTCCTGCTTAAACGGAGTTGGTTTGGCCATGACCCAGACCACGATTGCCTCGTCGATGATAGAATGGTTTGAAGGGAGACGAGCGGTCATCATGAGTCGATTGGAAGTCGCATTCGGTTTAGGCTGTCTCCTTATTCCACTTTGTGAAAGTCGACTGCTCGCCGTACACATTTGGCAAGTGGGATTTTGGGTTGTCGGGATCTTTGCGCTATTGATTTCGCTCGCTTGGCCGTTTGTGCCAATCAACCCAGAGTCAAATGCAAACGAAGGGCCGATGGATGCTTACACACGTGCCCCAAAGGTAACAAGCACGCAATCGAAGGTTGTATTTATGGCACTCTTTCTCTTCATGATATTACTCTATGTCGGACTAGAATCGTGCTTTAACAACTTCCTCCCCGCCATTTTCATGTCATACTTGGGGCAAAGGGCGGACGTGGCCTCCCTCACTGTGACAGCATTTTGGACGTCGATGGTCGTTGGTCGCACCTTAACTGGATGGGCGATTCGAAAAGTAAATTACTCGCAGTTTCTTCTTACCAGCATCGGCGCAACGCTCCTATTTGTCATGGTCATGGCAAGTTGGCGAAGCATCAGCCTATTTTACGTCATTAGTTGCTTTATTGGACTCAGCATGTCAGGGATCTACGTGATCACTTTGGTCTACGCCAATCACACATTTCCAGGACAAGGGTCACGCGTCACGCGGTGGGTCACCGTGTTTGCCGGCGTAGGAGGTGCAGCCCTGCCGGGAATTTTCGGTTACTGCATGGACCAGTTGAGCGTGAACCAAAATCTCTGGCTGTTGGCTGGATTCACATTCCTGCTCCTGGCAACACTAGCTGTAATTGTTTATCTGGGTTCTGCTTGGACTCGCAAAGTTTTCAGTTGATTGGCGAGTTTTGGGATACGCACATGGGGTCTTGGTGACCCGTAGGTGATGACGAAGACCCTGCACATGCCGCGTGCGCGGCGAGGGGAATGTCTGCATAGGCATGCAGGCAGGGTGCCGGCCATACGCGCAACGGCCATCTTCAAGAGCCGACAATCGCACGCGTATAACACCAAATATTAATTTGGAATCCGTCGCAAACCGATACCAATTGGTACTGTTACGGAGCAAATTGCTCATTGCTGAACTACCGACATGGTACAAGAATTATATAAAAATTGGACCAACAAACGTATCATGCGTAAGAGCGGTTGAGGGCAGAACGGGCGGTCGCCGCCCCCCTTTTTAGGATTAAGAGATGCGGGAGCAAGTCACCCCGCCGTTCGCTCTTCAAACGAAGGACCTTTTAGGAAAATCCTGAGGTCCCTTTACGTTTACGCTTTATCCCCGAAAGAAACACAACTACATTGTGTTCAAATTAGACTGCCCGAACACGTTATCCACAATATATAATTTCCCATTTTAAATCCGTCTTTTGTTGACTAGAATCCTTATTGGGTACCGCCAGCAAAACGCAAATCTCGTACGCTAAACAAAGAATCCACCTTCCACGCCACTTTCTGCTTAGCGTACGTTTTTGTACTCTTTATAATACTATATCAGGATGAAAATCCAATAATAACCTTACCGGTTGTAGCATCAAACACAGTGTCAACTGCCTGCTGCTTTGGGGATGAGTGATGAATGCCTAGTCCGGTAGACATTGGAGGGTGAACCCCATTGAACCTAATAACCCAAACAGGGATGTTGTAAAGATAATCTCCCGACACTTTAATTACCGGATCAGAGCTTATAACGTTTGGATTAACCAATTCCTTTGGTACCCGAGAAATCACATAATATGTTGCCTCAATAGTTGTAGCTTTTTGTTCACTAAAATACTGCTTTTGAGCCAGTTGATTGATAATTTCCTCGGCACTTACTTTGGCATGAATTTGGGAGTTACTTACCTGTACATTCATATTTTTCAACTCATTTAGTGCGGGGCTCTGTTTTACAATAGTCAATTTACCTAGTGGCGTTGGAGTTGCGTCTACTGTGAAGCGACTAGATACTATAAACGGAGTACAGAATCCTATAATGGCTACTCCGGCTGCTATAATCCCCATTTTTTGTATTTAGTAATGTTCTTTTTTTTCATTTGATTACCACGTGACTCAATTTCTGTTTTAATTATGGACATAGAAATCGAATCTGGTATTTCAGGAAATTTGTCACTCTTTAACAAATGTTCAATCATGTCATCGGAGCGTTGAGAGTGCATCTAAGATTTCCTCCTCGGCCACTTCATTTTTTAAAAAATCACGAGCACGATGTATTCGAACCCGACAAGTGCTCTCATTGGTATTAAGTCAATAAAATGGACACCCCAAACAGAGAATTTGTAAGTCTTCATATTCTGGTAGGTACCTACTCAGCTTGCTTCAGCCTGTTGAGTATGGGAATATCTTCTTTTATACTCAGCCGGTGATAGAAAGTCGATGGACGAGTGAACACGCTCCCGGTTGTACCAGATTTCGATGTATTCGAAAATTCGTTGTATGGCTTGCTTACGCGTTTTGAACTTTTCCAGATAGATGAGTTCACGCTTGATGATGCTGTGAAACGACTCGATACACGCATTATCAAAACAGTTGCTCCGAGATACATCCAACATCTTGCACATCTTCTCAACCGAAAATTTGGAGCGGTATCTGTCGATGAATTGGTACCTTACTTCCGGTCGTTCATGAAGATGCGCGCCGCTTTTTTAAGATGGCATTTTCCTCTCGCAGTTCGCGATTCTCCCGTTCAAGATCCCGCAGGGCCTTCGCATCCGGCTTGAGGTTCCCGCTGCCAACGAACGGGGTAGACGGATCCTCCTTGAACTTCGACATCCAGCCGTACAACGTCTTTTGGGATATACCCAGTTCACGAGCTACTTGGCTCGCCGGCTTCCCGCTCTCCGACACCAATTGAACAGCATGCAGTTTGAATTCCTTGTCATATTGCTTCATCACGTGGTCACCTCAAATTTCCTTATTATTACATTCTTGATTCGTTGTGTCCACTCTTTTAACCTAGCACCAGTGTGTAATTGGAGGTGTATATGTCGTCTTATTAGGACAATCAGGCAGGGTGCCAGGGGCCGGGCACGCCCTTCACGGGCCAGACCACCTCGACTCAAAGCGAAACACCTTCCAAACGCCGAACGACAAAGCCCACGTCACCAGAAACAATGCGCACAACCAGTAGCCCAGTTCCCCGAAGTCGATACCCTGTAGCCAGTTCCAAAACGGTCCCTTAAATCCGCCCTTCTCGCCAATGACCTGTCCCACTTCAACCAATCCAATCAACACTGCTGCAGCGACGGACAAGCCTGTTACGGACACGTTGTAATACAGCTTTCGTAACGGGGTTGTGAATGCCCACCGATACGCACCAACCATCAATATCCCATCAGCGGTGTCCAACAGACTCATGCCGGCGGCGAACAAAATGGGAAGTGTCAAAACCGAGACGACAGAATGACTTTGTCTCACTGCGAGAGATGAGATAGTCAACAACGCCACTTCCGTCGCGGTATCAAAACCGAGGCCAAAGAGAACCCCGACAGGGTAGGCATGCCAACTTTTGTTGATAAACTTCATCCATGGCGTGAGGAAGCGACTGAAAAAACCTCGCGATTGCAATAACGTCTCCATGGACTCGAAGTGAGACGCCCGGCGGCCAATCGCCGTAAACAGTCGACACATGCTGATGAGCACAATCAGATTCAGCCCACCAATCAGCAGCAAAAAGATACCGGAGATGGTCGTCCCCAATAATCCCCCGTACTTTTCAAGTTGCGGAACGCTGTGTTCAACCCAATGCGTAGCCAATGCTGTCCCAATGGCCAATACAAACACGATGGTCGAATGGCCAATGGAGAAATAAAATCCCACACCCGACGGGCGTTCCTTTTGCTCAATCAACTTTCTGACCGTGTTGTCAATCGCTGCGATGTGGTCCGCATCGAACGCATGGCGCAGTCCGAACGTATAGGCCAGTACGCCCAGACCGAACAATGCTGAATCACGCCGACTGCAAACGATAAGACTTCCAATTCCAATGGCATGTAAAAGCGCGACGACGAGCATGTATTTTATCCAGCTTCTATCCACGCGACGATGCCTCCCTCCACTGAACATGTCAAATCGATTTGATGAAAACCCAAAACATCACGTTAAAGACCATTACCATCGCGACCGCTGCCAGGGACAAGGGAAGTACTTTCCGAATGAACTCGCCCTCTTTCCCCACCTGCTTCGAAACGACGGTCGCCAGCGAAATGCGAGACGGAGAAGCATAACTCATATTGGCGGCAGAGACGTTCTGAGACGTCGCATACAGCAACGCCGAGCTATGAAGTTTATGGGCCATGGCGCTCTGAAATGGCGCAAGCATGGCATTGGCTGCGCTGTTACTGCCGCTGATGAATCCGCCAAGCCCACCAATGAGCGGCGAGACGAGCAAAAAGCTCCCTCCGAACAAAAAAGCCAAGGCACTTGAAATACAATTGATCATGCCTGCTTTCTGCATCACCGTCGACATAGCGACAAACCCCACCGTGGAAACCACTGCCGGGTACGCTTGCCGCAATGTGTTTACAAAGCACCGACACGCCTGAGTCCACGACAACCGATAGATAATCACCGCCACGACGGAGGTCAAAAACAGCGCAAAACCTGGATTGTCCAACAAGGCAAGACGGTACCCAAACGCAGGCAGCCGCAAGACCAACACACCATTTGCAAAGCTTGAAACCACTGGTATCAAACTCGTGCAGACGAGGTAGCCAACCAGAATCGCATAAGGTAAGCCCGCTCGCACCAATGACACATGCGAGGACGATGTACTGTCAACCGCCGCAGCGGTTTCCGTGTTTACAGTTCTCGTGGAACCATGCACGAGCCTCCAGTATCCGAGCAACGCAGCAGCTGTGACAGCGCCAGCGACGACAGCAGCCAACTGTGTTGAGATAAACGCGTTGGTCGCCCAAGTACAAACCGAAAGCAACAGCCAAACTGCGACAATCGTGCCTTTATATTGACGAACTCCTGTCCATCCCCCCGCGATGACCACCACCGCAACAGTGTACATGAGATACAACGGGATGGTCGCAAGCGCACTCGTCACCCCGAGTTGATGAAGTGAGACATCCGACAACTCTGCGTTAATGACCGTCCCTACCGCTAAAGCGCCCCAAGGAACCGCCGTCTGTGTCAACAAAGAAAGCAGGACGGTTTTCCTCGGAGAAAATCCAACAGCCAAGAACAAGGGGGCTGCAATCACAATCCCAATCCCAAATCCACTCGTCGCCTCCAAAAACGGGCCGAGTGCAGCGGAAATTAGAAGCGCCTGCTGAACGGGCAGATGGGCCTGTTTTGTAAACGCCGACGAGATGGTCTCAATGGCACCACCGGTGTGAAGAACGTTGTATAGCAACAATCCAAAAATGAGTACGAACACGATCACAAGAGAAAGTAACACCCCTTGCATGGATGCAAAACCAATGGCGGCAAGTGGTATTTGAAACGAAGTCGGAATGGTGGCTAGCACAACAGCCAAAACGTAAACACACACAGCCGTGCGCAAACTGGATACCTTGAAGCCAATGAGTAAAATCAAAGCAACCAGGATGGGCAGCGCCGACATTAGCACAGCAAACCATGAAGGCATACCCATCACCACATTTCTGTCATCAACCACGTGATATACTGCGTTCTGCAGTGCTTCACGTTATCCCGTTCACCCCTGCGACTGCATCTCAATCTGACGTAGTGCAGCCTGATACACTAGTTTGAGCGGAATGTCATGTGCCTGTGCGAGTGCCCGGCAGTCTTCATATTCCGGGGCCACATTGAGCACTGCATCCCCTCGGTAGGCGATTTTCACCGTGACTTCCCCGTATGGTGTATCTACTTTTTCAAATCTTCGAGACAACGCTTCCTTCTGAATTTCATAGTAGCGCAGTCCGATGGAGGACGTTTGCCGAAAAATTTCGTGTTTCACGACCTCTAACCGATCTCCACGGCACAGTACCCGCAATTGAATACCCGGTCGCCCCTTTTTCATAATAATGGGCATTAAATAGGCATCAGAGGCACCGACTTCTAGCAAACGCGGGACAATGAATCCTGCCCACTCGGGATTCATGTCGTCAATGTTCGTTTCGACAATGAACTGTCCCGGTACAGACGCGCGGGACTCGCTTGTTTCGGAAGGGGAAACCGCCTGCCCCAGTTGCGCTCTCATGATATCGGGTACTTGCGTCGCTCGCCTGTCCGTACTGTAGCCAACCTTCTCTGTCACCAGTGACGCCACGGGCCCCTGCCGACATAGACTTCGCAGAATCGCCGCGCCTGGCTCGGAAACCAAGGCACCACTGCCTGCAAGGGAACGAGTCACAAATCCGGTCAACAGCTCTATCGTCACCGCTGACGGGTAAATTATCGGTCCGTCCGCCGTCAGGTCAACCCCGGTGCCAACCACGACCTCCGAAACTTGGCATGTGGGCTGCCCTATCAGATACCATCCCGAGATGGCGGTGACGATTCTGACAAGCGTCCCCATGTTGATGGCGTGTACCCAGGCATCCTCTTCCTGCAGCGCACCATGCACCTGTTGTCGCGCTGTATCAAGTGCCTGGAGGGTCGCGTCTATTTTCTCCACCACAGGTGCTGGTAGAGCACTATTGCCAACCATCGTGCGCGCGTGGGCAAGTGACAAGCGCTCCTCGGCACCCAGGACGTCGACGTCCACCTGCGTCGCTTGGATGCCGTTGACCCCCCCGCGACGCACTTCGACACGGCAAATATCGTCTGACGCAAATCGTGCGACCACCTGGCAAAGTTGCGCAACGTCGGCGCCAAGTGCTAGCCACGCCCCAGTTATCGCGGTTTCTGTCACGCCTGCAAAACAGTCAAACTGCACCACCATCATCGGTTCCTCCAAAATAACTCAGGCATGGTGATGATGCCCGTTTTGATGTACACCAACCATATTGAGCCAACGTTCTCGCAACCCATGCGCAATCTGCTCTGCCAACACCAACGGGTCTGGATTTGCGAATAGTTGCGAAAGAAGAATATCGGTGCAAAGCCGCACCTCATCGTGCGGACCCGGAAACGTTACAATGTAACTCAGGCCGACTTTGCCCACACCAATGCGAATGCCATCCTTCACATGCCGATGACCCCCCTCACCGAATTTCACAATGTACGGTGTGGCTGCATCGGGACATACGCGAAGCAATGCCTCGACACTAAAATCCTTGTCCTCTGCACCAACGCCGCCAGTCGTGATAATCCACCCAAATCCAGCCTCTACAGCCCGCCGAAACGCCCCAGCAATCACTTCCACGTCATCGGGAAGCGGCTCACTCGCGTGCACGTTGCAGCCCGCTTCACCAAGCGCCTTCACCAAATACGGCGTATTGGTGTCTTCAATCATCTTTTGAATCACTTCAAATCCTGTCGGAAACACCTTTACTCGACGGCGAACTTTGGATTGAATCTCCTGCCCCATCTGCAAACTCTTCTTTGCGACCTGCGCCCCTTCCACAGGTGTCAGGGCAATCATCCCCAGCACGCCTTCCGAGTGAACCCCTGCATGTGGGCCAAGCCGCACGCCTGGAAGAGAACCAACCGCCTGGAGCAATTCAGTTTCTTTACCGACGAACTGACTGTGTTCCATCGACTGCACAAGCAAATCAAGCGCAATATGGTCTTCGCGAACATCGATGACAAACACGCGGTCTTCCGGAAGACGGAGCACTGAGGCGACAGTTTTCGCAATGACAGATAAGTCGCAGTCTTGTAAATAGACCTCAGTCAATCGCAACTCAGTCTTGTTTAGGAGACTGTACTCCATAAACTCACCTCTCTTCTTCAAATAGTGCCTGAAAGGCCCGTCGAGAGATTCAAGTCAGACACCACATCGACGCGCATATCCACCATCGGCGCGTCGAGGATGGCCGCGCCGACGTCAACGAGATCAACCGGCAATTCGCGCAAAAGGAGGACGCTGTCCTCGGTGACGCTACCAGCGAAGGCAATGCGAATGGACGCACGCACGTTACGCGTTACCAAAACGTTTTGCACCGCCGCAATATCCTGCAACCGTCCAGTATCAATCATCACGACCTGTGCCCCACCGTCCACGGCCTGACGCGCCTCCTCCTCAATCGGGCACAAGTCCCCGCGCAGTTGAATGACTTTCGCCCTGTCAGGGAACTGCGCGGCTGCAGCCAACGCTTGCGCGACGCCGCCAAACATCCGCACATAATTTTTATCAATGTAGACAAAGGGCCCGTCGACCATCCGCATCCCAATTCCCGCAGCAGCCAACGCTGCGTGTAGCCCTGGCTTCAAGGCTTGCGGGATTTTCTTCCACCCTCCACAGACCACCCGCAAGTGCTCTCCGGCGACGAGCTGGAGTCTGCGGGCGCGCGTCGCATAGCCGGACGGCACCATCATAGCGCCAAGCACGCGGTCTTCAGCAATCGCCACCTGTTTTGCCGACCCGCGAAACGAGAGAATGACATCCCCTGGTTGCAACAGTCGACCGTCATCCTCCAGGTGAAGCAATTCGCACCCGGTCTCTTGCAACAGGTCTGCAGCGTGCTGCGCCCCCGCCAGCACGCCGCTTCCGGTCGAAATCACCTGGGCCGTGAACGTCTGATGACCAAGCGATTGAAACAAGGAATCACGAAGGTCCATCATCGTCTGCATTCGCAACGCCCCCTACGCAAACACATGAATGCCGCGCTGCTTTAACCATTTCGGCATCAAAACCGACTCGACGTATGCACTCGCCGCGGGCGCTTCCTTCATTAAGTGATCAGCCAATGAAGCACTCACGTTCATACCGCCCACTGCACCATCGAACACAAGCACTTTATCCGTCCCTGTGGTTCGATAGGCAAACCGCATTGCGTCTTCCAGGTTGTCGGCAACCATCGCGTACTTCATGTATTCCATGTTTTGCGGGTCGTGCTCGAACAGTTCCGCTTGCTCTTTGCCCACCACCAGCGTCGGTAGTTGTTGCGCGAAGAACGCACTGGGATAGCCAATCCAGGCATAATTGTGGATCACCATGCGAATCGCCGGGTTGACCGGAGAAATGTCAGGCAAAAGCGGGCGACCGTCCTTGCCGTAAAACGCCTCTGTATACCAGGTGTACGGGGGAAGTTTGACGTCGAGATCGAACAAGTCGACGTTCGCACCGACAAAGTTGCAGTAAATCACACCTGCCGAAAAGACATAAGGGACCGGACACGGGAAGTCCAAGCCGACGATGCACTCGTCGATTCTCCCCAGCAGGTGAAAGACTTTTCCGTAATAGCGAAGGCCATCCAGGGTCACGGTATCATTAATCTTGTACAGGTCATTGTCTGCCTCAATGCTGACAACACCACTTGGGGACATATTCATGAAGACCGCCCCAACAAATTTGCTTTGAACAAAGGGAGACTCAAAGATTGCACGCGCAGTAAAATTGGCAGCGCGTGGACCGAGGTTTTGGTGGTACGTCGAACGTGTTTCAATGCGCGCGTAGGACATGCCGAACGGTTTGACAGCGCGATCTACCTGGCGATGAAAGTGGACTTCCCGCACGTCACTATTGTGTACGTGGATAATCCAATCTGCATCGTACGCGCGCTTGAGGCCGTACAACGTACCAATCTCCGTCTCAATCGGAATGCCTTCGTCAATTGGGGCCATGCCAAGGGCGCGATCGAAATATTGCTTCAACTCAAACCGCTTGATGTATTCCTCTGTTTCACGGAAACGCAGGCCAACGCCCGCGCGGAGTCGTACTTCCTTGGCACCCGTTCGCCGCTTGACGACATCGTAAATGGTACGGAGCACCTCCGCATACGGTTCTCCGCCGAGCAAAGTGAACCCGTGGTGCGACGCGAGCACGTTAACACTTTGATACGGCTGAATCATCGACAAATCCATCTGCTCCATTTTTTCCTCTGTCGCCCGGCGAATGGCCGCGATGCCCTCGGCACTGGGGTAGATGACATTCGGACTATCGGGAAACAATTCACGTAGCGTAACAGAGGTCATCCCTGGCAACTCAGCAAACCGCTTTTTGACGAGCTGCGGATCAATTCCATACCGCGATGACCTGGCAGGCAATGGTTGAATTGGAGATGGACGCATCACTTCACCTCTCCCTTCGACCCGTTAGCGGATGCTTCGGCATTCGATTGATAGTTTCGAATTCTTTCCATAAATTCGATGTCGTCATCAAAATAAAAACCTCTTTGCACGTATTTCTCCTTGATTTCGTCCGGAATGTCCCAAATCGTCGGCGTCGCTCCGTACCATTGATACATGCCTTTTTGCGGTTCGGGATGATGACCCGCAGCATGCAAGAGCCGCATCGCAGGTTGCAGACACTCCACCGTGCATCCCGTTCGGAGCCCTGTCGCCATCGAGATTTTATCTGGTGTATCCGCACCGAGCAAAATCGCAGCCGCCACTTCCTCAGCGCGTGTGCCCGTGCAGTAACAAACCACTTGCTCAGGATGAAGATGTGCGTCATAGCAAATCTGTTGGAGTCTTTCCTGTTCTACCTGTGCCGGATTGACACCGATAACGCGCGATTCTTCCATATTTTCCATATAAATAGCATCAAACGGACACCGCTGCTCACACGCGGTGCAACCTGTGCACTGCTCATCCGCAACGATGGCAAGTTTTCGATTTTTACTTCCCGGAATCGGCTCCATTGTGATTGCGAGCGTGGGACAGACCTGCGCACAGATCTTGCAGCCGGTGCACTTGTCATCGATAATGCGCGCAACCGTATTGATTAACCGCATTCTCTATCACATCTCCCCAAATTACAGATTCGCAACGCCTGATAAGGAGGCGTGCGCAGGTGAAGGCTCATGGGAATGCTGATGGTCATGCTCGTGTCCGTGCTGGTGCACAGCACTTCCCCAAGTGCTACCCCGTTCACCTAATTGAATTCGCAGGACATTCGCCACAGGCAAGTCCTTCGTACCCGCACCATAGCCGATACGCTCGCCAATAAACACATGTCTCTTCTGCAGCGGTTGCGCGAGGGTCCGGATAATAGCAGCCCCGGTGGGGGTCGTCGTCTCGCCCCAGATTCCCGAAGAGTAGATGGGATATCCTTTGAGCAGTGCGAGGGTCGCAGGTGCCGGGACCGGCATCAAGCCGTGATCGCACTGAACCGTACCGCCTCCGACTTCAATGGGAGAGACAAAGCAGTCCGGCTCACCGAGCAGGTGCCACGCCAACATGGAGCCCACAATGTCGACAATGGCATCGACTGCCCCGACTTCGTGAAAGTGAATGTTGTCTGGCGTCGTCCCATGAACCAATGCCTCGGCGACGGCCAAATGAGTAAACGCCTCTTGACTTTTTTCTTTCACGACTTGCGGGAGCTCGCTGGCCTCAATCATCCGCGTGATATCTGGTAGGTGGCGATGGTGGTGACTGTGCCGGGTGTGAACCTGTACACGAGTAGCTGCAATCTCTTGCTTTGTAACCGCCTCCACCGTAACTTCGTACTCCTCGTTCACTGCCAACTGCGCGATCCGGCTACGCCATTCATCCACCGGCAACCCTAGATTGAACCATGCCCCTAGGAACATATCGCCACTGGCACCTGCAAAACATTCAATTTTCGCGACCGCCATCACACTTCCCCCAACCGATTAATCATATTTGCCAGGTATCCTGCACCAAACCCATTGTCGATGTTGACCACAGAGGAGCCTGGTACACACGATGTCAACATACCGAGCATCGGCGTAAGCCCCTGCAGTTGGGCGCCGTACCCAACGCTCGTTGGTACGCCAATCACCGGTTTGTCGACAAGGCCGGCCACCACACTCAACAACGCCCCCTCCATGCCGGCGACCACGACCACAACCCGCGCAGTGCGAAGGCGATCTAGTTGCCGCAACAATCGATGAAGACCGGCCACACCAACGTCGTATAAGCGCTCCACGCGACTCCCCATGAGCGCCGCCGTCAGCGCCGCCTCTTCAGCCACACGCAGGTCAGACGTCCCAGCTGCCACGACAAGCACCGAACCGAGACTCGCCTGTTCTCCTCGTCTGACCACCACCGCGCGGGCGACATCGTCGTATTCGGCATCCGGCACTTCCTTCTGCAACAGTTCGAAGACTTCCCGAGTCGCGCGCGTGCCCAAGACGTTGCTCTCCCCTCTGGCCGCGAGCCGGGCCATGATGAGCGCTGACTGTTCAGGGGTCTTTCCCTCGCAATAGACGACTTCCGCAAACCCTCTTCGCGCAGTGCGATCATGATCGATTTGCGCAAAACCAACGTCTTCCACTGCCGACTGACTCAATTCTCGCAGTCCTTCATCCACCGAGAGTTCACCGCGTTGTATAGCTTCTAGAACGGACCGATAGGAACGCATCAGAATCCTCCATCAAGTTAGAGTGCTTCGTTCAAACTTCCGGATCGATAACCTTGCAAATCGATACTGACATACGTGTAGCCAATCTCTTTCAACTTCTTCACGACCAAATCCGCGACCGCGACCAAGTCGCTCAGTTGCGCAGGTGGCACCTCAATCCGCGCGAGCTTGCCCTCGTGCTGGCGCACACGCACCTGACGAAACCCCAGTTTCATCAAGAATGCCTCTGCCTGGTCAATCATCGACAGCTTTTCCAGGGTAATCACTTGACCGTAGGGAATCCGCGACGACAAACAGGCGAACGATGGTTTATCCCAGGTCGATAGCCCGAACTTATTGGAGAGATAGCGAATCTCGGTCTTTTTCAGTCCCACTTCCAAAAGCGGTGCCCGGACACCCCCCTCGCGTGCCGCCCGCAGCCCCGGACGATGTTCACCCAAATCATCGGCAATGGCCCCGAAGACCACATGGTCATACCCATCCTGTTTCGCAATTGGAATGAGATGAGAGAACAATTCCTGTTTACAGAAGAAACAGCGGTTTGTAGGATTTTCCGCATATCCAGGAATATTGAGTTCACTGGTCTGAATTACCCTGTGATGCGCACCGAGTTCGCGTGCAAGTTGAATCGCTTCATCACGTTCCCGCTCCGGATACGTCTCTGAGTCTGCAGTCACTGCGAGCACGGCATCCTTGCCGAGAAACTCCAATGACGCCTTCAGTAGGAAGCTGCTGTCCACACCACCGGAAAACGCAACTACAACGCGCTTCAACGAGTGAAGCAGTTCCCCCAGTTGCTCGTATTTCTGCATGATTGCATCCATTGCTTAGCCTCCACAGATAAAGTTGGCGTCGCCGCGGCAAACGCTTTCATCACAGATGACTTCATATCGCCATCGACAGGTATCGTTTGTCAACGCACGGCTCGTAAACGGAGAGAAAAGGTTTACATAAATTATACATTCTCTCGAATGGGCCACTTTAGATATTCGCGCCAGAAGAATTTTGTTTTTTTGTTGAATTCACTGCCTCACGAGTCTTCAAAGCCATCAACAGATGTCGGTACTCTGTTGGTGTGCGACCCTCCAAGCGTTTAAATGTAGTTGAAAAATAGCTCGCATTGGAGAAACCTGTGCTGTTCGCAATGATTTCAACCGGAAGTGAGGTCACTCGAAGCAATATCTTGGATTTTTGAATGCGGTAGTTTGTCAAATAATCAATGAACGTCGTGCCCGTTTCCGCTTTGAATAACCGGCTGAAGTGAGACGAGCTGAGGTACACGCGTTCTGCAACGTCCTGCAAAGAAATGGGTTCCCTGAAGTGTTTCGCGATATATGCGATAGCGCTATCAATGGGATTGCCGAAGTCCACAGCATCGTCAGTTTGTGGCCGAATGCCGCGTTCTGTGACGTCCTCTGCATCTTTCATTAGCTTCGACTGAATCAATCGACCCAGTAAAGAAAACAGCACCGCCTTGACGACCGGTTTTAGCAGGTAGCCCGAGAATCCAGCATTGATGGCCTCATAAACCAAATCAAACATTTTTAAGTGACTACACACCACAACGTGAATCTGCGGATGTTGCGCCATCAATTTCTTACCAAACTCGATGCCGTCCATGTCAGGTAACGAAAGGTCCAATAGAATCATCGACGGATGCATCTGCCGCGCCAATAGCAACCCTCTTTGCGCGGTGTCCGCCTCACAAACACGCAGATAATTATACTCGCCTTCCGACAGTAGACTACAAATCTCCCGCCGAGCCGTCGCATCATCATCGACAATCAAAATGTCACTCACGGCCTGCCTCCATCCCTTCCGTTGAGTATAGGCCAGAAAAGCTTAAAATCACTTTTCTGGGGTACTCTGAAGCGCTCGCCGCACCACTTTCCCGGACGCACTTCTCGGCAGGTGCTCAACAAACACGTGCTTCCTTGGCCGTTCAAAGCTCGAGAGCCGACCACTTTGTTTACAGTACCTGTCTAAGTCAAGCGGCGTAAGCTTCTCACCTCGCGGCACAACGTAGGCGACGACGATTTGTCCCAGATGTTCGTCTTGCTCACCGACGACCGCCACCTCAACAACATCGGGATGCCCGCTCAAAACCTCCTCCACCTTCGCAGGTGATACGCGCTCTAGTCCGGAAATGACCATCTCATCTACCCGCCCAACAACAAACAAATCGCCCTCCTCGTCAAACACACCTAAATCTCCGGTGAGGTACCAGTCATCTTGAATGACCTGCCGCGTCACCTCCGGCCGGTTCCAATACCCCTTGAATGCTTCTGCTGAGCCCATATGCGCAATAACTTGTCCAACCTCGCCGCTCTTGACTTTGTCATGCACCGTGGCGCCCGACTCCAGCGGCATCAAGCGAATCCACTGATTGATACCCGGTTTGCCCGCGCTACCCGGTTTGCGGTCCAAATACGCACACGTGGTAAAAGTGTGGATCTCAGTACTTCCATAATGGTTAACAAATCGCTGGGGGCGAAACGTCCGAAAGCAATCCGCGACAAGCGCCTCCGGCATTGGCGCACCAGCGTAAGCTATTTTTTGCAAATGGGATAAATCATAATTTTCAACCCGATGATTCGCCAACAAATCGTGGTACATCGTTGGAATCATATAGAGACAGGTGATTTTCTCGCGGCACAAAATTCCCGGTACGGCCTCATCGCTGATGTCCTGTGCAACGACAAACTTCGCATTCACAAAAGCCATGGCTAACAGAGAATGGACGCCCATCGTGTGATAGAGCGGCATAACCCCAAGCGTGCTATCGAACGGATCGTAATGATTTTGGATGATGTGCGCAAGCGTTGAGGCGTATTCGTTTTTGTGCGATCTCGGCACACCCTTTGGCACCCCCGACGTCCCCGACGTATATAGCATAATCGCGATTTCGTCATCATCCACTGGCACCGCGTCAAACGTATCCTCGCCACTGTGTACAAGTTCGTCATACGAAATATCGCCGTCGTCTGACTCAAGACTGATAAAAATTGGGGATTCCTCTAACTTCAATTTTCGAACTGCCGCTTCGGCTACCGCCTCAAATACAATAACCTTGGGTTCCACATCGTACACACAGTGCTGAATATCCTGTATCGACATGTGATAATTCACAGGTGTGAAAATGGCGCCCAACTTTTGAATCGCCCAAAACAAACACACCGTTTGTCGCCGGTTCTTCAGCAAGACCATCACGCGATCTCGCCGCCCAATCCCCAGCTTACGCAACGAACTGGCTACCCGATTGACCTCCTGATTGAGAGCGAGAAAGGTATACGAGCGCCCGCCCTCCACGAGGGCGACGCCAAAGGGATGCCGACCGACCGCGAACTCGAACATGCTCCCTAAATCCATGCTTCACTTCCCCACCGATTGTTGAATGTCTACAGGCCCACCGACCAATGGTCAAAGTGAGCCTACACGCAAAATCTATGACGACTTCAATATCCCTAGTATATCGCAGTGACTAATTTAAATATATCCTGCTCTGTGGCATTTTTCGGATTGAAGCGTAATTGAACACTTGTCAGTGATTGACGCGCAATACCTTCGAGCATGGATTCCGTGACACCCACCTCGCGCAACGTCTGTGGCAGCCCAATGTCGCGTGTGAGAGTATTGACCATCAAAACCGCATCCTCCGGTGTACAGTCCCAACTACCTGCCATTGCGTTTGCAATTTGGCGAAACTTGTCTGGGCTGGCACCGAGATTGAACTGCATCACATGCGGTAGAAGCAGACCTATTGCGACGCCATGTGGTACATGGGCGTGACCACTGACCGCAGCCGCAACCGCGTGTGTCAAGCCAAGAAAGGCGTGATTGAACGCGATACCCGCGAGCAAACTGGCCTCTGCCATACGATTACGTGCCTCTCGGTTTGCGCCATCTGTCACCGCAGCCCGCAAGTTCCCTTCGACAAGCGCCATCGCCCGCAGCGCAACCGTGTCGGAGAAATGACTTGCAGCACGTGACACAAACGCCTCAACCGCGTGAGCCAACACGTCAATTCCCGTGGATGCTGTCACTTTTGCCGGAAGTGAATAGGTCGTGGATGGATCCACAAGTGCGACATCTGGCGCCACAAAAGGGCTCGTCACGGTAACTTTCACGTTGTTTTCCCAGTCAGAATAGACTCCGAAAAATGTCACTTCACTCCCTGTGCCAGCAGTTGTAGGAATCGCAATAAGCGGAATGGATACGGGTGCTTTGATAGGTTTCGCGTGAATGCCGGCATAGTCCCGAATGTGTCCGCCATGACCAAGAATGACGCGGGCTCCTTTTGCGGTATCTATGGAGCTACCGCCGCCAATGGCCAGCAGTAGCTCTCCGCGCGCCTGACGAAAGACATCTGCAACACGGTGCACCGTGTCCACGCTCGGATCCGGCTCAACCTCACCAAAGACGTGTACGACCATCCCTTGCTTCTCGAGTAACTCGACGATAGGGGGCACAATGCCCACTCTCATCAATCCGGCATCGGTCACAATTAAAATCCGCTGTGCATCATACTTTCGAATCAAATCTGGCAGGTCTCGTTGCAAACGGCCTTCCCCGAAGTAGACATGGGTCGGCACATAAATACTGAACAGTCCCACGATGTCGCCCTCCATCTCCATGGTGTGTTTAATGCCCTCAAATTGAGATGTTCACGTGTTTGGTCTCCGTGAACTCCATCAGCCCTTCCACTCCGCGCGCGCGGCCAATCCCACTGTGCTTATAACCACCAGACTCTGCCTCCGCGTAACTTTTGTTGTACCCATTGACCCAAACGGTTCCGGCTTGAACCTGGCGAGCCACGCGCAGTGCTCGACTGACATCCTTCGTCCACACACCAGCGGACAGTCCGTACGGCGTGATGTTGGCTAAGCGAATGGCTTCTTCCTCGGTACGAAACTTCTCCATCACCAGTACAGGACCGAAGATCTCTTCCTGAACAACACAAGAGGAAGGCGACAAGTTATCTAGAATTGTCGGAGCAATGAACAGTCCATTGTCGTACTCAGCACCCCTCAGGCGATATCCACCCGTGATTACGCGGCCTTCCCGGCGCCCCTGTTCGATGTAATGTAAGACGTTGTCCAATTGTTTTTCCGAAATAATCGGGCCCATATCCGTCGTTTCCAATCTCCCGTGACCTACGCGCAGGGATTCCGCAAATGTCTTTGCGATATCGACGGCTGTTTCGTATACGCTTTCATGAACCAGTAGCCGAGATCCCGCCATGCAGATCTGCCCAGATGTCATAAACAAAGAACGACAGGATGTTTCGATAGCCCGTGTCAGATCTGCGTCCTCGAACACGAGATTCGGTGACTTTCCCCCGAGCTCCAACGCAACTTTCTTGACGCCTGCAGCAGCTTTTTGCATCAACGCTTTCCCGACCGCTGTGCTTCCGGTAAAACAAATCATGTCCACCGCAGGGTGTTCCACCAAGGCATTCCCAACGACAGTACCGAGCCCAGTGATGAGCGCCGCAATACCCGAGGGAAACTCTGGGATGTCTGCTAACAACGCCAATAACTCGGCCGTAATGGCCCCCGTGCGCTCAGCCGGTTTGATAATGACGCCGTTGCCCGCAGCCAAACAAGGCGCCAAATCTCGGAATAAAAGCAACACCGGCCAGTTCCATGGCGTAATCACCGCGACAATGCCAATAGGTTCTTTCATAATGAAGCCAAAGTTGTCTTCAGCCGGCTGAAATGTCCTGCCAAAGACGTTTCTGGCCATTCCCGCACAGTAACGCAGCGCGTCTATCGCACCTGCAATCTCCACTCTCGCTTCACGAATTGGCTTGCCATTTTCCAACGTCAATAAAGATGCCAGCTCTTCCTTGCGCACTTCGATGGCAGCCGCCCATTCGAGCAAAGCACTCGCGCGACGATGCGAATTAGAACCCCAATCCGATCCAGTATACGCACCCGAAACCGTCTGTACCGCCAACTCTACGTCGCGTGCGGTGGATGACTGTGTATGAGCCACAAATGCACCCGTAGCTGGATCGATAGAATCCAAGAGTTCCCCACTCTGCGATGTCATCCAGGTCCCATTGATGTAATTCAAGTAGGTCTTCATCAGCTATTCACTTCCTTCTCCTCTGCCCTTTATTCAAAATGCCCTTTGCTCTCAGGTACAATCAACCCGCCAATGAGATACAAAATCAACGCTGCCATGAGAAAATACGTCAGCGCTACCGGGATGTTCTGGGTAGTGCCCGCCGCGAGTGAAACAAACGTGGGAAGCATACCCCCGACAGCAAAACCGATATTCCACGATAAACCCGTTCCCGTGGAACGGATGGAAGTTGGAAAGCGCTCGTTGAGGAACGCGACAATCGGCGCGTATACCGCATTGCCCATAAAAGTTAAGATAAGTGCATCAATCGTAATTTGAACCGTAGAATGGGTGCTAGCCATACCGTGAAAGAGAAACGGTACCAGAACCGCCGCAACCACGCCCGTGATGAGGAACGTCTTTTTCCGGCCAATCAACTCACTCAGATGTCCAACCAACACCGCAGCAATGATGACAATGATACTCGTCAGAATCAGAATGAGGGAGGAGCTTCCAGATGACAGATGATTGACCTCTTTAAAGAACGTGGGCAGGTATCCCGACGTTAAATAATACCCTGTGCCACCGCCAATGGTGATCATTAAATTTACCAACAGCGTCGGTAGATACCGTCGAGAGAAGATGGCTTTTACGGGTGCCTCCCTGATGGCGTTCGTCCCCGCCTCAGGCGCTTTGGCCTTCAGCCACATGGGTGACTCCTCCAAGGAGTTAAATACGAACACGCCAAGGATTGCACTAAACACGCCAGAAAAAAACATGCATCGCCAACCCCAAACCGCGAACTCCGGACCTGGAAAGATAGCCGACAAGATGTAATAGATGATAGACGCAATCAGCGAACCAACACCAGCCCCACCGCCGCCAACCAACCCCGACATCAACCCTCGCCACTTCGGATTGACAGACTCTGTGCCAATTGTGTGGGTGGAAGCCACCACTCCGCCGACAAACACACCTTGCACAAGTCGCAAAAGCAAGAACAACACAGGTGCCAGTATACCAACTTGATGAACCGTCGGGAGCGTACCAAACAGCGCCGTTAACACGCCGACACCAATCACAGCGGTAATCATCGCCCGCTTTCTCCCATACCGGTCGGCAAGCGAACCAAACACCCCAGACCCAATCGGCCGCATAAGCAAGGTTACCGCAAACGATCCGTACACAGAAGCCAAAGACAGCGTCGGATTGCTCGACGGGAAAAATAGTTGCCCGACTTCTGGTGCAACGTAGAGCAAAACGAACAAATCAAATAAATCCAGTGACCACCCCAGCAGCGATGCGATGGTTGCCGATACCACCTGCCGCCGATTAGGCACAGCCGCAGCTACTTCAGCCGCTTGAATGGACATGATTATCCCCCTCAGGGTCCCGTTTCCATGTAGAATGAACTTTGAAAGCGCACCATCGGGCTCGTTCAAGATGTCGATTCTGCAAGGATGTCTAAAGCTTTTGATGGTACAACGTCATCAATCCGTCCCACTCCGCGTTCTTCCTCCAGCGGATGGTATTCACACCGCCCACGACAATGTTCTTACCATACCGTCTTTAATGAAGGGCGGATATTTCTTCATAGATACCGCGTAATACTCAGATTTACGCGCATGGTGCCGCAGCAACTGCCTCGAACGACTGTAGTCCTGCTCTGGCTTTTGCACAGTCACTTCTCCATTCCTCTTCGCTCTTCTTAAGTAAACAGATTACAGTCCATAATCCTCCAAAGACACGTCTTCATACCCCGGAATCCGAATCCGCTTATACCGAAATCCCTCAGAATCAAGCGGCACGGTACAATCTAGCCCCATCTTGCTGCCGACCCCGTCATGGGTAGAAGGATCAAGCTTGGAGCCCTGTGTCCCGTGAACAAGAACAAGATCTCCCTCCGCCTGAAACCTCGTCGCAATCGCCCACTCAACTTCCTCAGGATTGAAGATGTCCACGTCTTCATCAACCACAACGACATGCTTGATGTCGAAGCTGTTTGCGAACGCGGCAAACACCACATTTTTGCCCTGGCCATCTTGGGTCTTCCGAATCGATACCACGGCATGATAGCGGCAGGTCCCCCCAGGTGTCATGTGCACACCTTTAACCGTCGGTACGGTTTGACGAATGGTCTCATACAAGCTTGCCTCGCGCGGAATGCCACCCAACCACAAATGTTCATAACCTGCAGGAATAATGGTGTGAAACATCGCCTCGTTGCGATGTGTAATCGCCGAGACTTGAATCACTTCCTTGTCGCTTTGCGGTCCATAATACTTAGGAAACTCACCAAAAGGCCCCTCGGGCGCGCGAACATTTGGTAGAATTCTGCCCTCGATGACAATTTCTGCGTTCGCGGGAACGTCAACATCGACGGTCTCACATCGCACAAGCGGTAATGGACTACCTCGGAGGGCGCTCGAAATTTCCAACTCATCGACGCCAAATGGCGTACTCGCTTGAGAAGTCAGCATCGTAATAGGATCCGCCCCAATCACAATGGCACATTCGAGAGCCTCTCCTTGCGCTTCTGCCTGCTTGAACAGATGGTTTGTGTGCCGCGGCAGCAACAGTACGCCTAGTTTGTCCGGCCCGGACACCTGCAGCCTGTGAATGGCCACATTTTGTTTACGCGTTTTCGGGTCTCGCACAATCAACAAACCAGCGGTAATATAGCTGCCAGAATCGTGTTCGTGATGCACAGGGATAGGAAGCGCTTTCAATAAGTCAATGGATTGCGTGATAACATGTTCCTTCACAGGTGCCTCGTGACCCTCAACATGCCTGCAAGGAAGGGGATTAGCCGCCGCATTGGTAAACTTGTGAATCAACTCGTATTCATCCGTCTGACACGCCTCTGCGATCCACCTGCGGTTCGCAACAATTCCAACAACCACTGGCATGTCATAACCTTCAACCCGTTTGAATGTCACTGCCTTCTTCCCGTCCAAATGCTTCGCGACTGCTGCAAGTTCAAATTTCGGACTAACTGTTCTTTCCACGGTTGCAACCCGGTCAGACTGCTTTAGATAATCCAACCAACTGCGCAAAGAATCGGCAATCAATGGCTAGTCCTCCCACTTCTTCATTTGTCACGGCGAAAGATTGTCATCGTGATAAACATCAATCCTCTGAATTCGTTTTCATTATATTTCATAGATTCTCTAAAAAGGGTAAACAAAAACAAGTAAGCAGAAATACAAACATTCAACTAACAAAATATTAAAAAGTGGACGATGCTCGACAGGCACCACAATAGAAGTCTGAAGCCGCGCTTCTTAAAATCACGCTATCATTTCAAGTTCTTCGTGTGTTCCATGGCCTTCACCCTGACTCTCGGGGCTCGGCTCTTTCATGTCCCTTTTCAGGTCAGATATAACGATGCGGCAGGATTTACTTCATGTTACTTAGACTCTTACCACCCGCTGCCAGCGCCTTGCCACCTGCCATCAGCCCAACCATCCATCGCAATCTCCATCCCAACACAAAAAAGAGCCCCAAGGTCCCGCCTTCTCAGCGTTCCCCTCAGGGCCCTTCTCTCTCGCCTGGCAACGTCCTACTTTCCCAGGAGGTCTCCCTCCAAGTA
>NZ_JAFMTW010000038.1 GCF_017329615.1 Alicyclobacillus suci | reverse complement strand
TCCAGGACAAATAGAAGAGGAGAGGCGATGTGTAACGTCGTCGGAATTTGTTCTTTAGGATAATGTTGTCGCGTAGTCTGTAACCGGTCCAATGGTAGCTGTATCTATTTCGTCTGTTTCAATCCAACCAGATAATGTCCCTGAGTATTTGGTTCCTGGTTTCAAACCAGAGAATGTGAACTGACCAGATGCAGTTGATTTTATAATCGGACCAGGGCCATCATAATTTTGGGATTGTCCGTTACTCAATGTAACCGTTACATCTTCCCATTCGATCTGCCCCACCGTCGATTTTAATTGCCAGTTAGCATCGATTTGCGTTCTACTACCGCCGTTGAACATAGTTAATGTAGCTGTTCCAGCATCTCCTGTTACAGATGCATCAGATTGAATTCCTGACGATGTTGAAACAGTTACAGGTATCGTTATTTTGGTGGTTACCGTATTTCCTTCAGTTGATTGATTAGATGTTGTATCCGCGAAGACTGGAACAGATGTACTTAAAATAATTGCTAACCCTGAAACAATGCTAACAGTAGTTTTCTTTAGCATTTTAAATAAATCTCCCCTGTTTTATGATTTGTTGGATATATACGGAACCAACTAAGTGATTTATATCATGATGAAAATTAAAATGTTGTCGAAATTTAGGGTTAGAATATTACGAATATAAAATGTGAGATTTTTGGCGTTGATGGTGGACATGACACACTTTCAATTACCGGGTTAATTGTCTCCTATTGATCGATGAGTGAACCCATTTTTTAAGACTTAACGCACACCGTTTACACTTCAGTTCACGTGCTGAAACCAACCTTCTTTATAGCAAGAATAATGTCCCCTCATCACGCATTTGTAGCAAAATTCATTCGTCTCCCATGTCACTCTTGAGTCAGACATTAAGAGAGGAATGGTGTACGACACATGCCGCAATCCAAAACCCCCCTCAATCCGACCTACGGAGAAGCCGATGTTTATTATCGACATGCAAAAGGTGAAAATCTGTTTCTCGTTGGCTCGGAGGAGAATCCTTATAAAGGACCTTGGTTGCGCAAGCAGATCGAGATGTTCACATCGCTTGGCTGGAAATTTCTTGTTCTCGATATGAGTTCCACCGGCATGATGGGGCAACCCCATATTATTGGTGATGGTTGGTCACAAATTGAGAGAAACGCTATACAACAAATCACCTCACCGGTGATCATTCGAACACGTAATCTTACAACTCTACTCAATGCCTTGGACGAAATTTATGTACTCAAAACAGAAATTCCGGCCCTCAAGCACGTTGTCGTAGTTTATCTTGGTGCTAATCGAGCACTGAGTACAGACGACCGCACTGCACTATATGAAGCGCTTAAACGTCTTATGGATCGCAAGCACGGTGTATGGCTCGCTGCGGAACGTTTTCAGGCATTTCCGATGGAACACATGGAATCATTTCATACTCAGATTGTTTTAACGGATGACGAAACAGATATTGAGATTTCCAAGTGGGCGAAGATGTTCCACATTGAGGATCTTGAATCGGTAGATGTCGACGAACAAGAAGCGTTATTCCTTTTTCGCGGTCGAAGCGAGGGTGCACAGCATTTGTATGTTTGTCCACTAACTAACAGAAAGGAATGGTGAACAGTGAAGGTTATCTACGACATCTCAGCCTTGCCAGAAATGAAAGATATAATCGCCCCGCTTGAAGAAAAGCATGGTATACGGCTCGCGAGTCAAAACGAACTTGCACAACAACAAGTAGAGACGTTGAAGGGGCAACGCGCTATATCTAGTGACATGCGATTTGAGGATAAAACAGATGAGTATATCATCCAACAGCTTCAACAGTTTATTCAAATCGGACTGAAAATGTACTACATTGCGGCGGTTCGGGAAACAGACGAGTTTAAAGACGCTCTCTCTAAACTTGGAGTGACGTGTTATTTCATCACGGAACTTACCATCGATGGGGCTCGCAAATGGCTGGACATGGCGTTTGTAGAAGAGGGAGGAGAAAGTACTGACAGCAGTGCCAAAAATCCAGTATTTCAGCACATAAGCCACGTAGCAGTACAACAAAAGGAAGAACGAACTACGGTACCAACAAGGACAATCGTGGTTTCGGGAGCTTCCGGCGCAGGCAGTACGTTTATCGGACTCCAGGTAGCGAAACGACTGTCACAGGCTAATCATGTTAACTATGTGGAAGCAGGTTTACGCCCATGCCTGACAACCTGGTACGGCGTAAGCGATGCAGATGAGGCGAAAGCAACATTATCAGAACCTGTACTTCCAGCCATTGAGGACGGGAACCTGCGCGTCTACACGCGTAACCCTTTTGGAGACGAAGCCATTTCCTTGCGAGCAGTCACGGAAACCATTACGCACATTCCGGGTGTGGCAGTTTATGACATGGCTCTTCAAGACTACCTGGCATCAGTTAATCACTCGTTTGCACAGGAAACAGTTCGAGTACTTGTGACCAATACAGATTTACATCGTTGCAGATACCTTGAAAGTCTTCCGGCAGATATTGTGGTCGTTAATATGGCGCCAACGCGTTTGCCCATTGACGAAGCTGAGTTTGAGGATTACTGGCCAAATGCAAAGGTCGTGTTTGTGCCATACGAGCCTGAGCAATCTCTTGCAGTGGTCCAAGGACAACCGGTGATTCTTCATTCTACGGGTGTTCAAACGGCGATTCGTAAATTGGTGACCCACATAGAAGGGGGAGTAGGGCATGCAGATTCTCTTGTTGGATGATTCAATTCATGCGTCATCTCGAATGAATCAGTTGAAAGGATATAAGGTTGAGCATTGTCGCACCATGCGGGAAGTAGCCGGAATGACCCCTGAACTGGTTATTGTCGATGAAGCAACGACCCCAGAAGCCGTGCGCGAACTGCAAGAATGGGGTCTATCTGTTTGCATGGTTGCTGAGCGCGTCACTGTGTCATTGCGGCGTAAATATCCAATGTTACAGGATATGGTGACAATGAAGAGTCTGCTGTCGTACGTTAAAGATCATGTTTCTACAAACAAAGAGCCAGTTGAGTTAAAAGAGGCGGACCAAGTGGCTGCGACACAAGAGAAGACGGTATCCACATCAAAAGAGGAACATGTGGTAAAAACTGTTGCGATGCCTTCAGTTATTCGCCCACCGGTCAAAGGCGCACACATTCTCGGTTTCTTATCTCTACGCAATTTTGGTGGGGGATCAGGAAAAACGGGTGTACTTTACAATTTCGCAGCGTATGCGGCCGAAGAAGGATGTAAAACGCTTGTTGTGGATTTGGATCCAAAAGGTCTGTTCGGTTATCTCGCAGGTTCGCAACAAGATTTAACGACCCATCACTGGACAAATCTTATGCGACAAAATCCTGAGGGCTTATCCGAACGTGCTGTCTTCGACAATATCGAACTTCATGAAAAGTATGGCTTCTACATGATTACAGCCGCGTCCCGTGAAGAAATGATTCGCCGGGAAGAGTTCCGATGGATTCTTGAGCAAACACGGCCGTACTTCGATCTGATTTTGTTTGACATGCCGTCTACATGGGAAGACACAACACTGGATCTGATGCAAAAGGCGGACAAGTTATACATGTTCGGCCTCTACGACCAAATGCAATACGTCGAGTTTAAGAAATCTATACAGAGTGCAACTCATCCACTCATCGGTGGGACGACCACGGACAAAATGGTCATTATGCTTGGGCGTGCGTATATCGGGAAAAATCGAGAGATTGAAATTGAGGAAGTCCGTAAACAGTTAGGCGTCGAGCATGTATTTTTAATCCCAGAAGACCCGTTATTTCAAAGGTATCGGAATCAGCACAAGGCAATTGTCCTTGAAAAACCGGCTGCGGCTTCAGCTAAAGCAATGGTCCCATGGCTTGAACAGCAACTCGATTTGACTATACCAGTTACGAATCTGCCAGCTCTGTACAAGCCGAAAAAAGGTGTCTTTGAATGGCTTTTTGGCTCAAGTAAACGCAAAACGCCTGTAGGAAAAGAGGTGTAAGGCTTGAAAACCTCTAGTGTTCTTCGCAGCATGGCAGGGCTCGCAATCATCGGTGCAGCGGTGGTTGCGGGTTATGCGGTATATGCAGCACAGAGAACCCAATCGGTTGTAGTTGCAACACGAACCATTCCACCGTTTACCAAAGTGAGTGCTGCCGACGTGACGAAGATACAAATTCCTGTGAAAGCAGTGCAGAAGGACGCGATCTTAAACCCCTCGCAGATTGTTGGACACCTGACGAGTATGACTATTTTGCCTGACGAGCAGGTTCGCCCACAAATGATAAGTTCGAGTAATTCATTACAGGGGCTCGTCAATAACATCACGGGCACATCCAATGTGACGTTTCCTATCTCATACAAACAGGGATCTATGGACCAGTACATTCAGCCTGACACGTATGTGGATTTAGTTGAACAAGGTCAAAACGGGACGACACTACATGCTGATCACGTTCTTGTCCTGAATAATACAGGCTTCGATTCAGTTCCGAATAATCAATCGAACAATCAAAACCAGAATATGACGTTAATCTTGACTTTACCTGAAACAACGTATTTGTCGATGGCACAAAATTTGGCCAATAGTAATGTCCAGGTACTCATGATTAATCAGACCGCATCACAGCAGGGCGATGGACAAGTACAAACCGCGCAGGCCGTTCAAATCACGCCAACTACATCGAATTCATCGACAGCCGTTCAAGCGGCAACGTCTCAAGCCACACAAGGGTTGTCGAATCAGAAACAGGCTGGCACAACGGTTCTTCAGTCACTGCCAAGTTCAAAAACGAAATGAAACCTCGGAGGTGGAACACATGGCAATCGAAAATCCTGAAGAAGTACTGGCTCAAATTCAAAGAAATAGCTCTAGGAGTTTACAACGTGTCGTTGATGAATCAAGAAACATCCGTCAGAACTATCAAGAACGTAAGATTGGTGACGGAAATCTTATGGAGCAGCAGGTGAAAATTTTACTCGATTTCATATACAACAAAGACATTGATTTTCTTCGTCAAGCACCAACGGAGGCGGAGACAAAGGCAAGGCTCGCAAAGGCAATACAGCAAGGTGATGTGGAGCGTTTGGCGGTTAATGTCAGGGATGCAATTGAACAAGTGGCTATTCACATGTATCACCACGGCATTCTGCAACCGCTTATGGACGCAAGCCGTCCCGATGTTACTGACATCTGGGTATTCGGAAAGTATGGGATTATGTATCGCGAATACGGTCAAAATGATTGGTTTGTCAATCAAAGTGGGGAACGTATTCACTTCGAATCTCACGATGAACTGAGACGGTACATCGAAAGAAAGCTTGGAACTGAATATCGCCTCGACCTTTCAGCTGCCTCTACGAATGCAATCTTTCCAGACGGATCGAGATTGATATACAGAGACAAAGCGTGCGGCTTCTCAACATGGATAAATGGCGAGTACGTCCTGTTTCAAAATGAGCCGATTCTTTGTATACGACGATTTGGACGCGCGTTTTCACTCGAAGAACTGATGATGACCGGAATGTTCACTTCACGAATGCGGCTATATTTTGAGTTTCTTGCCCGTATTCGCGAATCATTTCTTATAGGTGGACCAACGGGTGCAGGGAAGAGTACTTTGCAAAACGCCATTATGGAGTACCTTCCTCAAAACGAATTAACTGCAATGCTGGAGGACACACCCGATGCAAAAATTCGAGGCGGTTTCTTTCTGAGATTATACACGCAGGAAGCCAACGGTGAAGACAAAGGCGAGATAACGATTGGGAGAAACCTATTTGACGTAAAGCGTTTGAACTCACAAAACACACTCGTTGGTGAGATGCGCGACGGATTTACAGCAATGCGGGCAAGTGATGTCGCGATGATGACATCGGGCCTGTTTTCGACAACAATACACGCAGAAACAATACGCAAGATGATTAAAGCTTATATCAATATGCTTAAGTCGTCTCCTGATCGACCGAGTGAAGCGTACGCATTTGACCTGTTTGCAACTTGTTTCCAACAGCTAATCAGTGTCGAGCTAGTTCACAATAAGCCGCTTGTCACAGAAATCGGGGAAGTTCTCGGAGCAAATGACAATGGTGTTGATTGGCGTCCAGTCTTCGAGCGCAAGTATAGTTCAAACAAGGTAATCTTCCATGGTCTTTCTGAGCGCATGATTGAACGAGCCTATAAGTATGACGTAGTGATCCCGGAAGAGCTTCTCAGCCCTGGGGAGGAATCAATCGAATGACTGCCGCGGTCGGTGTCTCTATCTTAATCCTGGTTGCTGTTTGGTTACTCGGTGAAGCAAAGAGAACGGAACGCCGGCGAGTTTTGACCCAAACGAGGCAGTTCTTCGGAAACGTCGTCATGCTCGGTAAACGGACGTCGTATTGGCAGCGTTACCTCGACAACTTGCAAACTCAACTTAATCGTATCGGTGTAACGCTACCCGTTCGGAAGTACGGGAAATACGCAATAGTTGGCCTGTTTATGTTGGTTCTGTTCACACACGAAGTTATGCGAATACCGATTACCATTTCATTGACGGTCGCATTCTTACTATTGCTCTTCCCCAGACAAATTGTAGGGGAACTTTCTTCTCGATACGTGGTTAAACTTCGAAAACGCCTTTTGGTGGACGTCATTGAACCAGGGATGCACGTTTTGAAAAGTAGCTCGTTGCACGAGCTGTGTCAAGAAATTGAGCAAGAAGCAAAATCCCCAGTTATTCGTAGGGAATTCCGATACATCAATGAACTCGGGCGGGTTCCTGGGATGGACGTTGGTAAGGCGATGAAAATTCGTGCTCAGACTCTTGGTTTAAAAGAGTTTGAGTTGTTATCTACTGTTACGATTGAAGGCTCTCAGTGGAACGCTCGATTAACGGAAGTTTGGGCTGTCATTCACAAACTTTTATCGGAAAAAGTAAAGACGCAAAACGAAATTGCGGCATCTGTCTCTATGTATCGCATGGTGGCAATGGGACTGTTTTTAGCAGCAGTAGTGGCGGTTGTGTTTGCTTGGCCACTTATGCATGTGCATGGCGTGGCTCAAGTTGGTTTCTTTATTTTACTCGTGAGTTATTTTGTGGGAATTTCACAAGTTGTAAAAACCAAAGAAGTTTAAACTGGAGCGTTTTCGTCACAAATTACGTTACAAAAACGCCCCAGAATAATATTCACAGACAGTGGTCTTCACCACGACTCTAGAATGCTAGCCAGTAACTTGCTAGCAAGATTGTAGCAATGGTGCTAGCAAAAAGTGAAGGGAGGAGGTGATTGAGATTGCTTCGTGCTTAGTAGGTTCCTTAGTTGTCTTAGCCGGGCTTCTCTGGATACTAAGTGGGACTATGGCGCGAAAACAGATTCGGGTAGCAACGACCAGGGCATTCGAACGACCGAGAAAACCATCAGAGACTGAGAATCCACGTACGCCACTCGGACGGTTTCATTCGACGTACGAAAAGTGGCTGCGTCAATCAGGGTCGAAGCGGACACCGATGCAAGTGGAGACTCAGCAGTGGATATTCGGTGTTGTCACAGTCGTGCTGATACACGCTATCACAGGTAAGAATCTAATTTCATTGATTTTTGGTGCCATAGCTTTTGGATATCCCATTTTAGAAATGAGAACGCGCATTCAGCGTGCGAAACGCGATATTCAAAATCAGATTTTTACTGTGATATTGCTATTGAGAATTTATGTTGAAGGCGGCTGTACCAATTTGCAAGCGGTGCGTTTGATTAAACGGCATGTCGAGAATCGTATGCAAGAATTATTTTCGGATGCCGAGCCACTCATGCAACAAGGACTTACGTTCGACGAAGTGATGAACATTCTTGCTGAAGCGTCACCGAGCGAGGAATTAGAAATGGTCGCCGACGAACTTCGACGGACGTCAAAGAGGAAAGCTGACTTATCCAAGAGTCTGACGAACATCCTAGACAACATTACACACCAAGAGCATTTAAGAATGACCAAAGCACAGGCTCGTCATAAGCAAGGTGTGTATATGAGGTTTATGGGATTCTTCATTAGTCCCCTGATCCTCTTAACCATGTGTTACATCTGGGGGATGTTTTCAAATGCACTTCATGTTTAAGAAGTTGCGCGGCAGTCTTGAGGAACTGTCGGGACGCACATGGGTCATGCTGGCCGCCATACTTCTTGTGCTAGTATTTGTTGGCCCACCAGTGATTCAGTTTATTCGAACTTCCACATCGAACTCTGTAAGTACCACATCAAGTCAGCTTAATTTTTATTCGTATACACAATGAGGAGCGTAGAGCCGTGGAAAAACTGCAAGTAGTAAAAGAGTGGAGTAAACGTCAGGCCAAACGTGTAAAAGAGAAGTCTACAAAAATGTCCTTCCGGGGGAGTCTTGAAGAAATTACAGGTCGTGGTTGGATTTTTGTTGTTGTAGTTGTTGGGATCGTAATGTTCATTGGGCCGCAAGTATTCCATCTGGTGCGTGACAACATGTCTTCGAGCGTCAATACAGTCTCATCAAACTTCAATATTTCAGACTACACGGATTAAACGGGCGGTGCCTTATGGATGAAGAATTTTGGACAAAAGTATGGCTCATTGGCCTTTGGATTATTGTCATTTGCGTTGTCTTCGTCTTAGGGCTTCCTTTCGCGCACACGGTGTCCACCATGGACACCGTGTTATTTAATGCTGAGCAGGTAGCAATACAAGGTGGGGATACCCAAACCTTATTGGATATGGCGAACGAGGAAGTTGGCTCAAATTTACCGACGCAGATGAATGGAAGGATATTGTTTGAAAGTGACTACGACATGTTGATAACGACAGACGTAAGTAACGGTGAGGAAACACTGACATTAGTGTATAATCAGCCAATTTTTGCACCGTTTCTGAATTTCATTGGTATGACCGGGCCAACGATCCCACTCAGGTTTAGCCGAACATACATGCTGAGCGCTCAGGATGAAAGTGGGGTGACTTATTTGCAATGATTACCCTAATTACCCGTTGGTGGTGGACAGTTATTACGCTTATTCTCCTACCATTTGTCCTATTTCTTATCCAGTATGCCCATGACGCAGCTCTTGTACAGGATGCAGCAAACAATGGGCGCATGATTGCTGCTGTTACCGCAGACCCATCGAGTCTAACGAACGAGATTGTACAGAACATCTCTGAATCATTACCGACAACACAGGACGGTACAACGTTATTTAATCCAAACACTGACATAGTGACACGATCTCTCAATGCCAATCAGGAGGTGGAGGTATCCGTTACTTACCACATGCCTGTGTTTGGTGGAATAGGGCACTATCTGGGAATAGGTGGAACTATACCGATTACGAGGACTACGATACAAAGCCTGGATTATCCTCAGAACGGGTTAAATGCAGTCCTTCAGTCGGCTCCCCCAAGTTCGGTTAATATATCGAGTGTCTCGCTTCAAGCCGCGGGCACAAACTTCTCCCTTACGGTAAACGGCACCGGTTTTGGGAGTGCCCCAAATGGTGTACCAGGGACAGTAACTGGTACCTTCTTTGTCATTGCAGACGTCACGCAGGGGTGGGACGCAGGTAGTCCGCAAAGTGGACTTGCGGTCACATACGCCTCTTGGAATGACACGCAAATTGAGCTATCGGGAATTCAGAACTACGGTAAGGGGACAGAGCGCATTAACCCCGGCGATGACATGTACGTTACAGTCTCAACGTCAAACGGTTCAAACACATATTACTTTGTTGCTAATACCACAGGAACGACTCAGTATAGTGCGTCGATCTCGGCTAGTAACACCACGCCGTCCATTGGGACCGCTGTAACGATAACAGCATCATCGGGGACACCAGGAGATGGGACAAACGGGATCGGTATATACGATGCAACTACTGGCCAATATCTTATATGGTCTGCAAGCGGTGAAAGCGTGTCTCAGAGCGTAAATAGTGGGTCCTCATCATCGCAAGACTATGTAGCCTACTATGGTCCTCAAGGTCAAATAGCAAACGCTTTGGCCACGAGTGACGATCTAGGAGTCACTTGGGCCAAGACAAGTAGTTCAGGTACAGTTACGGCCGTCATGATGCAAACGAGCGACGGGGCGTACATTATTGACATCTTTGGTCAAAATTTGAGCGGGGCAACCGTGAGTGGCTCGGGTCTCTCCGGTACATCCCAAGTTTCCTCGAATGAAATTCAAGTGAATGCTAATGATTCGAGTGATTCGTCAGGGGAGGTGACATTGGCAAATGGTGAGCAAGTTACTTTCCAGGCTCAAGCTTATTAGACGATTGCGGGGTGATTTGGAGGACTCAACAACATATGTATTATTTGCTATACCGATATCACTTCTTGTGATGTGGTTTATCGTCGATTCTTATAAGCTAGCCCAGGCTCATGCTATTGTGTACGACGCAGCGGAAGCGGCAGCTACAAGTGCCTCGACTCAAGCAAGTTATACGATAGGTACGCAACCTGGTGGAACTGCGTTCACCGACGGTGTAAATCAAGGCCAGGCAACGTCCGTTGCTAACACGACGTTCCAACTAGAATCGCAGAAGCTTGACTTATCAAGCGTGGTGAACATCTCTAATACATCCATCGTATTCCCTTCGGCTGGTCAAGCGTCCTATAGCGTAACGGTGTCTTATGTTCCACAAGGCATATTCGCTGCTCTTGATGTCTTAAACACGCTGTTTAACTCAGGACATATACCACCGTCCACTCCGCCTATTACATGGACTGAGACTGCAATCGCCAACCACAACCAGGATTAGGGGGGACAGTGAGTGAAAAATAGTGACCGTTTGGTAAAACTACTTTCTCTTGTATTTTCCGTGTACAGCCCTCTACACGTCTTAACCGTTGTTCTCACATATCTGATGCATCGTCGCTCAAAATACATTCTGTTTCCTCTTTTTATTCTGCTCATAGTTAGCTTTGATGGAATTTTCAAGACCGACGATGGACTGGAGATTTTAGCTGGTTTTGCGGTGTTAACTGGACTCTACATGGGTTGGGTAAAAATCCTGCGGCAAGATTATATGGTGGGGAGTATTGTTGCATATCCTATTCATCCTTGGTTGAACGGGAGAGTACGGAAACTGACGGGGTATTCTAACGTGTCTCGTGCAATTTATGAGCTCCACATCGACCCACGTTTGGAAAGGTCGGTAAGTGGCGTCAAAGCTGGGTTGCGTGTCGCACGAGACGCGAAACAGATCAGTCAACAATTAAGAGGTCATACAGCCGTAGGGACAACGTATGAAGGGGACCTCATGCAAATGGCTACAAAATATACCGGATCTAACGTTCGTACGATAGTTAGACTTGAAAATGTGCGGCCGTGGAGCGAGACTGCATTGTTCCCGAAGAAGAAATGGGACACATTTATATGGGAGTTTTAAAACAAAAAATCATCACGTTTTTGGCGCAAAAGCGCTCCTTTCACATGACAAACTTGAGTTAGTTCACAATTTGTCGAAAGGAGCGTTTCTTTTCTTGAAAAAACGGACAATCGGTTCTATTGCACTTAGTGTGATTGTTGTCGTAGGTGGCGGTATATCATATTTTGCATTCTCGCAAGGAAAGGGAACGTCAGTATCTACCGAAAAACCTCTTGAGTCAAAGTCGACACCAGTAAAGTCGGCTCAAAATACCACGGCACACCTCATTTCGCTTCAAGCACGTGAACATACTGTTTCGTCTAAGCAGGCTCAGCAATACCATACTATCCCCGTTATAACGTCCACAGGGCAATCTAAAACGTTGGATGTGGCCGATTCTCCAGTCGTATTTGTCTCGGACATGGACCCTTCTATACTTCAACAGTTAGGCGGAGGGAAGTACAAACACGAACCTACAATTGTCGTCACATGGCCCAAGCCAAATGAGACGGTGAAAACAGAACTTGAGAACGTGCAAAAAGAGGCAAAGTCTTTGAATCTCAAAGAAACAGTCGTTGCTTTGAACGGAAACTCAAAAAAATGGATTACCGGTGTGCCTGACACTTATGTTGAGAAGAACGGGAAAGTTACTGAAATACCGGGCATTCTGCCCGCAAACACGGCTTATAAATGGACATCAGTATTCAATTAACACGTATTTCCAGGAGGCAAACATCAAATGAAAATCGCTATTGATTTGGGGAATCGATTTGTAAAGGCAATCAACGAAAAAGGTGACCGAGTCATGTTACGTTCCGTCGTTGCACACGGACAACACCGCTCAGTCTTTTCGCTCTCAAGAAAACAGCCAGCCTCTGAAGAATCGATTCAAGTCACAGTAAAGGGCCAAGATTATCTTGTGGGCAAAATGGCAGAACGTTTCGGCTTGCTCCCGGAGTATGTTTTTGGTCGAGACAGATTCGATGGAGAAGCAGCCGAAGTGCTCATATGGACGGTGTTGTCTATGCTCGTTACGGATAACGAGGCTGTAGACCTTACACTAGACTACCCTTACAGTCAGTTCCATACGGTGAAGGGCAAGCTATCATCCAGACTTCGGGGTAAAAGCGAAACTATCGGACGCTACAAGTCTGAACCTGTCACTGTGTCAATTCGTAGCGTCAGCGAGTATCCTCAATCTCTTGTAGCCGCATATGCGTTAGCTCCTTCGATGCCGGAGTTGTTCGACACGGAAAAAGACGGATATATTGCAGTCGTTGATATTGGCGGTGATACCACAGATGTCGTTGTACTCGAGACTTTTGGTGGAGACATGATAATCCATGATGAAATCTCGGGCACAATTGCTCACGGTACCCGGGATCTCACACAAGTCATTCGTCGGAGTCTCGAAACTCAAACGGGCGATATCATGGACACTGACCTTGCAGACCGCGTCTTACACCACGGCAGCATGTATTACGGCGGCAAAGATTGGGATCTCTCTTGTGAAGTTGAGCAGGCAAAAAAAGACCTTGCGACTGTGTTGAAGTCGTGTATCTCAGACCTGTGGGGAACACGACAAAACCGAGTCCGTACGGCCATATTTGTCGGAGGTGGGGCCATGATTCTTGAGTCAGAATTGCAGGGATTCCACCCAAATCAAGCAATTGCTCATGATGCGCAATGGAAGAACGCTGAAGGATGCCTTCTGGCAGATTCAAACAAGAGTGAGACAGTTCGACAACGAGAAAGTGGACGAGAAAGTGTGCAACACAAAAACGCTGAAACGCGGGATCAAAGCGTAGAAAAGGAAAACAACCAACCAAACTCTGCGTCAAATACATTGATAGCCAGTTCTTCAGAACCAAACAAGCAAGAACAACAGAAGACTGCTGCCTTGGCAAATGATGAAACACCACTTTCAACAGAGCCACCTCGTGAAGCCAAAAATATTGATACCGGTTCAGAAGTGGATACAAGTGCAAGAGTACCTGGTCGCTTTCGTGAGGGTGCATCGGCATGGCGGTAATAACCGTATTAACAAGCAGATCACGTAACGTATCTCTTAAAACCTCATGGGTCAGCCAAGCAGCTTTTTTAGCTGTGCTGGCCTTCTTTTTTATCGAGTTTTATTCCACTCCGTTCTCGACTGGGGACACCATGTGGTCAAACTGGGTTGGTCAATGGATCGCTTTACACAGAAGCGTTCCTATGCACGTTTATGGAACATGGACTGCCGTTGGACAACGTTGGATGCCGCAAGAATGGGGATTTGAACTTTTACTTTATACGGTCAGTCATTATTTAGGTTATCGTGGCGTTGTCGCCATGATGACTTTAGTATCCTTGCTAACTTGGAGTATCTTTTACGATGTATTGAGATATTCCAATGTCCCTTATGCGCGCGTTTGGGCCATTATAGCCGGAATTCTCTCAACACCTTGGGACCAAATCCGTGCAGAGACATTTTCGTATCTGTTCATGGTAGTCACATTGTGGATCGTGTTCCGTATAAAGAAATGGTTACTGCGAATCGTAGCTTTATCTCTTTTACAAATCATTTGGGTCAACATGCATGGTTCGTTCATGTTAGAGTGGTTGTTCACACTCTCTATAGGGCTCATCACGCTCATTCCATCTGTTAAAACGCATTGGATACAGCATGAGCGTAGTGTTAGACAAGATTTCTTTAGGTCATTAGTGACAACAGGGGTACTCTTTTCAGTATCGCTTATCAATCCACAGGGCTTCAGCATATATCGTTTTGCGCTATGGCTCTCCGCAAAATCGGGCGTACAGAACTACATCATGGAATGGCAACCGGCCACAATTACCGAATGGATAACGACGTCCTTGAGTCTCATTATTGCAGTTATGCTCGTAATACGCATACAAAACAAAGAGCGACTCAAACTCTTTCAAACGATCTGGGCAGTAATTGTTTTTCTTATGTTTTTAAAATCGGTCAGATTTGGATCCTATGCGCTTATCCTTACCGTATGGGCATTTGCGCCTCGCACCAAATATATACCAAAGTCCCTTTACGCTCGGTTTAAGAGGTTACGGTTCCCGCGGGAGCTATATACGGCACTACGGCTTGGGCTATTCATTGGTTTGTCCCTGCTTATTGTTGAAGGCATCAGTTCAGTACACGGCAGTCTATATGCGAATGCCAACGCGAGCGTAGAACCACATGCAGTAGTTGTCGTAAAGCAGATTGAACAAAAACATCCAACGTGGCGGGTATGGAACGATTACAACATCGGTGGAACGCTTGAAACGATGGGTGTACCAGTAAGCATTGACGGACGCACGGAAATCTATTTGAAAAACGGATACATGGAAAAATTCAGCACGATTCTAGATGCAAAAAAAGGTGCTGAAAGGTACCTGAACCAGGAACACGTAAACGTCGTTTGTATTCAAAGTAAAGAGGCATTAAATGAATTGCTAAGTGACCTTCCGGATTGGAAACTTGTTTATTCGGATCAAGGCTATGTGGTATTTGAGCGGGTAGGAGTGGGGCAGTAATGGGGGCTTTTTGCGTCGATTCTTGCCTCGCTCTAGGTATGCTCCTTTGGGCGTCTTATCAAGATATCCGCGACTTCACAATTCCTATGCTGTCCATTCTATGCGGGTTTATTGGCGGATTCCTATCGGGACTCTTGTTAAGTGGGTTACACGGGCTCATCGAATCAAGTGTAGGAGCTGTAATTGGTTTAGGACTAGGACTACTGATGTTTCAAATGGTGCGCCTCGGAATTGGTGATGTGTTACTTTTCTCGGCACTGGGTAGCATTCTGGGTCCAACATCTATGTTGTGTGTGTTCGTGGTCTCAAATACTGCTGCGTTAATTCGACTCATCATTCCAGTACTTAGACGCCATAGGTACTCAATGCCAAAACCATTCCGCCGATGGATACATCCATTCTTAAAACGAAACCGTGTGAAACGTATAGCCTTTGCTCCCTATATTCTCTTGGGCACGCTTGTGATAACCTGTGCGCTCGCTGCAAAAAAGTAAAGTGGCACGTTTTTATCACGAAATCTAGATAATCCTGCCTGAAAATATCGGTATAAGACAAGAATTTGGTAAATGGGGGTGACTCGCTTGTGACAGAGAACACGTCTGAGCGTACGGCAGAAGAAGAAGCCCGTATACTGCGGCGTGTCGTTCGCCGTGAAAACCGCAAGCAGCTCAAAAAGGGTGAAACAATTCGTGTTGAGGGTCGTCTTAATGGAATCAGACAATCTGGCATTGTTACACTAACACTTCTTGAAATACCGCAACCTGACAGCATGTTTGCAGAAGACATTTCGGAACTAACTAACCTTGCTTTACGTCATGCGCATGAAAGATGCGAACGCCTTAGATATAAGAAAGTCCTTGGCGTGCACTTTGACGGAAAAGTTTGGAGCGCAAAACTCGAATTCTAGGGGGACTGTAAGAATGAACGAAGACGTAGTGTACGTAAATATCACCTCGGAAGGCGCCCAATTGAACCCGCAAACACTCGATGATGAGCGCCATGCGACAAATATGTTTCTCATGTGGGCGTCCAACGACACGGTTATGCAACTTCAAGTGATGTCTACCAACGACAAGGTGAAATACTACGTAAACACCGCGAATGGTCAAGAGTGGAAAGAGGAAAATGCCATCACTGTAAAATATGGCCCAGTATTCGGGAAGATCCCGTGGTCTGAAGCTGGATTCGCAAACGAACGGCAAGCAGAACGCTACTTCAATCGTTTTATCTCTGCTGTGCCGCACCATTTTATCCCCAACGTCGACGGAGAGAGTGTTTTTGTCTTTTCTCGCCAACGAGCGTTGGAGATAATGCGCAATGCGAACGTCTCTAAAGTAGTAGCCGGCGCAACCTGGACAGCAGTCATTAAGCGGAGAAACGATTATGGCTATATCGTAGATGTCTCCGGAAATGATATGTGGTTACCTATTTCATTGGTAGACCATAAAGTGTCCAAACCATATGAGCTAGAAATAGGTGAAATGATTGAAATCAAAATCACGAGTAATACGACAGAGGGGCGCATTCGGCGAGTAATTGTATCAAGGAGGGATGCAAAACCCAATCCGTATGACTTGTATCATCAAAAATATTCAACGGGAGTCAGTTATCCTGCAGAGGTGTCTAGTGTTTCTGGCCGAACGGGAATGGCCGTGTTGCCTGGGGGTGTGATGGTACGTATCCGACAACGTGAGGATACGAGGGGCACGCTACGAACCGGCAGTCATGTAAAGGTTCGCCTGAATCGAAAATCGGAAAAGGACAAGATGTTCATCGGTGATGTTGAACGAATTCTCATGTGAGAGTACCCATGCAAGGGGTTCAAAGTTACAACTTGGAACTATATACTTAATAAACAATACGTTTGAAATTATGGAGATTGGAGGTGTGAACTGTGAAATCAACTGGTATAACTCGCAAAGTGGATGAATTGGGTCGAATCGTGCTGCCGATTGAGTTGCGCCGAACCTTGGGAATTAAGATCAAAGATGCCTTGGAAATCTTCGTTGATGAGGATCGAATTATCCTGCGTCAATATGATCCAGCTTGTATGTTTTGCAATTCTGCAGATGAACTAACTACATACAGGGGCAAACGCATCTGCAAAGAGTGTCTAAAAGAGGCACAAACGGCCGTCAAATCGCCCATTCTCACTTAATCAGAAATTTCCATAAGGAGACCCGCGGATAAAACTGCGGGTTTTTTTGTTAGAAGTGGGACATAAAAGTACCTCCGATTTATGTCAATACAGCGTTCCTAAAGCCCTCTTTTTTGTGCTATTAAGACTTGCGAGAAATTGAATATGGGTATAATCTGAAAGAGAAATTAGAAAAACTTTCCCTCTTATGCGCTTGAATCCATTACGTGGAGAGCAAAGAGGAGCCTAGGAAGCTATTACATAGCGAACCGCAAGGGGAAACTAGGCAGCATGTCACTCGTCGCACACTCACGGCAATACCTCTTGTTCAGTTGCAATGATGGCTGAACTCACTATGTACGCCAGCAGATGCACTAGGACGTGCACGTGTGCATAGGACAGGAGCTCACTTTCGCACTTACCCTCGGGTAGGTAGCGCCACCTTAACCTTTTCGCAATACCAAACCTTTGATCGGAATCTGCTTAAGTGGCAGTTGAAAGGCAATCGCAAGACCCGTGTTGGTTAAATGACCATCATGAAAGGTCTTTGTCGGTTGCCTTTTTTTGCGTTCCGATCTCCCCCTGCCGCCCAGGGTATCTTATTAGCTCCCAAGGCGGCGGCGCCGGGAGTATCGGAAGGTGAGAAGAATGATAAAAGGGTTCAGTGAACCAAAACGAATTCCGAGAGTCGGGAAAATCTATCTTGGCGTTAAGACTGTCAACGATGGGGGAAAAGAATACCCGAAAGCAACTGATTACTTTGTGGTTCGAGCCGATGGCACGAATACTAGTGACCAGGCTGCAGCTGCTTTTCACGAAGTGTACGGGGATAAACCAAAGGAAATCACAATTTGCTTTCCAACCGATGATCCCGAACAGTTTATGCCACAGGCCTTATGTTCCTACAAAGGTAGTCAGGGACGTGGCCGGCTTTGGTGCAAAGGTGATGGTGAAACTGCCGTTCGGGAGGATGGAAACGGAGGATACACGCAGGTTCACTGCGCGTACAAAGAATGCGAGTTTTACAAAGCAAAACAGTGTAAGGAGCTAACCCGTCTCATATTCCTCCTTCCCGAAGTAAAGGGAATCGGCATTTGGGAACTGGATAGTACCTCGTATTACACTTCACAAAACCTTATCGGTTCAATTCAACTCATTCGACAACTCACGCGAGGCCGAATCGCAATGATTCCATTAACGCTACGCGTTGTGCCTATGCAGGCTCAGGTCGCAGGACATCCAAAGACAATCTATGTTTTGGATCTCAAACTCGAAAACGTGAAAATGATGGACCTTCTTAACAAAGTAGCTACCATCGCCCTTGATGAACCGACAATGGACTTTGAACGCCCGAATGATAATGAGATGCCGGATGATCTATACATTGAGTCAAGCATTGTTCCAGACGATTCAATACCATCGCAGACTCTATCGAGTATTCCAAAATCCACTATAAACCCACAGCCAGCAAAGCAGAATCCTATAAGTGGCTTACCCGTAATTCCTGTCGCTGACTTAGGCGAAGGCGAAACGGTTGGTGTATTGGTGGACTCTGAGTTTAAAAAGCACAAAGGCCAAGACTTCGTTAAGTTAACCATCGAAATGGCTAGGACAGGTGACAGGGTAGAAGCAATGACAGGGGAAACTGAGCTGGTTAGTGCGATCCGTCAATTACAAAAAGGTACAACGATTCACATCAAATCAACCAAGCTAGAAAGAGTACCAACACCAGTAATTCAAGAACTAGCAATTGTATCCTAACTTATCGAAAGGTGTGTTTTGCATGTTAAATCGAGTGATTCTAATTGGTCGCTTGACTGCGGATCCAGAGCTTAGATATACAAACACAGGCACCCCAGTAGCTTCGTTCACCTTAGCCGTTGACCGTATGCGTACAGACTCCCACGGTAACCGACAAACAGACTTCATCAACATTGTGGTGTGGAGAAAGCAAGCAGAAAATGTATCACAGTATCTGCAAAAAGGTCGGTTGGCCGCGGTCGACGGAAGGTTGCAAATACGCAGCTATGATAATCGGGAAGGTCAGAAAGTACGTGTTGCGGAAGTCATCGCCGATTCAGTGCGGTTCCTCGACCGTGGTGACAACAACGGCAACGGTGGAACACGTAATAACACACCGCAAAACACGTCAAACGCAAACTCCAACGATCATCGTCTATCATATGAGGACGATCCCTTTGCGGACGATGACATGCCTGAAATATCGGATGACGACTTGCCATTTTGATAAGGAGGTCATCTCGATGAGATATATAACGTCAACGAAATCTAAAACGAGTGCCAATAGAACCAAACGATTCTTAGAGGTACACGGTATTCCATGTATGATTCGTAAAAACAAGAGTACCTACGTTTTGTTTACGCCGGACGAATACGTTCGTCGCGCTAAACAATTGCGTCACGCGTAATCAATCACGAATGAAAAGGAGGGACGCCCCTCTCGTTCAACACTGCGAGAGGGGATAGCCCTCATATCGTGGTGAACGATGGGCATACGAATGAATCACTGTAACCATGACGACTGCGCGTACAAACGCAAAAGTTGGTTGAAAGGCACAAAAGACCTTGACCTACACACAGATGAACTAAGATCTTACCTACGCCGTGGCATTGATTTGGATTGGTCAGGTCATGTAACTGATCGCGAAATTAAAAGAAAAATTACGTCCATTGAATCCACGGAAGCACTATTGAATGGTGAATGTATTTGGTATGCAACCATTCAGAATGATATCCGTGGAAAAACTCACCACTGGATCTGGATGGGTTATTCGAAAATCGGGAAAGCACAATACAGGCCTTTACACTTAGTTCTCTCAGCTCCATATACAACGAACATAGAACGAGTCTCTGTTCTGACCGTTTATGACCCATCTATAAGTCCGTGGATGTGGAATAAAACCTTTGATATTAAACTTTGCTGGCATAAGCAACGCTTATAATGAAAACATGAAAATGCAACCAAGGGGTTGATGACATGTTTACTTGGGACGATGCGGACCAGCTAGAGGAGAGATTACAAATCATGTTGGCCCTCAAGGCAGCACTGTACACAAAGGGAAACGAAGAGATGTTAATAGAGCGAGCAATTGAAGCTTATATCGAGGACAAACCGAATGTTTCTGAGGTAGTTACTTGCGGGAATTGTTGCAAGGATTATCCTGTCGCCCCAAGAGAGATGGTTATCCCAGAGAGGAACATTCGATTTCAGGATGTACCGCTTGGATACTGCCCAGATTGTAAAATACAAATCGGTAGTTTGTTCTTGTTTGCCGCACTTGAACGGCTTGCAAAGCAACTACCAGATGGAACAACGATGTCATTGTCGGAAGCTCTCACCTATAAAGGGTAGGGAAGTACAAATCATGAGTATCACGAGCGGATAAATGTACGCCTTGTGAACCAATTGAAAACAGAGCCTAATGGTTCATATCAAAAGGTCAACGTAATCCACGGCAAATGCCTTGGTTTGTGTTGGTCTTTTTTATTTTAACCAGAGAGGGTGAACGAACAATGAAACTAAAGATGGTGATTGTTGAAAATTTCCGTTGTTTTGCAAACGAGACGTTTAGCTTCTCAGACGAAACAATCGTTCGTGCGTTTAACGGAGCAGGCAAGTCGACTATCGCAGAAGCCGTTGTGTGGTGTCTTTATGGTACCAACATTATGGGAAGTAAAAGATATGACTCCGTGCTTATGCGCGAAGGTACGAACAACATGAAAGTGATAACGGTCTGGGAAACGGCGAGCGGTCAGGATGTTACAGTAGAGCGAGTCAAACCAGAAACCGGTGGAGTAAAACAATTCATCAACGGAAACAAAGTTAAACCAGGTCAACTTGAGTCACTGTTTTTTAACTCAGTCCAAGAGTTTCTTTCCGTGTTTATACCGGGCTACTTCAGCTCTATTGAGCCAAAAGACGCAAAGGCTATTATTGCTCGATATAGTGATGTGGAGCCAAACATCGTGCTTTCAAGCCTACTTCCAAAACATAGGGGGGTTCTTGAAAACGAGAAGTTCGGCATGGGTTATGACTCCATTCAGATACTTGCAAAGAAAGCCTCTACAGAACTCAGGGAGTTGACGGAAGACCTATTGAGACTCGATGGTGAGATTTCGACCTACGAGGCTATCTTAGCCGAACCTAAGCCAGAACAGCCCAAATCGCTTGTGACAGAGGAGATTAAAGCTCAGGTCAATCGTTATTCCGAACGAATTGCTGAGTTCGATTTCACTCAGAAAAACGTCATGAATCAACGGAAAGAGCTGAACACACAAATCTATAGAAAACAGGAGACCTACAAATCAATCCGGGCCCAGCGTAAAACGCTCGATGATACATGTCCTACCTGTAAGCAAAAGCTTCTCGGCGATGCTCTAAAAACTGCAAAACAAGAAGTAGAGTTTCACAACGCAACGGTAGAACGAGAATTGAAGAAAATTGAACTAGAGGGCATCGAGCTTCGTAAGAAGCTGGAGGAATTACAGTCTCTTGAAAGCCACAAAACCATTTCTGAAATTGAAAAGATGAGAAACTTCGTTAACAAAGTCAATACTCAACTTGGAAACGAACGTGATGCTTTTACACGCTACGAAGAATGGCAAAAACGATATGACAGAGCATCCAATGAATTAAACCGGCTCAAAGGTATACGAGAGATACAACAGGAAAACATTGAGAAACTATCTCTCAAAATAGAAGCCACCAAAGCGTTTCGTTCACAGTATGTTCGGATGCAGCAGAATAAAATCGATAAGCTATTGGATAATGTAAAAATTCAACTGTTTAGGGTTAATGAGGATGGAGAGGTCTTAGACGGGTTTCGCATTCTTTGGAATAACAAACCATACAATTTACTCTCTCACTCTGAAAAAGTTTGGTGCGATCTTGAAATCGGCCGTGCGATTTTTCAACTTCGCCCGAATCCGGAGCCATTCCCGGTTTTCGTAGACGACGCTGAGAGCGTGCTCAACCTATTTAACACTCAACATGATCGTCAAATCATCGCGGCATACGCGTACCGTAGTAGCTTAATTGTCGAGGAACGTAAGTTGACTGCCTTACACCTTGAAGAAGAAATACGGAACTTGCAATCTCTAATCAGCTCACGGAGTGCGTAACCGGTGTAGACCACCGCAGACATCGATATGAAGAAAACATATCGAGGACGACGAGGACGAAAAGACTAGGAGGAAAATATTATGAGAAATTACTCAAAGCCTAAATTTCTGTTTACTGAACATGCGGTAAAACGTATCGTAAAGCGTAGAGTACCGATATCATCAATTTCATTGGTCGCTCAAGTTGGTATCACAATTCAAAGCACCAACGATAGAGTGATGAAACGTGGAGATGTAAATGGACAACAAATTCATGTTGTGATTGAAAAGCCATCCACTATCATATCGGTATATTTCGCTGATCAATGGAGTAGCACAATTGACGTAACTCGTCACAAACCACAGCGCCTAAAGCGTACATTTGCATAAACATCCTGGTTCCTGAATGAGGATAATCCCCATTCAGGAACTATCTGGAGGTGAAAGCCAAAATGATCCACCACTTACTTCTTAGAATTTGGGACCACAGCCGCCCTCTACCTGCTTTCATCACTGCAGCAATCTACCTCGCCTTTTCATTTTTTCTTCCTAAACTCCAACATTGGTTTCCGGAAGGCTCAAAGAATGAGTATAAGCTGCGAGTGACCCTTTACGTTTCACTCGTCATCGCAACCGGCTACGTAACGTTGCCAAGTGATCCAGTGATTAAGGTTGGCGACTTTCCGATTCCAAGGGCACTTTACTGGGTTGTGGCATGTGGAATTACCTTTGCGGTTGTGAAGATATTCACGACACTCCTATCTTTAAGCCTATACCAAGGTATTCTCCCAGATGCCCTTAAACTAAACAGTGAACGACGAGAGCAGGGATTGAAAAACGAACTCGCATTGAATGCTGTCTGCTCTAACGCGATAACAGGAGCATTTTTCGAAGAGGCACGAGAGTACTTGAGGGCAACTCGCCTTTATATTCGAGACGACTACCAATTTTCTATAGAAGTTAGCAACGCTTTTTCTGCTCAGCTCACTAGAGCGTTGAGTGAGTCAAATATTAGAAGTGATTGTGCGACATTTATGATTCGCGACGTTGAGAACGGGTCAAATGATTTTCGCCTCTGTCCTCGACCAGCCAGAAACATTGCAAAAGAAGCTGTACGTCAGTGGAAAAGACAAATTTCTCATGACGAACCGGTCATCGTTGATTCTGTTGCTAAGTTTGAACAGAAAACTGTGGTTGCAATTATCCCACCCGGTTATTTGCCATATATTGTTGTATTTTGGTCAGATGAAGTTCTTCCAACGTACCCAATTGTGAATGCACTTCTTGCATTTGATAGTCTAATGACATCAGATGAGATTTGGAACTTTCATAGAGTGCATTCCGAATACATTTCAAAATTCGGTGACCCAGATGCGGTAAATAGTCATTTGGAGAGTATCTTCCAAAATGCCGAATAAAGCTATATGATGAAATAGAAGGTGGTGGACATGCCTATGCTGAAGCAACCGACTCGAAAGCCGAACAATTCTTCGACGCGCGCGCGCACAAAAAATGTACAAGCAGTTCTATTAAAGGCATTCTCCTCTTCTAACGCGAGTCCAGTAAAACCAACCGTAACTCGCGGACAACGAGAATGGATTAATTACATCGCAAAGTAACGCTATAATTATCATAACCCCTTCTTCTCAGTGAAGAAGGGGTTTATTTGCGTCCTGCTATGCCCATCCTATTAGGGATAGGAGGACGTATTGTGAAAAAGAAACAAAAAGGCTGGAAGTCACAATCAGATACTGAACTTGCAAAAGAATCGCTAGACAAATTTGGAGAGGTAATGAAGTCACATCTAGAAAAACAGCGACACCGAGCGACAAACCCGTCTCCTAGTCAAATTAAGAGCCTAGATAAGTATCACAAGTTTTTAGATTCGAAAGACTAAAGCATCTTGTCAACAAACACATGTTGGAGTAATCTGAAAGAGAAATCAGAAAAACTTTCCCTCTTATGCGCTTGAATCCATTACGTGGAGAGCAGAGAGGAGCCTAGGAAGCTATTACATAGCGAACCGCAAGGTGAAACTAGGCAGCATGTCACTCGTCGGTACTCAGTCACTCGTCGCACACTCACGGCAATACCTCTTGTTCAGTTGCAATGATGGCTGAACTCACTATGTACGCCAGCAGATGCACTAGGACGTGCACGTGTGCATAGGACAGGAGCTCCTTTCGCACTTACCCTCGGGTAGGTAGCGCCACCTTAACCTTTTCGCAATACCAAACCTTTGATCGGAATCTGCTTAAGTGGCAGTTGAAAGGCAATCGCAAGACCCGTGTTGGTCTCACATGACCATCACGAAAGGTCTTTGTCGGTTGCTTTTTTTGCGTTCCGATCTCCCCCGTCGCCGGGGTATCTTATTCACTCCCCGGCGACCTTGCGGGGAGATTTCGGAAGGATGGCTGACACTATGCACATCAACGCCCCAAAGAAAATCACTCGACTAGGATGGCTTCAACTTGATGTCCAAGAAACCACGGAAGAGATACTTTCAAACGGAGATAGCCCCTATCGTGATCAGTTAAACGACATTACGATTGGCGAACTTTGCCCGAACTTGTTTGACATGTCACAACAGCAATCCCAACCGGCAAGCACGGTAGCCTAATTAAGTTTCACCCGGTTACGTCGTTGCAGAAAGGAGTGGGGACGGGTTGTCAGTTGTCATTCAAGAACGTTCGTCAATCACCATCGTTGACCTCGCTGAACAGGCTAGCCTCAAACTAACACGTATGAGGAAGCATGGTCAGTACAAAACGGATTGCCCGTTTTGTGGGGATATGAGGCAAAACTTAGAGCTTAACGCGATGAAGAACGTGTTCCACTGCTGGGTTTGCGATGCCGGCGGTGGACTCGTTAAATTCTACGCGTTACTCCACGACGTATCAGAAGACACTGCGAGAAATACCTTGTTCCCGCTCAAGGCCGGGCAACGTCGTTTTACTCATCCAGCGTTGAATCTCACGCAGGCGGAGTTAGATGAAATCGGGTTTGAGCTTGGGCTCATCCACAAACGGCCAGCGTCCTGGTCACCTCAGAAATGGGGGCAGTACCGTAAAAGGACGCTCGACTGGGTGTGGTTTGAGTGGAAGAGGTATAACGCATGGAAAAAACAATTCAATCGACGTATCGGACGTTTGCTTGAACAAGCTGAACATACGTCGAGTGAGGGGGAACAGCATGTTGAAACTGAGCGAACAGGTGCTCGTTGAAAGCCCGACGGCTCGTACGTCCCTGCTCAATCAGACGGACGTGCTAGACCGTGTGAAAAAGTTATCGACACTGCCAGGCGACATATACGTATCGCTTGAAATGGCAGCAAGCTATTACGAAGTTTCAAAGCAGACTATTGCTAGTCTCATTCATGACCATCGTGGTGAGTTTGAGAACAGTGGTTTGCGTGTGCTGCAAGGCGAAGAACTGAATTCCCTCAAGGAATTCAGTTGTATTGGCAAGCGTGCTCGGTCCCTAACCGTGCTACCGCGACGCGCAGTACTTCTTGTCGGGATGTTCCTGAGAGATTCCGAAGTCGCAAGACAAGTGAGGACTTACCTTCTTGATAAAGAGTCGGTGGAAACCACCGAACCTGATACCCGCACCGCGATCCTAAGATGGGTCGCGGCCAACACGAAGGTGATCAGCGACATCGTACTGGATCCTCGAGAGCGGATTCGATTCATGGAGCGTATCTATTCGTTCGCAGGTATCCCACATGTTGAAGAACGAAGTACGAGACAATCATCGACAATTCAAAGTCCTGTACTCGCTATCGTGGAAAAGACGCAGCAACGGCTAGGACGTTGGTACGCTTGTCACGATATAGCAGAACGATATGGTCTCTATTCGATAAATCATAGACTCCATATCCAACTCGTGAGTGCAATCATACAGACCTTCGGTGAATTGCAATCTGAAGTAGATGTGAAACCCGTGTTGGTCACAACAAACTCGTCTAAGAAAGCGGAAGTCATCTCGTTCATGTATAGCGAACGAATCGCGAAGCGTGTTGGCAAAGAGATGGAGCGTCTTAATTGGCCTGACCTCGTTTCCATCAAGGGTACACGCTTCAAAGTGATGTACCGAAACAAACCAGACAACGGTCGCGTAGCAACGTTAGCATAACTACAAACAACTGAATCCTCGGTTTTACCCTGCCGCCGCAGGTTCTGACAAAAAATCAGACCTTGCGCGGCGGCGCGGGGTCAAAAACGGAGAGATGCAATATGAAAGCTACATTCCAGCCGGAAATATTAATTAAGACCTTAAAGGACATTGTACGCGTCGCATCCAGCAAGACGACTGTGTATCGAAATGTCCTCATTACAGTTGATAAAGACGAGTATTGCGTTGACTTTACAGCTTCATCGGAAACCGTATCACTGAAACGCTCGTTGTTTGAGCGAATTGGTGATCCGACGGTTCGAATCGAGAAGTCAGGCACAATTCTCGTTCCCGCAAAGGAACTGCTTAATATCGTGAAGTTTGCAACCGACGAAGTGATCTTTGTACAGGATGGGTTACACCTCAACGTACGTTCCGGAAAACAAAGTGCAAAAATTCCGGGCCAAGATCCGAAGTTGTTTACTCCGTATCAGAACCGGGACGAAACAGCGCGTATGGAACTACCGGCTCCTGTATTACAAAATGCACTACAACGGGTTGTCTACGCGTGTTCGAATTCTGATGTACGCCCAATTTTAAAAGGAGTCAACTTAACAATTTCTAATGGAACCATGACGGCTGTTTCCACGGACGGTTTGCGATTAGCTAAAACGTCAGTCGGTGGGATTGTCATGGAAGGTGAAGACGAGCGCGAGTTAACCATCCCAAAAGAACCACTCGCTCACTTGTCCTCTATGTTGCCTTCGGATGACGACGAAACAGTTGTCCTAGAAATTGGCGAACGAGTTATGGTGGCCACGTGGTCTGATGGTGAAACGCGTCTTACTATGCGAGCACTCGACGGCACGTATCCTGATTATCAAAGGATCATACCCGCTTCGGTCCAGGTACAACTCGAAGTCAATCGAGCTGACTTGTTGCGCTCCTGCGAATTTGTCTCTTATTTTGCTGGAGACCAAGACCAAATGCGCACGATATTTGAAATCGCAAATGGCGAACTAGTGCTGTCTGCTGAGTCGAGCTTAAACGGAAAAGGTACTGATTCTGTGCCTCTCTTAAATCCCGAAGCAACCATTGAAAAAATGGCATTCAACTCTGTGTACTGGGTCGAAGCCCTTCGTGCAATGAGTTCGGAGAAAGTGGTAATTGGTATCAATGGTCCGCTTGTACCAGGGACAATCTCTGCGCCGGACACAGATTGTTTGTCACTAATCTCTCCGGTTAGATTACCTGCAGAACAACGGAGCCAAGACGAATCACAAGAACAAAAACAAACCGCGTAATCACCATGACTCAAAAAACCAAATAGGGAGGGAAGCCCCTGAATTGTATGGGGGGCTTCCCCCTATACGGTTGAAATGGGCGAAAACATGGCAATGACACAAGAAAAATTAACTCTTAAAGGTCTTACTGCAACCACCAGTGACGTAGAGTCCAGAATTGGACACTTTGTATGGTATGCGATGTCAGAACGATTAGTCCCGAAACAGCAGCTGTGGGAACTCTTTAAGGCCTCTGGCTTGCCTGAGGAATATCGTATTCCGGAGATTCGTCCAGCTGATGCATTCCGTCGTGCAACAAAAGAGTTAGAAGGACGGGTACGAGACTACGAAGGTGCTCGATTCCTCATTCGAGACGTAAAAACGGGTAACCGTAAAGAGGTCGTTCGACATTTGGTCATTGAAACGCCAACATCGGCTGAAACGAAACTCGACTACGACCCTCGAGCCGCGGTATTCGTGTTCAACCACGAGTACAAGACAACAAACGTAAAAGTCTTCAATGTAGACGACCCCAACGTGGTCAAAGCGGCCGAGGAGTTTCAGAATCTATATGGACTTTATTTAAACCACTTTGATGCCGATGCACGGCGTCGAATGGTGCGTTCTGTACTGAAAGACTTGTCTGCTACACCGCTCAAAGAGTCTGGTGGCGTCTACCTGGTGCCGCGCGACAATGAAGAGCTGTTGTTCCAACTCGTTCGATTTTTGTCGTCACTGCCACACACCTATGCGTATAAGCTTCCGGTGATGAACACCGAGGAATCCCGAGATATGGTGCGTGACGTAGTGACGCACAAAGCACAGACGTTCCTTACCGAGATGCGCGCTGCGCTCAAAGGTCAGATAGACGACAAAGAAGTACAAGCCCTCATGGCACGTGCACATTCAATACGAAACGAAATCGTAACCTACCAGAACATCTTGAAGGAGAGCATAGGCACGCTTGAAACGGATGTAGACATCCTACAAGCGCAAATGCGTGCCCTTCTCGAACAAGTCTAAGTTCTCTATACCCTGGCCATGCAGGGCTAAACCATTTAGCCCCCTAGCACGGCTTGGGGGCCTGAGGAGAGATTTAAGAATGAACCAACAACATATTATAGATAAAGTAAACGCGATTCGTTCCCATTTGACGGCGTCTTTCTTTGAACGTGAAGACGTGATCGACGGATTACTGACTGCACTCGTTGCACGTCAACACATTCTGTTGATTGGTCTCCCAGGTTCTGCGAAGAGTGCGATTACGGACGAGCTCTCTCAACTGATTGACGGGTACAAGTACTTTGAATGGCTCATGACGAAATTCACGACTCCAGAAGAGCTGTTCGGGCCATACGACCTACAAAAGTTGAAAGTTGGAGTCTATGAACGAATTACCACAGGGAAACTACCTGAGGCCCATTTTGGCTACTTAGACGAGGTATTTAAGGCAAGTTCCGCGATTCTAAATGCTCTACTGAAAATCGCGAATGAACGAGTCTTTTACAACGGGACAAGTGCCGTAAGAGTACCGCTTGGTACACTTGTTGGTACAAGCAACGAATTCCCCGAAGAAGAGGAGTTACAAGCTGTCTATGATCGCTTCGTGTTTCGGTTTCAGCCAGGATACATTCGCGAAGAACATAACTTCATTGCTATGCTGACCTCGCCACGTCCGGCTCGTCCGAATCTGTTGACGTTGCACGAATTACAACAGCTTCAACAGGCGGCGAAACTGATTAAGATTGACCAAAGCGTCGCAGAAGCGTTGCTCAACCTCAAGAACGACCTGATTCAGGAAGGCATTACGCTGTCGGATCGACGCTGGCGACAAATTGCTACGGATGTATTGCCGGCACGTGCGGTTCTCGCAGGAAGGGACCACATCATCATCGAGGAAGACGCTGAAATTCTTCAGCACACTCTTTGGGACGATCCTTCTCAAGTGGCAAAAGTGGCGTCCATCGTTCGTAAACGCCTCGATCCAGTCGCTGGACAAATCGCAGAACTGATCGAAGATGCACGCGACATCGCAAACAATGCGGTGAAGGCGAATGAAGACCAGGCCGTTCAAGTCGGCACCGAAGCGGTGAAGAAACTCAAACACATAAAGCAAGAGATACAGGCGTTTAAGACTGCTGGAGGCTCTCCATCTAAAATTGCGCGGATTGAAGAAGCTGAGTTGAAGGTGGATGCATTGCTGAAAGGGGTTATGTCCAAGTGTCTCGGGATTTAAGATTTGGGTCGATTGAAACGGATCGTTTCGACCGTCGCACATTTCAACGAGTATATGAAGAGTCAACAAAACTGCAAGAGGCCGTCAATAACCAACAGATTGATGGCGTTATTCCTGATGTGTGGGCGTCGCTCTACAAGAGCGCGCCTTCCTTCGCTTCCGATGCGTCTGTCGTAAACAAACGTGTCATGGAAACGTTGATGGCACAAAGCGCATGGAAGGATCTCCGTGGGATGACACAATTCGACGAATATGGTTCGGCGATTGGCTCTCTTGATTTACAAAAGAAGCTCAATGGAATTATCCCGGACGATGTGAAGAATGCGGCGCAAGCAGTTCATAAAATGCAACAACAGTTACAACAACTTCTTGACCAAGCAGAAGCGTATTCAGACGCAGCCGGTGGAGACCTAACGAGTCCCGCACAACACAAGGCCGACGAACTACATGCGCTAGCGAACGAACTTCGTCAGGCTTTGAATGGGGCAGAAGCTATTTTCAACGAAGCGTACGATACACATGGTTCGTCCATCGCGAGAGAGATGCGTCAAGCACTCGACGAAACCGTTGATTTGGCTACACAGGACGCTGACGCAATGCATGCCTTCGGTATAGAACCCGGCAACGGGAACCCAGTGAACGGCGCTGAACGTCTACTGCTCGCTGATATGCTGCGCAACGATCCGAAAATACGTGAAATCGCGAAGCTCGCCGGACGAATGCAGATGATCGCGTTAAAAAAACGTCGCAATCGTACACAGCACCCACCGACGGAAGTAGTCAATATTACCCTCGGGGATGACTTATCTCGGCTTGTACCATCTGAACTCGCTCTGTTAGCAGACCCGGATACAGAAGAAGAGTTTCTTCTCCGTTTCGCGGAAAAACGCTTATTACAGTACGAGCTGAAAGGATACGAACGAGAGGGACAAGGTCCCATTGTAGTATGTATAGACGAATCTGGTTCGACGGAAGGTGTAGTCGAAAAGTGGTTAAAGGGCATTGCACTTTCGCTTTTTGCTATTGCATCCAGAGAAAAACGAGCATTTGCAGTCATTCACTTTGCAAGCAGAGGTGAATGTTACGTCCAGAAATGGGCAAACCCTCGCATTGCACCGGCTACTGAGATTATTGAAATGGCTTGTCACTTCTTCGACGGTGGGACTTCCTTTGAGGAACCCCTTCGAGAAGCTGTAAAAGTCATGGATGACTCGGCATTTCAAAAAGGCGACATCGTTTTTCTTACCGATGGCGCAGCCTCGGTCTCCGATGAATTCTTGAACGGGGAGTTCCGACGGGTGAAGTCTGAGAAGAACTTCAACGTAATTTCAGTGGTGATCGGACATTCCGATACCGCCGTTCGACCCTTTACGGACCAGTTAGCCAAGCCACAGGTCGGGGACGATGATACGTTGTCGTATATCATTGAATCATTGAATTGAGAGTGTCGGTGATGATTTTGCACATTCTGTGCAACGGAGCCAAACAGAACGATAGCCCAGCGGTAAGATGTCAAGTCATTGATCTTGTGGAATTGGAAATGGATTCGGTAAAAGCCGGTAAATTGAGGTGAAGAAGGGTGCACTGAATAAGACCGCCTCGTATGCTGAATTTTCAATCCAGCATTGCGGTTTGGAAATTGGAAATTCCGGTTGGCGAGGTGAAGCTATCCCCTCCGCTCCGGTGGTGTGTACAGCTGGTTGGTGGTCAGTAGTGTGAACACCAAGCGTACCAGTTTTCGTGCAGTCAGGACGAGTGCTCTTTTATGCTTATGCTTCAATGCTTCATCGTGCTTTTTTTGGTAAAACGCTGCGTATTCTGAGTCGTATCTGCGAACCTTATCCGCAGCTTGAATCAGGTAATATCGCAGATATTTGTTGCCCGTTCGCATGCGCGACGTTTCGTCAGCCTCGTACTCGCCGGACTGGTATTGGTTCCATACGAGTCCCGCGTACTTGGCGAGTGCACTGTGGTTATTAAATCGCTTAATATCGCCAATTTCAGCGAGAAGTCCGGCGGCATAAACCGGACCAATACCCTGCACGCTCTCGAGCGTGTTGGGAATGGCTTTCATCAGTTTGGCAATCGCCTTATCAAGCTTCTTCACTTCGGACTCCATGTGTTGAATGACACTGAGCGTAACCGAGAGTGAGAGATTAACGGGATCCTTCATCACTTTGTCGAGACGAAACGAGTTCCGAGCGACCTTTTGCAGTTCTTTTGCTGTCTCTTCCGGGTTCTCGAACCGGTTGTTGCTCCTGTCGGTCAAGAAATCAATGAGTTCTTGAAGCGGCATTTGCACAATCTGTTCGGGTTCCAACTCTTGAATCACGGCGAGTGACGTTTTGCCAAAGGAATCGGAGAACGGATTGTCTTGACGAAGGCCACTGAACTTCAAGAATAGCTGGTTCAAGAAAAAAGTCTTGTCCCGTGTAATGCTTTGAACCAAGTGAAATCGTGTACGGGTTAAACGCTGTAATGCTTCAAATTGAACGGAATCAGTCATGGCTTGAGGAAGACGACCAAACCGCAGATGGTCTGCAATCACCCAGGCATCAATGCGGTCATTCTTTGGGAGGGTGTCATATCCCTTCTTAAAACGAGCCACCTTGCGTGCATTCAGGACGTGAATATCAGTCTCCAGATTGGGGCGGTATCCATCAAATTGCTGTTGAAGGTAATGCGCCAGATGCCAACCAAGGTTGGATGTGGCCTCCATGCCAATGACAACTGAATCCATGTGCTTGACCGTTGTGGTCTCCAACACCTTGCGAATGAGCGTGTCTGCGCCCGGCTGGTCATTGTGGACACTAAACGAAGCCAAGTCTTGTCCGCGCCCGTCCATGAACTGAACATGGTGGGAACGCAAGCTCACGTCAATACCAACATGCAGTTTAGACAATCGATTCACCTCCATTTCAGGTGATAGAGTCAAGTCAGTCCCGGACCTGGGTGCCCGTGGGAACCACTTACCTCAGCCTCGTCATCAGCACTCATCTGTCGAGGTGTCAATTGACGGGCCACTACGCCCCACCAAAAGACAGAGGTGCAACCAGCGGTTAAAGATTGGGCAGTGGGTCCTGGGTATCAGGCTATAAACAGCAGTACCAAAAGGTCCGCAAGGAGGATAAAGAAATATCCCGAGAAAAACTTGCTGACCCCATTGTCCCACAGGCAGGTCGGGAACAGAAAGCCACAGTCTGCAGACGTTGGAGCATCCTCCAACCAGACGCGGCTGAGATGGAATTGTCAAGGAACAAAGGCATGACAAAGAAGCTGTATTTGTCAAGCGAAAAATCCCCCACATGTTCACCGAAAAATCCCCCACCTAAAACTGGGCATCATGCAAGGTTTTGCTTTTCAAGCCACTCCTTCG
>NZ_JAFMTW010000037.1 GCF_017329615.1 Alicyclobacillus suci | reverse complement strand
CGTGGACCGACTCGTCCACCACGCCCACGTTTTGGCGTTCACCGGCGAGAGCTACCGCCTGAAACATGCCTTATCTGGAACGAAGTCGTCGTAATCTTCTGTGTTGCGGTGCCTATGCACAAATCCGCAGCGTTTCTCTGCACTTTTTACTTGCGAAAAACACGAATAAAGTCGCGTGTATATAAATTGTTTCGATCCCTCTAAGGCAGGCTATCAACCGAAATCGTGTGAGTCGTCAATGATAATGCTTCCTCGTTTCGATCCCTCTAAGGCAGGCTATCAACTCGGTTTACCACCTCTAACCGCGTGCCCATTCTTGTGTTTCGATCCCTCTAAGGCAGGCTATCAACTCACTGGTTGGACTCTTTGCCCAAGATTGATCTGTGTTTCGATCCCTCTAAGGCAGGCTATCAACGCAGTTCACCGCCCATCTCGTCCGTCGCATTCATCAGTTTCGATCCCTCTAAGGCAGGCTATCAACATGGATTCACGACGTAGCCAATCCTGCAGGGACGAGTTTCGATCCCTCTAAGGCAGGCTATCAACCTGTTATCGTGTGCAAGGGCTCATCTACTCGTTGACGTTTCGATCCCTCTAAGGCAGGCTATCAACGCTCTAGTCGCATATTCATATACTCTTCAGCTTCGCTGTTTCGATCCCTCTAAGGCAGGCTATCAACTTACCTTATAACGTACTCACATTACATTTCCATTCCTTGTTTCGATCCCTCTAAGGCAGGCTATCAACCAGCCCATTGATACATTTTACCATTCCCCCAATTGTGGGTTTCGATCCCTCTAAGGCAGGCTATCAACCTATCTCCCGTATTTTAGATCCGTGCTCATTTGCGTTTCGATCCCTCTAAGGCAGGCTATCAACGATTGATATTTCCGCTTGTTTCCTCCGCGCTGCCCGAGTTTCGATCCCTCTAAGGCAGGCTATCAACGTATACATACTGCATCAGCGTGCGCGTAGGAAATGTTGTTTCGATCCCTCTAAGGCAGGCTATCAACTCCAGGAGCACTTCTCGGCGATTGTAGGCATCCTAGTTTCGATCCCTCTAAGGCAGGCTATCAACCCATACAGTGCACTTGAATGATAGCACGGGCGGCGAGATGTTTCGATCCCTCTAAGGCAGGCTATCAACCAACAAATTCCGCCAGGACATATGTGTCTACCCAATGTTTCGATCCCTCTAAGGCAGGCTATCAACGAAACTTGCAGAGTGTGTGATAGCTGAACGCGACGAACGTTTCGATCCCTCTAAGGCAGGCTATCAACGATTGATATTTCCGCTTGTTTCCTCCGCGCTGCCCGAGTTTCGATCCCTCTAAGGCAGGCTATCAACGTATACATACTGCATCAGCGTGCGCGTAGGAAATGTTGTTTCGATCCCTCTAAGGCAGGCTATCAACTGTTTCAGTACTGCTTCCCATTCGGGTCTCGCCTTTTCGTTTCGATCCCTCTAAGGCAGGCTATCAACTGAGGAATACCGGTTGGCTCGGAAGAAGGCGTTGCACGTTTCGATCCCTCTAAGGCAGGCTATCAACCCCTAGCAAACGTGTAGTTGTATTTGTGGATTATCTGGTTTCGATCCCTCTAAGGCAGGCTATCAACCCATATTGGGATGCCGTAGATGAGCGGATGAAGAAGTTTCGATCCCTCTAAGGCAGGCTATCAACATGACGGTTCGTGAATTACGCGAGGTTAAGCAAGCATGTTTCGATCCCTCTAAGGCAGGCTATCAACATATTACTGTTGGAAATCGAACCGTTTGATGGATTCGAGTTTCGATCCCTCTAAGGCAGGCTATCAACGTGATTGAACGCACGAGCACGATCGTCGTTCGGTAGTTTCGATCCCTCTAAGGCAGGCTATCAACGGATGTTGGTACATCTTGTTGCTTTGCTGTACGCGAGTTTCGATCCCTCTAAGGCAGGCTATCAACGCGAGTGCGCGTCGCCCGCGTGCTCGCCTGTCATCAAAAGTTTCGATCCCTCTAAGGCAGGCTATCAACTTTGTCGCCTTGTGGTGACAACTCCAACACAGGTACATGTTTCGATCCCTCTAAGGCAGGCTATCAACCCACTTCCACCGCATCAACACGCCAAATTCAACTGCACTGTCCAATCCATCACCATCTTATCAGTCAGCTAGCAAATTGGTAAACACCAGCGCTGTAATTGGCAAATCGATGTATAGGGGCCTGTCGTCGATCCCCCGGCATTTTGGCGAGACCCATGACCGACGACATGTTGGACCGGCCAGGGCCCGCATTAGTCAGGCTCACAGGAACCGATCTTCCCCTCCCTTTTGCATGCCAATGCTCTCACGACTCGTATACCGCGTCGTACGGAAAGTGTAGAAGAGGACTGAGTCGTGATCGGGTGAAATAATTTCAGCAAGCTCTCGCTTCAGAGCTGCAAAATCAGCCTTGGAAATCTCTCCTTCAAGTACGGAGTTTTGCACCCAATAGAGATATCTCCGACACGTCTTTAAGACCTTGGCAACACGCTTGACGTGAACGTCGTACATGACAATGACAAACATTGCGCCACCTCCGTTACCAACGTGCCGCAAACGGGACATATACCTTTTCTTCCAAAAGGTGCTTTTCCAGTTTGTACAGCTCCATGCGAATCAATCTGCGGTAAGACACAGATCTACCGAGTTCGCGCACTTGTATCGTTTGTTGCAGCCGTTCGTCCCATTGCTTGACGAATGCACCTCTACCAGCATCATTGAGAAAGATGCCCTCGGATGCCTTCACGAAATGCGACGCCTTCAGCATGCCTTTGTCAATCATTGAAAAAATGATTCTGTCGACCAAAATCGGTTTAAAGATCTCGGCGACATCTAAGTTGAGTGTAAATCGCCGAAAATTCGTCGCATGAAGATAACCAATCCTCGGATCCAGATGTGTTTTGTAGATTTCGCTGAGGACCGTCGTGTAAAGCATCGAATTTCCAAAACTGATGAGCGCGTTGAGGGGACTTTTCGGCGGACGCTTTGTCCTCCCTTCGAACCGAAAGTACGCGTTGGATAATATCGCATTGAACGCTTGGTAGTAAGCTTCTCGGATGTTTCCCTCGATAGCCATCAATTGATTCACATCATCATACGACGATACTGAGGGTATCAAGGATTCAATCTTGTTCAGCGGATTTTCGACATCCCTCCCCCGCCCTTGATAGTACTTTAATACTCGACGCAAATTTTGTGCAGCTCCTTGAACAAAACGCTGTGCAATCGCCATGCGACGGTTCGTATCCAAGTAGTGCTCAGCCTGCCGAAGAATCATATCACCCGACGCAATTCGCTCCCTAGGATACATCGTACCGGAATAATACCCGTAATGGTTGAAATAGTGCACAAGCGCCTGTTGCTGGGACAGGAAATCAAGTAGCTTGGAGTTGAACGTAACCTCTCCAAAAAGAAAGATCTCCCGTACTGTCGTGATCGGAATAAACTTCTTGCCTTCTGTCGTTTCGAAGAACAGGGTGTTATCCTTTCGCTTCAATTCTCCGTTTGAGAAAATGTAAAGACTTTTCTCGACCATGATCTTTCCTCCCGGCGTCACACCATCACTAGGATCCTCACGCCCAGCAGAACTCCGCATACGCACATTGACGACATACGGGGATCCGCTGTGGCGGCGGAGGTAAGGGCTGTGACATCAGGGTTTGAATTTCCTCCACCGTATTTTGAATTTCACACATCTCCGAGGGTCCTAACGTCACCCGTACCACGCGTCTCTCCTCCGGAAAATGCAGTTCCCCCACTGCCTCTATGCCATCTTCATGCAATTGGAGGAGATAGTACAACAGTTGCATCCGGGCTGACACTTCATGACGGGAACTCTTCTTAACTTCATACACCACCCACTGGCTATCCCGACGCACGAGCCTGTCCATCTTTCCTGCTGCGGTGGTCACCTCGCGTGCAAAGCGAACATACGACTCCTCATGAATCAGACGACCAATGCGAATGTTGTCATCTTCTTCGTCAGGCGTCAGTTGCCGCGACATCAACCAGGCCTCGCGTGGGCAGACATGATAGTACCACACCAGCGTGCCAGTGACGTGTACTTCATCTGGAACTGTGTCTGCCACCAAAATCACTCCTCGTCTTTCAAAGCATGAGCGCTACGTCTTCGGGATGATACGCTAACCCCGTCATCGGGTCATAATATGCGTGATCACCGCCAACCCCAGGTAGATACCAAAGCCCATCCACGTCCTCATCCGCTGGCTTAGCGCCGAGCGCGAGTGCCCGTTTCCGATGCACCGATAGGATATACCCGTGAAATTCCGCCTTGCGACGGAGATAATTCTCCTGACGACGACGCCAATCCGGTTCTCTCCGTACATCGTCCTGATACCACGCCCACAGATCCGCCGCAGCATCATTGCATTCCACAAACAGGTTCACATACGATGGATACTCCGTAATCAGCTGAAAATCGCACACAGCAAGACGCTCGTGATTTCCACCAGGGGCAAAATTCAACTCGGAGACCGCTTGCCAGATTTGCGAGCTATCTCCTGAAGAAATCTGTTCTGAAAGCGCTTGAAAGTAATCCGTAACCAGTTTTGGAAGTTCCGCCTCGCGAATCATTCCTCGCTGTTCATCTTCCACATACTTTCGCAGCGTACGCATCGTGGCCTCAGCTTTAAATCGTTTGTACACAACCTCCATGGAGGGACGTCTGCCTGACTCCGGCTGCAATTGAAAGACACGAACCGCTCCTCGTCGACCCCGTGTGTTATTTCGATTGCAACGTCCAGCCGATTGCACGACCGCATCCAACGGTGCCAGTTCGCGGTAAACCACGTGTACGTCCAAATCAACCCCGGCTTCCACCACTTGCGTGGCCACAATCAACACCGGTTGGGTGGTCGCCCTTAATGAGTCCACTCGCTCTCTACGCATCGCCGGTACGACGTTGCCAGACAAGTACGACATGTACGCATTTGCACCATCCAAGCGTTGCTGCAAGCGTTGAAAAACCTCGATGGACGTGTGAATCGTATTAAAGATAAGGAGATAGGACTGCTGCGGATCGTACTCGTCCAAAAATGCATCGACAAACGCGTCGATAGAAAGTGGGAACAAATCCACATGTAGATCGACCCTGTCCAACGCCGTAAACCGCTGTGCCACTTCCTTCTCATCTCCAGCCAGTTCCACCGCCTCGGCGGTCAGGAAGCGCGGTTGAGTTGCCGTCATCAAAATCACCTGGACATTGCTGGCACGAGCCGCTAATTCAAGTACCTTCCCTATCAATGGCCAGTATTCTGCTGGCAAGCTCTGGACCTCGTCCAAAATGAGAATGGCGTTGGTCAGACGGTGGAAGCGTTTGAGTGCGCGATTGCGATAACCCAGCAGCGTGTCGAAAAGCTGAACATAGGTCGTGACGATGAACTCGCTGTCCCACGCTTCCTGCAACATCAACGCTTCATCCACCGGCCGCTCGACACCATCCCGCTGTGCCTGAACAGGCGCGAGGTGATGATGCACTAATAAATATTGGGACTCATTATTCGTAAATCCGTCCACTGCGGACAGGACGCTGCGCAGTACGCCCGCATTCTGATCAATAATGCTGGTGAACGGCATCGCGTAAATGATACGGGGCGCCATACGGCCTTGCTCCACCGCATGTCTGCGCAGTTGCATTGCCGCAGCCAGCGCCGATAAGGTTTTACCGCTCCCGGTCGGTGCCGTGAGGGTGAACAACCGCGCACCAGCATTTGCCGAAGCCCGTTCAGTGACTTGCTCATACAGGACCCATCGTACATTTGCCATGGATGAATCGGCGGAAAAATTCCGGTATACGTAGTCGTCCACAATCCGCGTGGGAACCACCGGGCGTTGCCCACCCTCCAATTGCGCTGCATCACGCTTGTCCGCGTCGATCAACGCGGAGAAACAACCGAGGAGACGGATATACTGGATGTGACCGTCTCGCTCAGCTGTGCGTCGGTAAACGCGCGCATCCTTGACCAGTTGGTCAAAGGTCTGCCACCATCCGTACTGCAAGAACGCAGCGACGTTCGGCTGCCAGTCTGGTGGAAGCCAGTCCTGTACAACGCTTGCCGCTTCAAGCAACGCTTGCTCGACGATCGCCAAACGCGGCGTTAAATCCTGAACCTGCTGACTCGTCCTATCCAATGGGTCTGCCAATGCATTCGAAATCGCGAGTGGATCCGGACCGCGCATGAACTGACGACCCACGTCCAAATCGAGGTTCAGGAAGTCCCCATGGTGATGCTTCACTGCCAAATAAATCAGGAGTGGGTCCCATGCAGACAGCCACGCATGTTCTTTCTGTGCGCGATACGCCGTAAAAGCTGCGTACAGCGCTGAAATGAACGCGTGTTGTTGAAGTCCCTTGGGATGTGGCACGCCAGTTTGCAAATAGGCTTGAAAATAAGACGTGAATTTTCCGAAATCATGGGTCAGCCCCGCCAGAGCCCCCAGTCGCTGCATCGTTTCATCGCCGGAGGCCAATGCTGCCCGAGCAGCATTGGCCACGGCTTGAAGATGTGCAGCGAGAAGAGTCGTAGAAACCACGTTGCCGTCCGCATCTCGCCGAATGTGAGAAAGCACACTCATCGTGCCGAACCACCATCCTCCGCGAAAGCAACCATTTCACTCTCTTGATTCTCATAGGTCAGTCGCCACGCCTGACACCGCAGCCGGACTGGCAGCGGTTGTCCCTTGCGCTCGACCAGAAACTCCCGGTTCCACCCACGGCTTCGGCCAGGGCCAAAACTGTACGGCATCAAATCCTTGATGACCTGTACCCCCGTCCCGAACGGGTCGACAACATCCGTCCACCCCATCACATCCTCCATCAAACAGGGCGTCATCAACGAGAGATCCACTCCTGGTGGTATGCGTTCCAGTTGATGAGCCGCAAGCACTTCCACCAGTCGGATTGAAGCGAGCATCGGTGCTGTGCCAAGGGATATCGGATATGCCGGCATCTGTGCCGCCACTCTCTCAGCCAAAGTTTCCATGACTGCCGGGTCTGCATGAGAGAAGTACACGCGATATACCAACTGCCCCGACGTCGCCTCAGGCACGACCAGTTCCGTAGGTACCTGGGTGTGGCCGCTCTTCCCTGATACATCCGAGGGGGATTTCACAAACAGGTTGTTCATGGTCTGTATCACCGTGCGTACGGGAGTGCGCAATGACGCCGTCAGTCTCGCTTGTGTCGGACCCAGATGCTCATAGTACGTGTCCCGCTCAAGCCCCAAAATGGCGGCCACGATTCCGCTGAGTGTTGTTCTTGGCGGCAAGAGATAGGTCAAGGAAGAAGAATTCGTGTGGATTTTTCGGAAATGTGCCATCCTGCCGCTGAGCTCAAAAACGACCATGCCGCCTGCTCGTATTGTCATTGTGATCCCGCTTTCAACCCAGTCTCAACCGGAACCACCAGTCCTGCGGCGGCTGAATCGATGACATCGGCCAATCGCACGGACTCCGCACCATACCAGACACGAAAATCCGGATGCTGCCACAGATGCACTGCCGCGATTCGCGCCCTGGCTTCTGTAATCCGGGCCACCAACCGATCCACCCGCAGGCGAACGTCAACAGTACTGCGCAGATTCTCCTTCTCGTCGAGATCCAACAGTTCCCGCCAATCCCCGAGCACCGTGCGGTCATCTACATATTCCACACGCATGTACAGGCGTGGAAACTGACCGATTTTACTACGTGTGGTCTGCAGTGGAATCGCCTCTACCAACGCTTGGTCCAGCCAAGCCAAGTCCGACTCCGTCAAGCGGCTGATCTCCGCTCGTTTTCCGCTGACCACTCCCGCAAACGTGAGCAGAGAATAGTAGACACGATAGTCTTTCCCAAAAGTACCTTGGTTCTTCTCATCCTGGGAACTGAATCGAGAACTGATGGTATACGAATTCACGAGGTCCACGTGATTCAGAGAGTATCCCCAGGTGAATTGCACCGGCCCTGTCACTTGAATTGAAGAACCAGCGCCGCCTCCCTCCCCTTTGATCGGCATGGTTGCGCCAAACAACCGGATGTCCATGAGTTGATCAAGAATCTCAGGCAAATCCTTGACCGTTGGCTTTTTTCCGCCCAGTACAGTCTGCAGCCGCTTGTCCGCGGTCACGACTTCTCCCTGACGTGGCTGTGCTACATACAGTTCGTGTCCGGCATCCTGAAGGTAATCACGTATGTAGCGTTTGAGCCGGACGTCACTCACCAGATTGCGTCGCGACTGGTAATCCATGCGCGGGCGGTTTTCGTCGTCCGGATCACCATTGGGGTTTGCCAATTGAGCATCATAGAGAAACAGCAGTTCACTATTGTTCATGTTTACGCTTCCTCCCTTTGCACATCATGATTTGGTGTATAAAGCGCTGCCGACGGTTCGTCCGTAAACAGGGTTTCCTTGTTCCGCTTACCAAAAAATTGTCTTCGACGAAATGCAAGCCCAGACAAGATATAGAACACAGTTTCTTCATCGGTCAATCGGTGCTCCGGCTTCCAACGCGGAGGATTCGTTTCAAGCACCTGAGCAAATGCGAGATGCATACGGAACAATACATTGGATTCCTTCGGCCAATTGAACAGCTTATACTGCTGGAACGCTTCCTCAACCTTTCCCACCAATCGAATGATGTCACTTGCACTCATACCCCGATAATTGATTTTTTCCAACACAGGCATCGAATCTAGACGATTGTTCCGCTGCGCGTTGGCCACGCTGGCAATTGCGGCACCCAACCAGAATAGCGCCTCTTGCGCTGGGCGATAGCCCACTTCCTGCAGAAACGCGTCTCCATCCAGTGGCGTATCTCTTTCCACATCGATTCCCTCCCGTTTGAAAGGCGCCCCCGCCAATTGCCCCAGTTCTTGAAGCATGGATAATATCACGTTGGCTAGAAGCACGTCATTTGTTAATTGCGATAATTCATATCCTGCGCGCGGCGCCGACACATTCGTGGCCGCATATCGACTAAATCGATGAATTTGAATCAATCGGCAGAATGATTCCATCAACGTTCGGTACGATATGGCTTGTCCAGTCAACAACGCATCAAACAACTGCAGCATACGCCGATACTCTTGTGCGCGATTGGTCTGTGTCACGGGAATCAGTCGGTACAACGCCCGGAAGTCAGGAACCCAATACTTGGACTCTGATGCAGGGACCCCAAGCAAATCTACGGCCACCCGCCCATAGCGCCGAAAGGTTCGGCGCAGCAAGTCAAACCGCGCCTTGGGCACATCTCGAACCAAGTTGTACAAGCGAAGCTCCGCGTTGTTCCACACGTGGAACAACAAATTCACCACATATCCCAGATTCGAAAACTCCTCCCGAATCTGTTCCATTTCATCTTCCAACGTGGCGACGCTTTCAAAGTTGAGCACCGATTGGACAGTCCGCTGCACGGTGTTGCCCCACTCTCGCACCTTGACGTCTTCCACAGCCCCGAAGATCTCGGGAATCACATAAAATCGCAGGTGCCCAACACGCGTACGCATTTGCCCATGGACAAAAGCTTCCGCCGCCAGCAGCGCCTGGTAGCAGCTTTGGCAGAGCACTAGATTGCGATGGAACCGCTTTTTATCCACACCACTGGCAAAGGAAATTTTGTCTGTGTTGTAGTACTTGAACTTCATCCTCGTAAAGTTCGGCGTGACCAACGCCTCGGCTCCACAGGCGGAACACACGCCCTGTGTAGCCTCGTCGAACACCCCCTGAACCCGGTCGCGCAACACCAATTGACGGTAATCTGGGTGGTCAGCCACCCGCTGCCCGTTGATACAGAACGTCCATAGAGGGATGCTATTCGCTGACAGTTTGGGGTTGGCGGCCTTCATGACTGCCTTCTCTAGGCTTGGAACAAAAGTCTTCCCCCGAATGCTGCCCTCCGATTCCACTCGGCAAGAGGCAGCTAACTCCTCCCAGTCTTCCGACGGGAGAGCGCCCAGTTGCACAACATCCAGCACATACCGATAACGTTCTTCTGAACTTGGCTGTGGTCCAAGGTCTACGGCGAATTGCGCCAACAAGTCGCCAACCTCCACTTTCAGCTCAGCATTGTCAGGCAACATCCGGTAAAGATTCACCAAGGTTTGAGACAAGAGATAACCGAGCGAATTTGTGGTGGCCGTCCACTGCAGACTGTTTGGCCCCGCCGCGTTGCCAACCCATAGCCACTCCTGCGCAGTCCGTTCCCGATCACTTTCCCGACACTCTTGGGTCCGAAACTCCAACCTGCAGGCTTCGGTATCCAAGTTGACGAAGACCGCATACGGCTCCTTTCCGGAAACGTTCGGCATCGGCTGAATCAAACTTTGGAGAAGATTTTCGTCCCCTTCACCACGTGCTAACATGCGTCCCAAGTTCACCATGGCATCCAGCATCCCGCTCACCTCCTTCGCGCAAAAAAGTCGAATAACCCGAAACCATCCGAGTTTTTCATACATAGCCCTGCATTCCAAGCCAACGCCAACATTTTCGGCGTCCCCTGAACGCGAAAGTTCCCGTCCCATGCATGAACGGGCGTATCGCGAAACAGTACAATGCGCTCCTTCATGTGTGCCTCATCAATTGGAATCAAGTCAAACGCCGCATCAGCCTCCGTAACCTCCAGCCCCAGCGCAGAGGCTTTGAGGAGCAGATTTTTCCTCATCAGCTCTGTGAACTCCGGCGTACCTGGCCGGTAGTACTGAGTGTACTTGCGGCCGTTCAAGTTGAGAGTACGGTAAACCGTAATCGGCGACATCAGACGAATCTGCCCCTGCGTGACGGTCCCTGAATATCTTTCCAGACTCGCCGTCCGCACCTGCACCTCCGTACCGTGCAGCGAAATCGGACCCGCCTTGAGCAATGTCATCGACAGATCGTAGATCACTTGATCTACAGCACTGGAGACCACCCATCGCACTGGCCCCTGAAACGTGATGGTCTTTTCCTTACTATCGATTTCATACTTCCCCATCAGCCGCGAGAACGCGAACAACTTGACAGGTTTGCTCCCGACGCGGTGCAGCCCGTGGTCATGCAACTGTTCACGCATGCGGTTATCACCGAGATGGCGATATAACACGCCGTGGAGCGCAGCATTGTAATGCATCGGTAACCGCAGCGCCCGCTTAGGCGCAAATTCCAACACGACACGCATGGTTTCACCTCCTCCAAATTGAATGAAGTATACTCTGAATTATATGGATTTATTTTTTGGCATGCAACACCTAATTAATAATTTTGATGCGTCGTGACTTTTATCTTCCATTGGAACCCTCGCGAAACCGTGCTAAGATACATCTCACAGTCTCCCTTCAAGGACTCGAAACATTAGTTGTTGTTTGCCAAGACGCAACATGTATCAATAGTCTGCCTTTGAGGGCTCGTTTACGAACAAACAATTTCAAGCAAGAAATTCTACATTGGCCAATCACTTCCTGCCTTTCGTTCGCGAATTGTGACAAATTTTGCGTTTGCCCGCTGGCTGACGCCCAAGCGTGGCTGCAGGAGAGAGAAGATTCATTTATCATACGTCACACGGGCAAATCGAGATGGATGCCGTCATGAAATAGCCGCGGACTTACGACAGAGGAGACTGTGAGGAACGCTCGTGAGGCCATGGCACTTCACTTGTATGGCATGGAGCAGGACGGCGATCCGATTCCGGAGCCAACGCCCATCAACAAGCTGCGGATGGCTAAGAATCAAGTTGTCGTGCTTGTGGACGTGTGGATGCCACCGTTTCGAGATGAGATGGAAGAGCGGGCGATAAAAAAAACACTCACCATACCTAAATGGCTGGACAACCTGGCACAGGATCGTCACGTAAACTTCTCCCATCTCCTCCAGGACGCGCTGAAACAGTACCTCGGAGTGAAAGAACGAGCGGCCCCGAAATCAGTACACAACGTCCATTTTCTGGAATACATTTGACTGCGACAGCTCGTTTGTTCGCAAATCTTTCAGAATCGACATAGGGTCAGATTATTGTAAACGAAGCGACCTCAACTCATCGCGAAAAGCCGGTCTGCGAGGGTACGTCCGCATTAATTCCTCAACGATGTCTTTTGCCGCCTCTGTCCCACCCGCCTTGTGAAGCAGTTGGAATCCGGCACACGCCGCGGTATTCGGCCCGATTGCTCGATTGTTCCGCCAATTGACGAATGTGTTGCCGGAACACCTCCGTGACATCCGCCAAATGATGCGGCACAAGGTGCATGTAGTACCGCTCAATCGCGGCTGGCCTTTGCGAGAGATAAGCTAACAGGCGCTTTCCAATCGCGCTCTTCCACGAGAATTTGTGGATACGCTTCCGTGAAGCCAAAGCCTCTCTGCTCAAAGTGCTGCATCAGCGACTCGTACACAGAGGCCCATTCCGAAGCCGCGTAGGTCATCTTGGTCAGCGCGTAGTATTGGAAGTCCCCGCCAAGCACCAGTTGGAAACCAAGCCGTCGCTGATCATCCACCCGGCCCGCACGCCTGTACGCCTCAAAACGCAATTCCCGCCACGCATCCGCCAAACGTCGCCGTCCACTAGTTCCTTCCTGTTGTCCAAGGCAAGTTGAATCGCTTCGTCGAATTGCCCCCGCTCGATGGCATGCCGAATCGCCAGCGTTCGCATCTTGCCAATATGGACGTTCGCCAGCGCGTAAGCCGCCGCCTGGGCCTCGCCGTCCCGCTCGAGAAGCATGTTGTATCGAATCAGCGCCATCTCCGCGCTCACATAGTCTCTATCCCACGCGGACTCCTCGGCCTCGCGTACGACGCCATCCACACAATCTTCCCACTTGCGCAGCCGCTCCGGCGTAGTCGCCAGCTTGCCCGCAGCAGCAATCAGCTTCAATTGCCACGACTTCCAGCCCTGAAGCTTGCGATGCCGCGATTCCTTCAACAGCAACGCAAACACCGTGTCGATCACGCCCGCCTCACTCCGCTTCACCGCATCCGCGACGGCCATGACGCAACCCAGCGCAAAGTCGATCATCAATCCGACGTCCCCGCCGGAGTCATCCACCGACGCCATCAAATGAATCATTTCCTCGATCACACAGAATGAAAGCTTGAGCGCACGCACATACTCGCGTTGCTCAAGTGCCTTCTTCGCCCGTTCAATCACTTCATGCGCGCCACCCATAGCCTTGCTAGCTTTCCGATACGAAATAAACCCCTGTCTGTCCGCGAATGATTTCGCGTAGTCCCGAATGAATTTGCGGCATTCTTTCACTTCCGCGTCGGCGTCCGGCGTCGAGACGTGGAAACGAATTTGCCGCTCCACCAAGGAAGACGTCTCCGCCAGCGAGAGAAGCAAATCGATGAGGTCATCTTTACGCTTTGCATCGAGGAGAGACCGCAGATCCGTCGACGAATCCGATTCCAAGGCAGCAGCGGACATATTCATTCCATCGGGATCGACCAGTTCACCCTGTCCAGCAATTCGAAGAAGAACCGCAGCCTCGTGCTTGCACACCAGGCCGAGGTCATACGGGCAACTGCAATCAAACTTGATAAGTTCGCCATCGCCGCCGATCTCGACGTCAACTCGATACGATTCCGAGCCTTGCACGATAGCATGATAGACGCCGTCGGTATCCTGTTCCAGCGAGCGGATTCGCCCTTCGGCAAGGTAATCTCGTCCCCGCATCAGAATATCCGCATCGACTTCGTCCAGAAAGTCAGATAGGTTCATGGATGTTCAACTCCCTTTTGAGTGAATGCGCATCGAAACACACAAAGACTGAGTACCAAATCCGATAACCGAATAGGGAAATTCTCAGGGCGCTGGAGCTTCGCAAGAGAATTCCCGCAGTTTGAATTGTGAAAGCTCTCCGCAAGAATTGTAACGAAAACGTTACAGGGAGTGCACCGAAGGGTGGTTAGTGAACGGCTTGGACATGCCAATATCGGAATTACGCTGGATACATACAGCCACGTGATTCTAGGACTCCCGGAAGCCGCAGTAACACAATTCGGAGAGATGCACTTCGCGCAAAAATCGGAGGAAAAATAGGACGACAAATACTGGATGTGACCAAAATGTGACCACGCCATAAAAGTGGCGCGACTTCGGATTCCCGAAAAGCCGCGCCACTACTAGATTTTCTGGCGCACCCGGAGGGATTCGAACCCCCGCAAGACGCGGTTTAGGAATTGCCATCCGGGGGTGTCGTTGGATGACGGACGGTGCCGTTTCTCCTTATTTGGCGCGGTATTTTAAGTGCTGGTGTGTTACCTGGTACCGACGACTATCAAATGTTTGCTAACAGTTCGTTAGCAGTTTTGTTAGCAGTCAAAAGGCTTGCATTTCACCGAGCATTCGTTTCGACTTACAGACGTACTCGAGTACGAAGCATCTGACGAATTTGGGTATAGTACCTGACTTGTTGATTGGACTCCTCGGAAAGAACTGCAACTAATGCATATGGCTCGCTGTCAAATATGTTCGCTGCCCATGGTTCAACTTTCCGAGTGACCACAATGAATATCTTCTTCTCTTCCCAATTCCCGTTGAGTTGTTGAAAGGTAACAGTCGCTGCCTGGACTGTACCCTTGCTCCGTATAGCTCGTTTTGGACGGAGTCCATTTAGTTCTTGGATTATATCCTCACGTTCATCACGTGAGGCTTGCCGAAAAACGTTTACTACTCTATCGATGCTAACCTCCCTGACCACCCGGAAATCAATGGTGCTTGCTTTGTAAACGATTCGTGTTCTTCGCACCATCGGAGTATGGGCCAATGCAACTCTGAGGGATCGTGGTCGTCGACCGGGAGAGAAAAAATCTGTCGGTAGTGGGACTTCGTAAAAATGGTGCGTTTCGCCAGCAATCATTTCCTCACTGATTAGAGTAACTCTTTTTTCAGTGGAATATAAAACTGACTCCATATCTGGAACACCATAACCTACACTTTGAAGGATTTTGTCCTCGTCTCCACCGAATAAATCAACCGTTGCGGAAGGCCATTTGGAATGGGCAACAATGAGCGCTCGCATCAACTCTGGGGTAGCCTGTGGGTAGACGGTTAAAATCCTTGCTGCCATGTGTGCCACTTTCGGGGCTGAGTAGCTTGTCCCTCGATCAATGGTGAAAAGGGTCCCCTGAGCAAATGTGGACAAAGTGGCTATCTCTCCGAGACCGTCGGTTGCCGTATTGACTTGCTGCATGCCCCGTCGTGCATCGACTGAAAAATTTCCCCCGTACTCGACAACATCGGGTTTAATGGCTCCTCCAGGACCTGGTCCAGTTCGAGAAAACGGAGAAGGTTGATTTTTCCGTGCAATCGGCTGATATGCAGGGTCCGATGTATACCTTTGTGCTTCCCTATTAACCTCAAATCTGGCCAGACTGCCCACCGTTAAAGCATTTAAGGCGGGAGCTGGGTCAATTATCTTTGCGTCATCAAGAAAAAGGTAATCCGGGTACTCATGTAGCCAATCTTGGGGTCTGTCCTCTGTTCCTGCATAGTTTCCAGCCGAGACAACAAAGAGAACCCTGTATTCCCTAGACAAGGTATCCAAAACAGTGGCAAGTGACCTCACATGCCCACCCAAATAAGGTTTACGTGTGTCTCCGAAGGAAAGGTTAAAGACCTTGCAACCATAATTGTCAGTGAAATACCTTACAGCCGCCGAAATATAATTCTCGATGAATCCCCCTGCTTGAATGACCTTCGGATCAGTAATCTTACCACTGAATAATCTGAGCCTAGGGGTGAGTTGCCCCTGCTCCAAGCATTGTGTGAGGTCGCCATAAAGTGCAAAACCCGCAACCTTTGTACCATGTTCACCATAGTCTGCTGAGTCAGCGCCCGCGATAAAACTCTGACCATCTCCAAAAGCACTTTCCAACAAAGGATGGGACGATACAACACCGTCATCCAATACGACGATACCCGGAGCGTCGTCGGATGGAGAAGTAATTTGTGGGAGGTGGCTTATCGATGTATGTACCATTGACAGTTCTAACTGATAACTTGGCGGGAGATCAACCATTCTCACGTCACGAAGATTCAGCAATTTGGCAAGGGAATCGGCCGTCACTTTCAGCCGATACATAACAATTGCATCTTGATTTAGGCGGTCAATCTTTTCGATATTGTGTGACAGACACCACTGCTCAAAGTACCGCAGCATCTGATTCCGTTCTTGCCAGGATTCTATAGCCCAAAGTTCAGCGTCCACTATGAATGCTTGATCACCAGGATACCCCTCTTTTCGAATCGCCGGGCCGATTCTATCCTCTTTCGACCATCCGTCAATACCCTTAATTGCGTACAAAATCTCTTTTCGTACGGGTGTCCTCCCATTCGCAACTTCATCTAGTCTTCTTTTGAATTCTGCTAATCCTTCCTCAGAAGCAAAGAGAACCAATAGACTCTTTTGCTCTTGACTGACAACTCTTAGTCCTTCGATTGATTCGAAATCCTCAGGCTTAACCAGAGGTGCATCGATTTTAAGCAGCAACCGTGGATCAAAACCGGGTTCCTCGACTTTAGATGATTCAACAACTGTCTGGACTTGACGCTGTAACCCTCTGGCATGCTCAATAAGATTTTCCGGGGGTTCAATACCCGGAAAACGTCCCCCCTTGCGGCGCGCATTTACTGGTTCAAGTCTCCGAATTTGTAGGTGTTCGTACTCGTCCGGCATCATGACCCCTACCTCATCAATCACAGTTTAGAAATCAGGTTCAATCGCATCTCTTCGCGTCGACGTGCCTCTTCTACTATTTCAATCGTCAGAAACTCTCTTCCTTTGAGCACCATAGTTTTCACTGATTTAATGATTATGCGCTCAATATCAGCATGTGAAAAACCTTTGAATTGATTGATGAACGAGCGGTCGTCCAAGGGAAGTTCGTATCTTACCCCACGAAGCTTGGTCTCCAATAACTTGCGTATTTGTTCTAAGTTGGGGCGCTCAAAAACCAGCACTTCATCGAATCTGCGCCACAGTGCTCGGTCCAAAAGTTTCTCATGGTTGGTTGAAGCGAGTATCAGACTTTTCCCTCGATATCCATCAATCATTTGCAGAACAGAGTTTACCACTCGTTTGAGTTCGCCATGTTCTGCACTGTCTTCTCTTTCCTTGCCAATTGCATCAAACTCGTCAAATAATGCGACAAATGTCCCCCTTTCCAAGAAATCGAATACCTTGCGGAGATTAGCTGCCGTCTCCCCCAAGAACGACGATACTACCGCATCAAATCGTACAATCACAAGTTCAAGAGAAAGTTCACTAGCCAAAACTTCAGCAGTTAATGTTTTTCCGCATCCTGGTGGGCCACAAAATAAGAGCCTCGAAATCGGGCGTAACCCGTAACTTGACAACACCTCTATTCGGCTTTGTTCCAACAGCACCTCATCAATAACTGACAAATTTTCATCCGAAAGAATGACATCTTGCAAGTCACGTGAAGGTTCCCGTACCTCAAGAAGTGGTAATCCCCGTTCGCGATCAGTAGGTATTTCATGTGACTGTTGCTTAGGGCTATACTGCAATTTCCCGTACAAAAGTCTCTCCAAGTCATTTGCAAGCAAGTGGTGCTTCTTTTGTCGCTCTTCGCGAATGATCTCTTCTGCCGCCTTCATGAACTCCTTGTCGCCGTACTGAGCACCATGTTTAATGAGTTGCCGTAACAACCGGCCGTTGCTCATCGATTTTCGCTCCTAACCACGGTCTTCACGTGTGTTTCGGTTAAATAAGCCAGGAGACAAACACCTTCAACATCCTCCATTGTCGCTAACTACATTACTATCTAGTCGAAGCGGTTGAAAAATGGAGCATTGTTCACAAAGTGTATACATTGGCAAAACGCCAAGTTTCTTCAGCAAATGCAGCTATGCCCTGGATGACAGTTTGTGTAGTAAGTGGCGCAAACATAAATGCCTTCTGTCCAACACTGTTTATCGAGGTACCAATGTGATACCAAACGTCATCCACCATTAGGAATCTGTCGTGAAATTCCTTCGTCGTCCGAATTTCCAAGCCCACACTCGAGTGTGTCCGCTGTTGGTGTAAGCGACGGGCATGCGCGACGAATTCCCCTTGTATTTTGTGAGTCAGAACTCTAATCCTTGTCCCAACCGGAACATGGGACAAAACATCAACAGTATCTTGGTTGACATATGGATCGATCAGCAGGATCTCATGCTTAGCAGGTTTCACCAAATCCACAAGAGCTTTGAACGCGTCAAATTCTCGGCCAGAAGGGAAGAAATTCTCGGCTCCCTTGACCTCCAAGACTTCATACTTAGCCTGGTCCCAAGGGAATTTGAAACGTGCGCTGAATAATGCACGCTCCACTGACAGAACCTGCGGAATGATCGTTTCGAACTGTCGAACGAACTCATCAAAAACAGCATTTTCCTGGAATGTAGTTTGAGGATCTGGTATCCCTGCATAACTGGCGGGTATTCTGGCCCAATGTAGCCAATAACATTCGCCCGCCATGCAATTACAGTTACGGAACCGTTCAAATCCTAGGCGAAGAAGGATCGCATTCGGATCTGCCCATCCGGTCCATTGCATCACTCGGCCATGAACGATAAAGTTCATGTCACCATTCGGACTCTCTAGTAGTGATAGGACAAAATGGGCACCACCAGCGCTCGCTTGTTTGATCACACTATTTGATATTCCCGAATGTCCATCCATACCCCAGTGCATTAGAATACCTCCCTCCATGCCAAAACTAGAAATCAGTGCTTACACACGGAATATTGACAAACTGTGAGTTTCCAATGTTGACACCCTGAAATCACCTTGCGGGTCTCTGAACCCGCATGCCGTTCATGATACCGAAAATACCTTTAGCACCTCATCCCCATAATGATTGATTACCTTTATTGCAATCCTTCCGGTTTCAGGGATATCAAACGGCTGGCTCACTGTCTGATACAACATAGACCATGCTGCTTCGTCGATCTCGCTACGAAGCGCACGCTTTAACTTGTCGTAAGGTTCATCCGCCCCAGTAAAATAAGCTTGGCGAACGAAAAAGCTTTCTCCGTTATAGGCTGTGTCGATAAACCAGCACGCGATATCGTCCGTGGAGTGCGAACGAATTTCACCAGTCGTAGGATCATACACATCCACACCATGAAGCTCTGCGATTAACCTGCCATTTTTCGTCCTGGTTATAGACACATCGGGTTCGCCGAAGATCATAAACAGTTGCCCTTTGCTTGTCTTCTTCAGAAGATCTGGCCCCATTGAAAGGTCCGGATTCATACGAACGAGTAAAACCGGTAGTTTTCCAAATTGACGTTTCCCTTCAGCCACCGCAAATCCGTTATTCGTCGACATCTCGACGGGTTTAAATTCCTGAGCGGTCTCGGAGGCAAATGCATCAAACGCGAAACCACAAATGAGGAGCAAGTCAAATCCAGCACCCTTCAGAGCTTCCTTGGCCGCCTCGCGAACATATTCCGATCCGACCGTGCCATGTTCTGGTCCGATCGACACAGCAGCCCGGCGCAATGCACCACCCTTCTCGATAAATTCACCTACGGCATGGATGTATTCCCCTGCAAAGGGTTCAAGTATGTCGAACCCAATCTCTTCTCCCTTGACCGTGTTGCTAACACCTGCAGCCTTAAGATTTGCAAGAATGTCAGTCACAAATGATGAAGTTACCTCATCTGTCTTTGCTATAGCCTCTGTTTCCGGAAGTTCCGTATCCGATGATACGACTCGATGCGGCGATAGACTTTCTACCGTAAATGGACCAGAGACGCGAATTCGGCTGGAGTCTTCATACGGCTGATCGTACAGTATTTCAACATCAGCATGTCGCATGATAGCCGCATCGATTTCTTCTCTCGTCATGCCCTCCCGAATATCAGGATTATTGGCGATGGATTTGAGCGTAATATGTGGCACTCTTTTGTACACAAAACCTTTGCGTACATCATAACTAAAACTTTGCGGCGACGATTCTTGTCCTGTAAGCTCTGATTCCTTTTTCTGCCCTTCAGGCGAATCAACCAAAAGATAATATGGGTACTTGGCCGACATTAAGCGCGTTCGTGCAAGAGCCAGTGCAACGCGAGACGTATCACAAGTGATCCATCGTCTTCCCCACTGCTCGGCAACATATGCGGTAGTGCCACTTCCACATGTTGGATCAAGAACGATGTCACCGGGGTCTGTGGTCATTAGAATGCAGCGTTCAACAACCTTGTTTGATGTTTGAACTACATACGTGGGATCAGACGCTCCATGAGTATCATCCCAGATGTTGTGAAGTACTTGAACTGGAAAGTCGTCAAAAAAGCGTACGTAATTAGGAAGCCCTGCTGGGGCAATTAATCTTCTTGCCATTTTAAGACGTTCAACACCAGTACGATTTGTCTTCCAGCTATACTTCTGCGCCGGGAACACTTTCCCATCCAGTTCTATTTCAAAAAAGCATGATTCCGTGAATCCAGACGAAAGAAGATTATCTGCAAAGAATGGTCGACTATTTTTCGGGAGTTTCTCTAAGTCATTTCTCTCCTCCCGTGTCATCTTTCGTCTCGTGCCATCAGGCAGTTCGACCCATGTATACCCCGTTCCAGCACCCAACGGCTTAGGCTGATAAAGCGGTCGGAATTTTACTTGTTCATGATTCTTGGCATAGAAAATAATGTAATCTGCGATACCGGCAATATTGCTGCTTCCGAGAGGTAGAGTTTTTTTGAATGTGATTTGAGCGATGAAGTTCTCACTCCCAAAGACCTCATCTAGCAAACAGCGAACGAGATGTACATTCTTGTCGCCGATTTGTACAAAGATACTACCGGAATCAGTGAGTAATTCTCGAGCTACCGTTAGACGGTCACGCAAATAGGCGAGGTAGGAATGAATGCCAAGTTCCCAAGTATCGCGGAAAGCCCGTACTTGCTCAGGTTGACGAGTTACATCCTCTACCCTTCCATCCCGTACGTTCCGCTTCCGCGTTGATACCTGCCAATTCGACCCAAACTTAATCCCATAGGGCGGGTCAATATAGATCATTTGAACTTTACCTTTAAGTCCTTCCTTTTCCGCGAGTGAAGTCATTACCTGCAGTGAATCGCCAAGGATCATACGATTTGTCCAGTTCTGTTCATGGTGATAGAAGTCAACCAAGTCCTCAAACCCAATGCCATTGAAATCATTAAACAGGGCTGCCTGTTGTGGTCGTCCCTTTGTTGCCTCGGCCCGTACATTCTCAATGATGGTTTGAGGATGGATTTTCTCCTGTATGTAAATGGGGACAATAGGAACAGCCAGTTCCTCTCGATCTTGCTCATCCTTGCCCTTCCACGCCAATTGAGGATCAAGCGACGGATCACGCGGATACAACATCACTTTCGGGGAGTTTTCATCATCCGCAACAAAGCCTTTCAATTCTTCTGTAGGGATGTTGACCCGCTTGTCCTTATGTTTAATGGCATCGACAGTTATCTTTTCAGCCGTTGTGCGTTTCCTCGGCATGTATCCCAATCCTCCCAAACCCCATGGCAATTCATCAGATCATACGGATGTCATTGATCACATTAAACCACTTGCTGATATGTCTCCGAATGACGCTTTACCGCCTCTCGAATAGTTGTCTTAATATGTTCGACATCAGTGACTTCAACGAAGTCCCAGCGACCGAAGCCACCGTGATTGTTGATGGCGGGAATCCAGAGAGATTTCATTGTAGTTGCTTTTGCGTCCTTGTCCCGCTTTCGGTATCCGCTCACTTCGACGACGAGATTTAACAAGTCATCATGCCCGTGCCCGTCATCAATACGAACGATAAAGTCCGGTAAATAGCTTCGCTCGGACCCCTCATAGGAGTAAGGGATCACGAAGTTCAGTTTTTCGTTCTTGACGTAGGATACCACTTCGTCCATGTGTTCCAATGCGAAGGCGGCACTCTGCTCCCATGAATTCGTATCCGCTACTACATGGGACACGTGGCACTTGTTCGGTGATGTCGCAAATGTGGGCTTGGCCGTATCAAAATCAACCACGCGGGTGGTTCCCACTGGCTCATAAGGGTGAAAAATTGCTTGTACCTTTTTCTCGCCCTCTGTACTCATGATGATACACTTATACAGTTGCTCCGCCACAAAATGAGAGTGCTCTGATAGCAACAACAACTGTGGGAACGTATCGTCCACATATTCAACGTAATGGGTCATCCACTCTTTCGCGATCTTCAGGAACTGCGGAAACAGCCAGAAGCGCTCACCATGGCTAGCATCACGAAAATATCGAGTTAAAATTCGTTTGGCCAAGACAAAGGCTACTTCCTGCTCACGACGACTTTTCAATTCGTCCAACGTATGAATACTTGACTCGCCCACAATCGGATCGAGTTCGACTGTGGTTGGTATTTGGGCGTGTGTCAAGCGCATCTTTGGAATCATAGAAAGATCGGCTTGTATTCGTTCTTTCGGCATGTCCCAACGGTATCCGATGACACGCGGGAAACGGATTTCACAATTCTTTCGCTCATCCAACGCACGTACGCGCGTGAAGACTGGCCTCTTAATCGGACCAATCCCACTCCCTGCCGTTGGAATGAAAGAGAATGGTACACCATAAACCTCCGCATACTCTGGATCGAACCTCCCCTGGTCGTTCACCGCGTAGCTCATCCGGCGTAGCCCACGACCGACAACCTGTTCGCAAAGTAACTGTGTACTAAACGCGCGAACACCAAGGATGTGCGTGACAGTGTTGGCATCCCATCCCTCTGTGAGCATAGATACCGAGACCACACATCGAACCTGTTCGCCCAATTTACCTGGTTTTCCAACGGTATTCATGACTTCACGCATGAGATCCTCATCCGTGATGGCATCAGCGTTTGCACCTGGGAACCTAGTTCGGTACTCGTTTTTGAAATCCTCAATTTCGCGCTTGGCAATTTTCTTGAATTCATCGCTCATAGCGGAGCCGGATTCTAACTGTTCACTATCAATCAAGATTGTGTTTGGGCGGGCCAACCACCGGCCATCCTTCGCATTCGAGAACAACTCCAGATTCCCAGACGCCACGACAGGCGATCCGTCTTCGTGTGTTGCCCCCGTCTCCCAACCGGCGATATAGTCGTACACCAACTTGGATACGCTCGTATTGTTGCACACGACAATCATGACAGGCGGGGTTTGGCCCTTGTTCTGGGCCTCTCCATCCTTAGACCACCGCTCGAAGTATTTCACGTAATTGCTGTAAAGGCTGTGTAGTGCACCTTCAAGCTCTTTGGGGAGTACCGGATCGATGTTTGTGTCTCCCGAACTTCGGCCACGCTTGGGTAGTTGATCGCGAATTCGCACCCAAAGGTTCCGATACGTCGGCATATCGCCAGACGTCGAATCATCGGCAACCGGCATCCGAGGCACCTTAACGATCCCGGACTCGATGGCGTCAATCAATGAGAAATCAGACACAACCCACGGAAAGAGCGTACCTTCCCTGTATCCGGACCCCTTCAAAAAGAATGGAGTGGCCGACAAGTCAAAAACCACTTTGACTCCAATCTTCTCTTTTACAGCTTCAATTCCTGAAATCCACGTTCGGGCGGCTTCGCGATTCTTCTCAGCCTCGGTTTTGTCCTCTCCGCGCAGAGTCTCCTCTTCGGATACCGGTTTTTCACGACAACAGTGATGTGCTTCATCGTTGATCACGACAATGTTCCGCTTGTTTCCGAGTTCTCGGCATACACGCCGGACCATCTGCTCAGGTGTCTCTTTGAACGCCTCTGTGTTTCCGTCCTTAGCGAGAATCTCTTTCGCGAGCTTGCTGGCATCTACCAATTCGCGACGCTGGAACGCATGATAATTCGTGATCACGATTTTGGCCTTGCCAAGTTGCGCCAGCAAATCCGGCGGTAGGATGTCCCTCTGACGATAATAGTTGTCGGGGTCGCTTGGAAGCAGAACGCGCAATCGATCTCGAATGGTGATGCCAGGACTAACAATCAAAAAAGCATCAGAAAAACGACTGTCTTGGGGATTTGCAAACTTGTTCAGCGCCTGCCAAGCAATCAGCATCGCCATGACCACCGTTTTCCCGCTTCCGGTCGCCATTTTGAATGCCATACGGTACAATAGCGGATTTGCCTCAGCATTGCGGTTACGCAATTCATTCACAACGAAATGATCGCCCAGCTTCGAGGCGGCTTCGGTGATATAGATGGCCGTTTCCAGTGCTTCGATTTGACAAAAGAAAAATCTCTTTTCCCGGTCTTCGCTTTGCCAATACTGTAAAAGGCGTCTCGTTGTGGGTGTAACACCCGCGTAATCCCCACGCCATTTCGCCACACGGTCTCTGATCTGGTTAATGAAGTGATTTTCTTCCCGGCGCTCGTGTCCCCATAAGTCCAGTGTTGCTTGCGTCTTCTTCTTCGGCTGGGGAACTGGGATGAAGTAAGCACTCTTTCGTCGTTCCTCGACAATTTCACTGGTTATGCCTTCATCTGTGAAGCGGAAATGCCTTCTTGGTATTTCAAATGGAGAATTAATGACGGGATTCTCTATCACCACTTGGCTCATTCAAATGATCCCTCTTCCAATGATCCCTTACTACTGGTCTATCAATTTAGTAATTCTCCAGTTGACGGAGGTATTCCTTCCAGAGCATTACGTCACAATCCTGAATTACGTATAAGTATGAGTTATACGCAATATTATGGTACAATTTGATTGAGAAAACCTCGTCATTCCAGGCGGAAACATCGCGTGAACACCCCAAAATCATTGCGTATAACTCTGGAGGCATCGAAACCGTGTCAATCATTGACCAATACGCCGAGGAAGCCCTTGTTGGCAAATCCGAAAAAACGATCAAGACTTACCGGACGCAACTGGAAAAATTCAACCAGTACCTCGTCGAATCAGGCACGTCGCTTGATGACGGACTTGCCCGCGTAGATGTGCAATCCTACATTACGCATCTCATCGCCAAAGGGCACAAAGCGAGTACGGTCAACCTCGCTTACAACGCAATTCGAAGCTTCGCTCGTTGGTCCCATCAAGAATCTTGCATTCAAAACGTACGCGTTGTCAAACGTACGCCGATTCTTCAACGTACCCCCAAGTCTCTGGAACGAAATGAACGAAACCGGCTCCTCCGGCTTGTGGAGCAGAGGCGTAATCCACGTGACATCGCGATTATCACTGTTCTTCTGTACTGCGGGCTTCGAGTAGGTGAATTGGTCGCGCTCAATGTGAAGGACATCGAATTGAAACGTGGTGGATTGGTGTATGTGAATCGCAGTAAAGGTGACAAGGAACGCGTTGTCCCCGCCACGTCTGAAGTAAGGAGCCGAGTACAAGAATATCTCTCTCAGCGAGGAGACGTTGCCCTGGACGATCCGCTGTTCATGTCGAACCAGCGTCGACGCATTTCAGCGAGAACAGTCGAACACATACTCAGACAGTTGGGGGAGCAATATCATCCCCACGCCCTTCGCCACACATTCGTTCGTGGGTTACTCGATGCTGGTGTCGATTTGGTCACAGTTACGAAATTGGCGGGGCACACGGATTTAAATGTCACTAGAAGCTACGCGTCGCCAAGATTAGAAAAGATGCATGAAGCGATGGAAGTCCTCTATGTCACAAAATAATTTAATGCAATGTATTCTAGCCAATATGTTGTTACTACTAAGCGCTATAATGTCCAAAGGTTGACGGTAAAAGTTGTCCTGATTTTGACGAATATATTGTCCAAAACCCTTAGTTCCGCCATTATTGGTGATCATAATGATGGGCTAAAACGTCCCATTTTCCCGGATTTAAATTGAAAATGCATCTGGACCCAATTGGAGCGAACCTACTGCCAATTGATTAACGCCAGGTACGAGCGGGGCAGCATTATCCTAACGAGTAACAAAGGCATTGGGGAAGGGGACGAATTGTTCGGGGACGCAGTGCTGGCCACGGCTGTGCTCGACCGCCTGCTACACCATGCGCACATCCTGAACATCCGTGGACAAAGCTACCGACTAAAGGACAAGATGAAGTCTGACGTATACACGGCGCCAGCTGAACCAAACGCTTCCTGATTCAAGCTGCTGGGTGGGTCAAAATTAAGTCGGCGATCTGGGTCAATTTTAACCCGGCGTTCACACTCGCAGCCATGGTTCAATCACGGGATCCATCGTTCCATGACTGACGTGGACAATTCACAGTGAGGCTGTACTTTGGGATCTCCGCGTCCGCCAGCATTTTCCGCACCGTTTGGCGCGAGATCTTGCATTGACGACTAATTCCTCGAATAGACCAACCATCTACGAAGTGATTTTTTCGGATATATTCTTTATCGACCATCCCGTACAAAATCCTTTTCTCCCATACGCAGAGCGTCAGCAACTCTAGCGTAGCGGAATAGGTTTACGCGGTGGTCAACTTTTTGGTTGTCAATGTACTTCCACGTGGTCAACATTTATGTTAGCGAACACAATCCAGTATCGTTTGAGTGACTCCGCCGTACGTTATGGTTAATGTCACGAACAACAAGCCGTTGTGTTGTTTGATCCTCATTGGATGTTACTCAGGAGATTTGGCATCGGGCGAATGGGCATCTCAATTGCATCTTTTGACGTGTGGTAAATGAATCGGTCCCCCGTGCAATTACGCATCCCCTTGACGGCTTCCTTTCCGTCAGCCAATGGGCGAATGACCGCGACTTTCTCAACGTGTAGATGGCCGTCTTGCGTGTGAGATTTCAAGTTCTCCAAAACGACAAACTTGTCTGGAAACAATTCGCGAACTTCAGCCCATCTCATAAAGAACCCTCCAAAATTGGAACGTTCCTTCGTTCTTACGAACGTTGGTTCATTCGAACGTTCGCTACTCTTGTTTAAGTATCACCCGCATATAAAAACGAAGTCAATTTACCATGGCAACAGGGTAATACCCGGTCATGTGGTGTTAATTTGGGATTAGAAAAAAGTTTAGAAGACCATAAGGCGCGGGAATCGGAAGAACCGATAACCCGCACCTGTACAAATTTTTGGCGCACCCGGAGGGATTCGAACCCCCGCAAGACGCGGTTTAGGAAACCACCGCTCTATCCTACTGAGCTACGGGTGCACGTCATCAATGCCTTAATATTCTACCGTAATCGTCCACAAACTTCAACCATTTTACGCTTTTTGGAAACTGACTTCACGCACCACGCCTTACCGCCCTACCTCGTCCCCCCGCTAAATGGCAGCATGCCCTTCAGCATCCCGAGCTCACAATCGGCCACATCAATCACCACAGCGCCATTGTGGCACGAGAAGTCCCTGACCTTGAGCTGTATCTTGAATGGCGAGAGAATCGTCGGCACATGGAGTTTGAGGACCTGACGCAGGACCTCCAGGCCTTGTGGGGCGTCCTTGACCGCTTCCTGGAGGGAGCGTTCGACAATGGAGGCCGGGATGGGCACAAGCATGCGGGCGGAGACTTCCACGGCGACCTCTTCGCGCTCCTTGTAGCTGTGCGGGCGCGCGATGAAGTCGATATTCCACATGAGGAACTTGAATTGCCCGTAGATGCCGTCGTCGCGAATTTCGACGATGCGGAGTTTGACGTCTGGGGCAAACTCTTGGAGCATTCGGTTGATGTCGTCGGCTGACAATTTGATGGTGACCTGCGAGATACGCATAGCTTCCTCCTGTAACGGTGACCGCCCGGCTGAATCGGCGGCTGGATGAAACGTTCTGACTGAGGCCACTGGGCTAGCTAGGGCACATCGGGTTTGTGCCCTGACGAGCCCGGGTGGCTCCAGTTCTATCCTGCTCCATCGCGGCAGCTGTTAAGCCTTCATTTACGCCTTCACGGATGCAGGCGCTTGGATGGCCTCGATGCCGCCCATGTATGGGACGAGGGCTTTTGGGATGCGGACAGACCCGTCAGCTTGCTGGTTGTTTTCGAGGATAGCGGCAACGGTCCGGCCCACCGCCAGTCCTGACCCATTGAGCGTATGCACAAACTCGGGCTTTGATGACTCGTCCGGGCGGAAGCGCAGGTTGGCGCGGCGCGCCTGGAACTCCTCGAAGTTGGTGCAGGAGCTAATCTCGCGGTACGTGTTGGACGCTGGAATCCAGACCTCCAGGTCGTACTTTTTCGCGTCTTTGGAGCCGAGATCGCCCGTGCAGATTTCGATTTGCCGGTACGGCAATTCGAGTGCCTCGAGGACGTCTGCGCAGTCTCGTGTCAACTGTTCGAGCATCTCATAGGACTTGTCCGGGTGGACGAGCAACACGAGTTCGACTTTCTGAAACTGATGCAGGCGAATGAGGCCGCGGGTGTCTTTGCCGGCGGATCCTGCTTCTGATCTGAAACAGGAGCTGTAGCCCGCGAACTTGGTCGGGAGCTGGTCGACGCTGAGAATCTCGTCGCGGTAGTAGTTGGTCAGCGGGACCTCCGCGGTTGGGATGAGATAGTACGGCAGCCCTTCGAGCTTGAACATCTCATCGCCGAACTTCGGCAGGTTGCCCGTACCCACGAGGCTCTCCTCGTTGGCGATGAACGCTGGGAACATCTCAGTGTATCCGTGCTTGTCCGTGTGCAAATCGAGCATGAATGCCGCCAATGCGCGCTCCAAGCGGGCGCCGAGGCCTTTGTATAGGACAAAGCGCGATCCGGTGATTTTCACCGCCCGCTCGATATCGAGGATGCCGAGGTTTTCAGCGACTTCCCAGTGCGGCTTGGGCTCAAAATTGAACTTGGGCAATTCGCCCCACGTGCGGATGACGGGGTTGTCGTCCTCGGACGCCCCTTCTGGCACGGAGTCGTGTGGCACGTTCGGGAGGCTGAGCAGAATCTCGCGAATCCGCTCGTCCTGCTGGCGGATGATGTCATCCAGCTCCTTGATTCGGTTGCCGACTTCTTTCATCTGCGCGATGTCGTCGGTCGCGTCCTCGCCGTTCTTCTTCTTGCGTGCAATCGCCTCAGATGTGGTATTGCGCAGGTTTTTCAGGCGTTCGGTCTCCGCCAGGTTGGCGCGCCATGCCTCGTCGGCGGTCAAGAGTTCGTCAATGATGGCCGGATGGACCTTCTTGCGACCGAGCTTTCGCTTGAACTCGTCGGGCTGTTGCCTGATGGCTCGAATATCTAACATATGTGCACCTCGCATTCGTTCGGATGCGGCGTCAATATACATTCCCTTCATCAACCTGTGCGTGACGCCAAGCTGTTCACAGCATAGCACAACAATATTGCCTGTATAACAACAAACCGCCCCCCGCACATCGCCAGACCGCGCGCGATAGGCGCGGGAATGGTTTCGTGCGAAAGGGCGGTTTCTTTTACGATCGCTTTGCTAAACCCAAGAAATACGCGTGCAGACGCAAATCGCCCGTGAGTTCTGGGTGGAAAGACGTCGCCAAGAGATTGTCTTGTTGCACAGCCACAATGCGGCCTTCATAAGTCGCCAACACCTCCACGCGCTCGCCGACAGACTGAATGTGCGGCGCGCGGATGAAGACAGCCGGATATGGTTCTGGGCCGAGGACGGGAACGTCGAGATCAGCTTCGAAGCTATCCTTTTGGCGGCCAAAGGAGTTTCGGTTCACTTCCACGTCCATCAAGCCGAGATGATTGGTCTCCTCCCCGACAATGCGGTTGGCGAGCACAATCATCCCCGCACACGTACCAAATATCGGCTTGCCTGCACTCGCCAAATCGCGAACGGGTTGCAGCAAGTCGTACTCGCGCATCAGTTTGCCAATCGCCGTGCTCTCCCCACCAGGAATAACCACAGCTTCGGCGCCGTCCAATTCGTTTGCGCGGCGCACCTCGACGGCGTCTGCGCCAAGCTCGCGAAGCACCCGAATATGCTCGCGAAATGCACCTTGAACCGCGATTACGCCAACTTTCATCCGAACAGACCCCTTTATCTATACTCTAGACCCCCGCAGGGCCCGTCTGCCCGGTGCCAAGTGGCACTTGGGAGTAGGCCCGACCATGCGGGACAAAACGCAGCTTACCAGCCGCGTGAAGCCATTCTCTCCTCTGGGCGGAGGGTGTTGAGATCAATACCGGTCATCGCCGTGCCGAGGTTCTTCGACAATTCGCCGATGAGCTCGTAATCCTGATAGTGCGTCGTCGCCTGCACGATAGCACGCGCAAACTTCTCCGGGTTCTCCGACTTGAAGATACCCGAACCGACAAACACCCCATCAGAACCCAGTTCCATCATCAACGCCGCATCGGCCGGCGTCGCAATGCCACCAGCTGCAAAGTTCACGACAGGCAACTTGCCAGTCTCGTGAATCTCGCGAAGGATATGAAGCGGTGCGCCGAGGTTCTTCGCCTCTGCGTACAACTCATCCTCCGACAGGCTCTGAATGTGGCGAATTTGCATTTGCATCATGCGTTGGTGTTTCACCGCTTCGATGATGTTGCCCGTGCCCGGTTCGCCCTTCGTGCGAATCATCGACGCGCCCTCGGCGATACGGCGAACCGCTTCACCCAAATCTTTCGCGCCACAAACGAACGGCACGGTGAACTTGGACTTGTCCACGTGGAACTTGTCGTCCGCAGGTGTCAGCACTTCGCTCTCGTCGATATAGTCGACGCCCATCGCTTCAAGGATACGCGCCTCGACAATATGGCCAATACGGCATTTTGCCATCACCGGGATGGACACCGCCTTCATGACTTCTTCAATCACAGTCGGATCCGCCATCCGAGCCACGCCACCGGCCTTGCGGATATCCGACGGAACGCGCTCTAGCGCCATGACCGCAACGGCACCGGCCGCTTCCGCAATTTTCGCCTGTTCGGCGTTGATGACGTCCATGATGACGCCACCCTTTTGCATCTCGGCCATGCCGCGCTTGACGAGATCAGTACCTGTCTTCGCCACAACGAACTCCTCCTATCGATACGGGACCCAATGCGAGCACCCGGTAAAACTTAAGAATCCTACGCTAAATTGTATTATAACTTGAGGTAGATGCAAACCACTTGGTCTACAGGTACCATTAGATAGAGTAATTCGGCGCTTCCTTGGTAATCTGCACGTCATGCGGATGGCTCTCACGCAAGCCAGCCGAAGTAATGCGGACCATTTGGCTCTCATTCTGCAGCTTCTCAATCGTCTCGGCACCCGCGTAGCCCATGCCTGCGCGCAAACCGCCGACCATCTGGTATAGAATCTCGCTAACCGGCCCACGGTATGCGACGCGGCCCTCAATGCCCTCCGGCACCAGCTTCTTCGCCTGCACTTCTCCGCGCTCGCCACCCTGAAAGTACCTATCCCCACTGCCGGCCTTCATCGCGCCAATCGATCCCATGCCGCGATACACCTTAAACTGCCGCCCTTGATAGATTTCGATCTCGCCCGGACTCTCGGTCGTCCCCGCCAGCAAGCTCCCAATCATCACCGAGCTCGCCCCAGCAGAGATGGCCTTCACGATGTCACCCGAGTACTTGATACCGCCATCCGCAATCACTGGAATGCCCGCTTTGCGCGCTACCGTAGCACTGTTGTAGATAGCCGAAATCTGTGGCACGCCAACGCCTGCGACGACGCGCGTAGTACAGATAGATCCCGGTCCGATACCGACCTTCACCGCATTGACACCCGCGTCGATGAGCGCCTGTGTCCCTTCTGCAGTCGCCACGTTGCCCGCGATGATTTGCAGGTCTTTGTACTTCTTGCGCGCCTCGCGAATCCCCTGCAGCACGCCTTCCGAATGGCCGTGCGCGGTGTCTATCACCAACACGTCAATCTGCGAAGCGACGAGGGCTTCAATCCTGTCGAAGAAGTCACCCGACACCGTCACAGCGCCCCCGACGAGCAGACGACCTTGTGCGTCTTTCGCCGAATTCGGGAAGCGGCGGGCATTTTCAATATCCTTGATGGTAATCAGTCCGCGCAGGTTGCCGTCGCCGTCGACGAGTGGGAGTTTCTCAATCTTGTTCTTCTGGAGGAGTTCCTTCGCTTCCTGAAGCGTGGTGCCGACAGGTGCGGTGACCAAATTGCCCTGTGTCATCACTTCACCAATCGGACGGTCGTAGTCGCGTTCAAACCGCAAGTCGCGGTTGGTGATGATGCCGACCAGGCGCTGCGTGCCTTTTTGGACAATCGGCACACCGGAGATACGGTACTTCGCCATCAATTCCTCAGCATCGCGAATCGGGTGTTCTGGCGATAAAAAAATGGGATTCGTAATGACCCCACTCTCCGAACGCTTCACTCTGTCGACTTCTTCCGCTTGCTCCTCGATGCTCATATTTTTATGAATGATGCCAATGCCGCCTTCGCGCGCCATCGCGATCGCCATTGTCGCGTTGGTCACCGTGTCCATTGCCGCACTGATAACGGGAATGTTGAGTCGAATATCGGTCGTGAGTTTTGTGCTGACGTCAACATCGCGAGGCAGGACTTGTGAATGAGCGGGCAACAGAAGTACGTCGTCAAACGTAAGACCTTCCATTGCAAATTTCGTTTCCCAGGCGTTTGCCACGTATTTCCCTCCTCTAATATTTGGATAGCCGGCACGGCCATTACCGCACCATGTGCCTGTCCAAGCCGAAAAATATTGAATGCAGTATAGCAACGCCCTATAGGGGTGTCAACGGAGAGAGTCGGCGCCATCGCGCAGTCCTGCAAACCGACACACTTCCGTCATAGAGACAGAATCGTTGTATTTCTCGAACACGCCGTAGCACTCTGACTCAGCTTCCAGTATTATGAGGATTTAGAGTGCAGTTTATTTCCGCGCTGTCGGACAAAGGCGCATAGCGTAAACGCGTCGGCGCTGCATAGATATCAAGATATCGGAGTGTGAGCACAGATGTATCGAAATGGTCCACCGCAATCCACAAACGGCTTCGCCGTCGCTGCGCTAGTGGTCAGCTTGATTGGCTTTGTTCTTTGTTGGATTCCGCTTCTCGGCATCCCAATTGGCCACATCCTGGGTGTCATCGGCGTAATCCTAAGCATCATCGGGATGGTGCAGGCGTCTAGAATCGGGTATGGATCCGGCATGTCCGTTTTCGGGCTGATTCTTTCGATTGTCACCCTCGTCCTTAAGTCCATCCCCATCATCAACTTGTTGTAAACCACATAAATCCACCAAACGGTTGGCAAACGACCAACCCGAGGCGAATGGCAAATGGGGGATAGCCCGACCCCATAGCCTTTAGGCTGGTGTTTGTACATTTCCACCCCGGTTTGCATTGTCTAAATGGATGGCACACATAGGAGGAGGTTATCCGAGTGGTTGTCATCCTCAATGTAAAAGTCACAGGAAGTGCGGAAATCGTTGTGAGTGCGGGGAGCAGTAGTGATCCAAACATCGTCATCGCAAATCTCCTCGGCACAACGGTCGCATCTGCACTCGAAAAGATTCTGGCGAGAGGCTATGTACTTTCATTTGTGACCGAGAATATGTTTGTATGTACTAAACCACAACTGCCAAGGGGTCAACGTGGGCACAATGTCACCTTATTTAGCCAGAGCCAAACTGCTCCAAAAAAGTCGGCGCAACAGCCGCCGCAACGCAAGCGATAGAATGATTCAGCAAAGCATCTGTTATCTACAGGCAGCCACACCTAATCTTTGGCACGCGTGGTGCCTTGTTTCTGGCAACACACACCCCATCAGCGTTACAATAGATGCATACCGGACTACAGGACACGAGACGTTCTATGTAGTGCGCTGGAGGGTAACATGACCGAGTGGATTGATATTTATAACGAGGATTTTCAGCACATCGGCGCTGCCACACGTGAAGAGGTTCACGCCAAGGGATATTGGCACAAGACTTTTCATTGTTGGGTCGTCATGCAACAAGCAGGTGTCCCGTACATCATCTTTCAAAAACGGCACCCCAATAAGGACACAAATCCGAACAAGCTGGACGTCAGTTGTGCGGGCCACCTCTCAGCAGGCGAAAACGTGTCCGATGGTGTGCGCGAACTCCGTGAGGAACTTGGTATCGACGTGCCAATTACAGAGCTGTCTCCACTCGGCATCGTTCATGTCGCAGCCCAAACGGAGAACATCCGCGACTTTGAAGCTTGCCACATCTTCATGCATGTCACACCGTACGCCCTCTCTGACCTCCACCCACAAACCGACGAAATCTCCGCCCTCTACCTCGCACAACTCACGGATGCGATTCAACTTTTCCGTGGCGAAAAGCAGTCCATCCGCCTACATGGGTACACCGTGAACGACTCCGCCAACCGATTACCCTCGGAAATCGAAGCCCGACTCGAGGACTTCGTCGCACACACGACAGCGTATTACACTGACACATTTGAAGCCATCCAAGCGCAATGGTCCCATAACACCGGACTCCCATACCAAAAATAAGCATTTTCATCAGACTTCCAAAATACTACATCGGCACCTTAAAAACGATGATGAGAAACACCGGTATAGGGGCTGACAACAAATAGCAAATAAGCGGATGCTGCGAATGTAAGCGCATCATCGGAATCATCATGGCACTGAATAGGGCCGAATATGACAAGCGCCAGCCGTGATCATACTGCATCACACCAATGCAGTGAAGCACAGATTCAGCGAAGACGTACATCGCCACAAACAGCGCAGTCCATGCCACCGCCCGCCATCGCCCACGTGGAAACCGCGTGAGATAAATCAGCAATGTCGAGGCATATACAACAAGCGGAGCCAACTCGGCGCCTGTTTCACTTTTAAACGTCGGCACCGGTGCATGCCGCCACAGGGGATAGTCCCTGGTAATGTAGCAATATGCGATATCTCCCAATAAAAAGTACAGAATAGTGGCTTGATATTTTCTCCACTGCCGCCAGTCTACCCACTTCCAGGCAGCTATTATCCAAAACAACATCGACAGATAGTAGGCCATGCTTCTAACCACCAACGATCCGCTGATTTCAAATGCCTAGCTATTGTGAGTAATCAATCTACAAATTATCCACGCCCCACAAAATGTTTGTCCTAGTAAAGTTACTGCTTCATCCTCTTCCCACAACGACCGAAGTTCGTGAATTCATGGGTAAATTGGAAAGTACAAGTCTCGCAATCTGTCGAATCCTGCTGAAACCTAGCGAAATACACACCCTGATACTCGGGAATCTGCACACGGGACGGGGTAGGTGCACCGGGAAAACACAAATTCTACCCCAACACAAAAAAGAGCCCCAAGGTTCCGCCTTCTCAGCGTTCCCCTCAGGGCCCTTCTCTCTCTCGCCTGGCAACGTCCTACTTTCCCAGGAGGTCTCCCTCCAAGTATCCTCGGCGCTGGAGGTCTTCACGTCCGTGTTCGGGATGGGTACGGGT
>NZ_JAFMTW010000036.1 GCF_017329615.1 Alicyclobacillus suci | reverse complement strand
CAACAGGCCGTTGCTACCTGAACATGGAAGAATACTGGAAGTGGCGCAAGGAGCAAGAAGTCTCAGACCAACAAGAAAGTGACGCCCATCAGCCGTTGAGTAGATTGTGAGCATGATGCGACACATTCCGAAGAGGGGATTTTACACAGCATTTTGGACTTGATCATCCCGAACCTTATGCACTGTTACTACAGGCTTACCCTGCCATCGGTAGTCGAGCAGTCGCTTTACTCGTTTGTTCGCCGTAGCACGCACGACCCCGAGCCTCACCGCGATGAACTCCTGCGATGGAAAACCGTTGCCCTCTGCGTCCATAAATGAGGCGATAACACACAGCGTATGCCAGTTCTCCGCTGCCATATCTGCGAGTGTCCCGAGTGTCCCGCATCCGTGTACATACGTAGATAGATGCGAGTCTGCTGCCGCTGCTCGCCGCCTGCTACGACATGCTCGTAGTCTCTCGATACAGATACGAGTTTCTTGTCCTGCAACATAATCCGCCTCCTTTCGGGCCTATGATGACCCGAGCGGATATGCACGAAAACTCCTCGATTTGGTACATCAGAGCATAAAAAGGAGCTGCATTATTGCGGCCCCGCGTCCTGTGTTTGCCTTGCTGCGGCGTACCCTATGAGCTCATTTAGTCGTCGTACTGTGGCGTCCTCGATGCCATCTTTCAATATGAGCCGTACGTTAATTATTCGAGGCTCGTCGAACGTATTTAGCACGATTGCATCCTCTAGCTGCTGCCCCACTTGGTAGCTCTCTAAATCCATCTAATCAATCCTTATAGCGATATTTACCCCTATCCTTCCCCTGCATCGCTCAATATGAGGATTTCGGTACATGAAAATATCAAACTGCCCCGTAGTATTTTTGTTCCATTCAATCTCAGGTAGGTCGGCGATAATCTGCGAACTGTACGGACTCGCCGCCCTTCGCCTTCAAATACTCTGCTACGATGTCTGCATCGAGCTCTCTGGTGTGGCTCTCTGGTGTTTTTATGCGAGTTAGGTACACTAACATTCTCGGACTCCCCTACGAGGCTCACAGGCAGCATGTCGACCGCCTCCGAGAGTGATGCAGCTATCTCGCCACCTGTCGCAGCTCCTACGATTGTGTTTATGAGCTTCGATATGTCTCTCGCATCGTAATGTCGATACGCTTGTCGGATAGCTCGACTCGCTCCACGAGCGAAAGCATAATCTCTCGCTTTACTGCAGGCTCGGCGCTGTCGATAATCGCATCGAAATCGTGAAATACCTCCGCAAAACCTTGTAGCTCGTCAGCCTTTACGCCTTTCGTAATCTTGCTCTGCTCGGATACCTCGGCGGCCCTAGTTCGGAACTCCTTAGTTCTCCCTCGTACCTTTCGAGCATCTTCTCGGCTCGACCTACGGAGAGGTCGTCCTCTAGCGATTCACCAAGGATACCCCGCTCTATCATCGCGTTTAGTTTCAGGACCATCGCCTCGGCCCCGCTAATCTGTGACTGGATACCATCGCTCTCGTTGGCAAGTTGTGTTCGTGTTACTTATTACGGCTTTCATCTTGGTGAAGATGTCCTGCTCGGCTATGTGCTCTTTGACGAATGTTTTAACCTGCCGCAGTACAATTTCCTCTAGCTTATGCGGCCCGTTTGCCCGATCATCCTGCTTTCCCAGTTGAGCCCCGTTTATTACAGTAGTAGTATTGATATTTCTTTCGATGCGTCTCGCCTGTCGTGCGATTCGTCCATTTGCTGTTACCCCATCGAGAAATCAGCGTGCCCCCCGCACGACGAGCAGAACGCTATGCCTCCGAGTAGCAGCGTCGAGCTATTCTCACGAGTTACGACCCACGGTATGTCGTCGTTCTTGGCTCTCGATTTTGTCAGGATGAATCAACCACTGCGATTTAGGTACTTTCCTCTGTACCGCTCCCCACTCGCCGTATACGGTCGCAGTCTTGCCGTAGGTTAGATGTCCTTTGTAAATCGGGTCTCGTAGCATATCCGCTATGTACTAATGTCGCCATAGATGCCCGTTTCGAGTGTACTTAGCCTCTCGATTTAAGTGATTCGTAATCTTAGTGGTGCCGTAGTTTTTGCGTACGTATAGGTCGAATATTTCGCGAATTATCTCAGCCTCGGGCTCGTAAATCTCGATTGCATACGTTTCCTTACCATTACGATAACCGAAAGGCGGCTGCCCGCCTGCCATAATTCGAGGTACAGCGAAATCTCATCAAGCGAACCCTCGACCTTTATCTCTTTGCGTTTTTCGACGACCCATATGCGAATGTGCATCATAAATTTCATGACGTAATCAAACGTCTCCGCCGAACGTCTGCCGAATCGGTCGAGCTTAAAAACGATTAGTACATCGTATTTACCCGCCCGAGCATCTTCTACCGCCTGCATGAGCACTTTACGACGACTCATGTGCGTCTTAAATGCCGAGACCGCCTCGATGTATTCGAGCCTCCCGTTCTCATCGGTCGCCAATTCCCACGAGTCGCCCGTCTCTACTCTGTCCTCGAAAACTCCTCGATGGTACGGCGTTGCAGCGGTAAATCCTCGTCGATGAGCTCCGAGATCGTTTTCGAGCGTACTTTCTTTTTGAGCTGCTTGTGCCTATCGGATACACGCATGAGAGATGCGACCCGCAGTACGCCTTTTTCCTTTTCGTGTTCTTTTAGTTTTTCACGAGCTTTTACCTGCTCTCTTACAGACAGTATTTTCGGTTCTAATGTTGCCATAACTTACGTCCTGCGTAGGGTCGTAATTTCCCCGAATCGAGGAAATACGATGCACCGCAGGCATCTCCGACTATTCGCTATACGTCATACATGGGCTCACCGCAGGATAAAGAATCTTTCCTTGCGCCTGCAAGTCATCCAATGCACGGAGCGTCTCCTCAATCGGTGTAAACGCATCAAACATATGCACAATGTAGAAATCGATACGATCAGTCTTCAACCGTCGCAAGGATAATTTCGTTCCGACAATCCGCGATACAATCACCCAGGATTTCTTCGGAACGCCCTCCCGCATACACGTTTGCTGTATCAAAAAAGTTGATGCCCGCTTCCCGGCAACGTTTAAACATCGCTTTCGATGTTTCTACATCCGCGTTTGCGCCGAACGACATCGTTCCAAAACATAATGACGAAACCTGAATACCTGTTTTTCCTACCGTACGATAATTCATAGCGCACCTTCCTGTGTAGAAAAACGGCACACCTACACGGTGTGCCGCCAACCTATTTCGATGATTCTCTATTATTCATTTTCCATCGTACTAATATCAATCACGAATCGATATCGAACATCTGAAGCGAGCACGCGCTTCCAGGCTTCATCAATCTGGTTCGCAGAAATGACCTCTATTTCTGGTGCAACGCCGTGTTCCGCACAGAAGTCAAGCATTTCCTGTGTTTCGCGAATGCTACCAATGACTGATCCGGCAAACGAACGACGATAAGGAATCAGCGAGAATACCTGTACCGGCATCGGTTCCGGTGGCGCGCCGACGTTGACCATCGTGCCATCCACTGCCAGAAGCGATAGATACACGTTCAAATCAATCTTTGCACTGACAGTATTCACGATGAGATCAAATGAACTGGCCAGCTTCTGAAACGTTTCCGGATCGCTCGTGGCATAATAATGATCAGCGCCAAGACGCAACCCATCTTCTTTCTTCTTCAGCGTTTGCGATAAAACAGTGACTTCGGCACCCATGGCATGCGCAAGTTTTACTGCCATATGGCCAAGTCCGCCCATCCCTACGACAGCAACCTTCTTGCCTGGACCTGCTCCCCAGTGGCGAAGTGGTGAGTATGTGGTGATTCCAGCACACAAAAGCGGTGCCGCTTTATCCAACGGAATGCTATCTGGAATCCGTACAACGAAACCTTCGGTCACGACAATGTGCGTGGAATAGCCGCCCTGGGTATATTGACCGTACTTGTCGATAGCAGCATACGTGCCAACGTTCCCGTTCAGGCAGTATTGTTCGTCTCCATTGCGACAACTATCGCACTCCCCGCAAGAGTCAACCATGCAACCGACGCCCACTCGGTCACCAACAGCAAATTTGGTGACTTCCGAACCAACCTGCGTGACAATCCCGGCGATTTCGTGGCCTGGAACGAGCGGATATTGCACCTCTCCCCATTCCCCGCGAGCGGTATGAATGTCTGAGTGGCAAATACCCGCATACTTAATCTCAATCAGCACATCGTGCGGTTGGAGATCTCTGCGTTCAATCGTGGTCAATTGAAAAGGACCCTCTGGATTAAAAACTGCACGTGCATTCGCTCGAATCATGAACTAACCTCCTGGTCACCAGCAAAAAGTCGGACTGGGAAATGGTCTACCAGATCCACCAAGTTGCAAGTAAGACACTTTGATGTATTTAGGCAACACCTATGTACTATTCTAATAGAAAACTGAAGTGGGCACATTGTTGGAAACCATCTATCGCTCGAATTCACGACAAATGCACCCGCTGTCCCCAACGAGTGCATGCTAGTCATGTGCGTCTGTTCACCAATATAGTCCGGTGCCTATCCAATCAGTAGCCGAATACCATTCTCCGCATACGCGCCCGATGACGTGGATTCGCCGGATTGCACCGTTGTGAAATCACGAATCGAATGGCTGCGGCACGTTGTGCCGGTGTGAGCTTATCCCGACAAGCTGTACAAAGGCGGTCAATCATGCAACCGACCGCATACGGATCTTGTAGGGCTGCATGTACGATTTGAGAATTGCACGAGCCCGTCGAGAATAAACCGGGTGCATCATTTTGTATGCGAATTTGCACATAAGCCACGGATCAATCCCCAATAATATCCCCTCCCTCACCCTGTAATCACACTTACGTGTCACCTTATTCATCCAGTAGACCTGCTTGTACGGACAGTTATCTTGATACCGCGTGGATTTTATGAAGGTCCTGAAGCAATGACTGTGCACTTATCCGTAGCGTCCTCCATAACGAGTCACGTATTTTACTCCAGATATTTGTTTTGGTCGCTGGAGGAATCCGTATGATAGAATAGGTGAGGCAGGCGGTTGATGCATTAGTGCGTCAATTGGAGAACAATCAGGCAACGGACGGATCGTGGAGGTACTGCTGTGAAAGTGGACCGATGACAGACGCCTACATGATACTCCTCCTTCGCGCTTTGGGACTTGATGACAAAGACGTGATACAACCCCTGTCCTCCCGCATTTTGAGCCTCCAAAACGATCATGGTGCTTGGTCTTTGTTTCATGATGAGCCAGGATGGGGAAATTTATCGGCAACCGTCGAATCATATTACGCATTACTTTCGACTGGCCATGGCACAACCGATAACAATCCGCTCGAACGAGCCAGGTACTTCATACGTCACCATGGCGGGTTGGCGCAAATTGGGACATCTACTAGGGCAATGTTAGCCTGTATAGGTCAACTTCCATGGAAGCACTATCAGGTTCCCTTAATCTGGACATTGTTGCCAAAGTGGTTTCCCGTGAACTTCTTTGACTTCGTCGGTTATGCCCGTGGTCATATCGCCCCAGTTCTCATTGCGGCGCATTGCGAAACACCTGTCACATCGCCCGATTTACCGGATTTAAGCACCTCACTGCTGGAGTCCACACAGAAAGAGAACCAGACACACAAACAAGCCCCGCTTCGAAGAAGCCCTCTATCCATCAAAACTTGGTCTCTACGGAGGTTAGAACATTTTTTATTACAACACATAGAGCATGACGGAACATTGATGAGCTATGCGAGTGCAACGTTCTTTATGATTTATGCGCTACTTGGCCTGGGGTATCCGAAGAATCATCCAACAATTGTTCGGGCCATCGAAGGATTAAAATCGTTCATCTATCCACTCTCGAATGGGGCCCATTTGCAAAATATGACCTCCACGGTGTGGGACACGGCGTTAATGAGCTATGCAGTTCAAACGATTCCCCACATCGACACGACCACAATGGTGCGTAAAGCGCAAACCTATTTACTCGTGCGCCAGCACCATGGAACCCGGGATTTACAACCTCCTGACGCAAGGAATGACAGTGGGGGCTGGGGATTTTCCGACGTCAATACACTCATTCCGGATGTCGATGATACAACAGCAGCGCTACGTGCACTCACCCACTCGGCGAAAACGAGTTCCAGTGTCCAATGCGCTTGGAAGCGGGGGTTAAACTGGGTTTTGTCTATGCAAAATTCGGATGGCGGCTGGCCTGCATTTGAACGGAATAAAAACAAACGAATCGTGTCCAATTTGGCCATAGATGGGGCGAAGGCTACACTCACGGATCCGTCATGTCCCGATTTAACCGGCAGAACCCTCGAATTTCTTTGTAATGATGCGGGATATACCCAAAAAGACAAGGTTGTGCAGCGAGCCGTCCATTGGTTGCTCAAACATCAAGAAGTGGATGGCTCGTGGTATGGGCGATGGGGCATTTGTTTCATTTACGGGACGTGGGCCGCACTGACGGGGCTCTTGGCGGCTGGGCTAGACGCGAGTCACCCCTCAATTCGTCGCGCGGTAGCGTGGCTCCATGATATTCAAAACGCGGACGGGGGATGGGGAGAAACATGCTTGAGCGATACAAGGCATGCCTACGTACCACTCGGCAGAAGCACCCTATCGCAAACCGCCTGGGCAACGGACGCATTAATTATAGCCTCTTCCCACACCATGCCCGCGATTGAGCACGGCATTCGATTCTTGTCTACGAAAGTCTTGGCTATGGGAAAGGCCCCATCCGATTGGACCACCTCCTACCCAACGGGCGGCGGACTCCCAGGTGGATTCTATATTCATTTTCACAGCTACAACACGATATGGCCACTTTTAACATTCGGTCATTACCTACAAAAATTTCAGACTCCCAACGGCTCTTAAGCGACCAGACCTTACGAAAGTTCGACAGACAGTGAATTTTCAATTTTCTCCCTATTCTCTTTTTGCTTTGCAAGAATCCTCTTTCTCGCAAACAAGAAATAATACAGCATGATAATCGCAATAATTGGCACACCTGTGTATATCGTGATCCGCTGACCGGGGACGAACCAAAGACTCACAGCAATCGCCGCATTCGCGAGAATGCCGACGAGCGGCAACACAGGATACAGCGGGGTTCGGTATGGGAGCTCGCTCACCTTACCACCTGAACGGACATACTTACGCCGAAATCCCATTTGCGCCAGGCAGATAATTCCCCAGTCAATGACGACAACCAACCCGATACCAGATAAAATCCAAGTGTACAGTTTGTCCGGTGAAACTTTATAAAGCAAAAGTCCAGCCACACCAATAATCATGGTAAATAACACTGAACGGACGGGTACTTGCCGTTTACTGAGTTTGCTGAGGAACTTCGGTGCCATGCCATCGAGCGACATCGACCAGATGAGACGGGAAGAGGCATATGTCCACGAGGAACCTGCAGACAGTGCCGAGGTGACGACGATAATATCCATAATGACATGCGCGGACGGAATTCCGGCCAATTGAAATATCGTTGCAAACGGGCTATCGTTCACGCCTGCCGACTGCCACGGGATGATACCCACTAAGACAATCATCGCGAGCACGTAGAATAAGAGTGTGCGCAGCGTCGTCGTGCGAACCGCGCGAGGTACGGATTTCGCCGGATCACGACTTTCACCCGCCGCAATCCCAATCAGTTCCGTGCCGCTATACGAAAAACAGACGGAAACCAGTGCCAGAAACGAGGCGCCAAAGCCATGCGGAAACAAGCCGCCATGATGCAAATAGTTTGTAGCACCGATTGCCGGATGCGAGGTCCAGCCAAAAATCACTGCAATGCCCACGGCAGACGCAACGATGATGCCAATGACCTTAATGCTCGCAAACCAGAATTCCGATTCTCCATACACGCCAACTGCCATAATATTTAAGACTAAGTAGATAATAAAGAATACCACATAAAACACGACGCTCGGAATGTGCGGGAAATACTGCTGCAAAATTATGACGGCCGCTAACCACTCAACCGTAATCGTGATGGCGCCGTTGATCCAATACAGCCACGCGCTTAAAAATCCGACACTCGGGCTAATAAAGACTTGGGCGTATGTTTTAAACGATCCCGCCACAGGCATAGCGGTCGCCAACTCCCCGAGTGACGCCATGACAATGCCGACTAATATGCCGCCTAACATATACGCAAGGACAGCGCCGCCAGGGCCGGCTTGATTGATGGTATAGCCGGATCCCACGAATAGTCCTGTGCCAATGACCCCGCCGATTGAAATCATAAACATATGTCGACTACGCATTCCACGTTTCAAGCCTGCTTCTTTGTCGACAATTTCCTTTAGTTTATCCAAGTGGGTTCCCCCTCTTTCCTAACTTCGTTCGGCATGTTATCGCGGCACTGAGCAACCGCTTTCATTCTAACTAAGAAAATATATTGCAGATGTACCGACTGAAACACAACTGCCTTTGTGGATTGCGGGGCGCAAAAATATTTTGCACCACCGATAAACCCTACGTGGTGTGATTCCACTTGCGAAGCCTGTACTGCAAACTTTGTCTACTCACACCCAGCGCCCGCGCTGTGGCAGACACATTTCCCCCATTTTGCGATAAGACCTTTAACACGTATGCGCGCTCGTATTGAGACAACTGAGACTGTAAATTTCGCTCCTGTGCAAACGATGCATAATCGAGAAGTTGACTGCTATTATCGCCATGCGGCGTTTCGTCCAAGGCGTTTACCCGCCGGCGTATATGCATCGGAAGGTGTACGACGTCAATTTCGCCATTGTCCACAACCATGTTCATAGCGCCTTCGATGGTATTCTCGAGTTCACGAACGTTACCTGGCCATGGATAGGTGAGAAAGTATTTCATCACTTCGTCAGAAACGCCCTGAACCTGCATGCCAAAGAGTTCATTGTATCTCTGCACAAAGAGAGCGGTCAGATTCGGTATATCCTGTTTACGCTCCCGCAATGGTGGCAAAAACAACGTCACGACGCTGAGACGGTAGTATAGGTCTTTCCGAAGTGTCCCTTTGACCACATCGTCTAATGGATCCTCATGGACGGTCGCAATAATGCGCACATCGACGGTTCTATCCCGTGTATCACCGAGGCGGCGGATTGTCTTTTCTTGAAGTGCGCGAAGAAGTTTGGCCTGCAAAGGTAAGCTCAGCGAATTCAATTCGTCTAGTAGCAGTGTCCCCCCATCCGCTTGTTCGAGGAGCCCTGGCCTATCGATGGCTCCAGGAAATGCGCCGTGCACGGTGCCGAACAAGATGCCTTCAATAAGGTGCTCTGGCAATGCAGCGCAATTTTGCGAAACAAAGGGCCCAGCGGAACGAGGACTCGCGTGATGAATGCTTTGCGCAAACAATTCCTTACCCGTTCCAGTCTCCCCCACAATCAGAATGGACGAGTTTGTCCGGGCCGCTCGCTTTGCATGCTCCATCACTTCGACAATATTGGGGCTCTCGCCAATCAAACTGTCAAACGTGTACCGCGTTTTTCCACGCCTCAGAATGTTCTCTTGAATCCGTTCGATTTGGGTGATATCGCGTGCGATTTCCACCGCTCCACAGATTTCACCGTTGAGAACAATAGGCATGGTATTGTTAATCGTCGTCACCGATTCGCCCTGCAAGTTGTAGTACGTCTGTTTGACATTAAACGTTGCGCGTCCAGTTTGTAGTGCATGAAGCAATGTGCTATAACCTTCCTCTGGAAAGGTGAAAACGTCAAGCACATCCTTATTCAGTACATCCACAGCGGACATGGACTCAATGTCAGCCATTTTCTGATTGTAAATCACCGTTTTCCCAGACGCATCGACAACATGGATTCCTTCGTCGAGTTGATCCACCAAAAACTCATACATTTGAATCAACGCGCGCGTCCTATTTTCTAGGTCATTGATATGGGCGCTCGCCACGCATATCCCCCCAAATGGGATGATTCCCTGTTGCCTGAAAAGTGTTGAAATTCGCTGCTCTACGTCATCAGTTTACTGGGCGCGCCAGCAAACTGCAAACCATTTTTGCACCTGCAATAAATAACGGCAATTGATTTCTGCAAATCGTTTTTGCATCATCATCTATGAAAGCGCTTATTCAACCCGAATGCCAATTCGGCATTTCAACCACTTTATTTTCCAATCCGGTTGGATTGAACAACCATGCGTCGTGTACATGAGGAGGAAATCAACTGTGATTCCATACTTTCCTGAAGCGCTGACGGACTTCTCCAAGCCGGAGAATGAAGCGGCATTTACCACCGCTTTCGAGCGTGTATCGTCACAACTTGGCCAAACCTGCCCACTTATCATTGGTGGTCGCGAGATTTATACCGACCAGCACCAGAAATCTCGCAACCCATCCGATTTGGAGCAAATCGTTGGCTTGGTGGCACAAGCAGATAAAAGTATCATTGACGAAGCATTTCAGGTTGCTTCGAAAACATTTGCCACTTGGTCACAAGTACGCCCAGAAGAACGCGCCGGCTATCTGTTTAAAGCGGCCGCTGTGATTCGCCGCCGGAAGCATGAATTCTCCTCGTGGTTGTTATTAGAGGCAGGAAAGACGCGCGCTGAAGCAGATGCGGATACAGCTGAGTGCATTGATTTCCTCGAGTATTACGGACGCCAAATGTTGCAGTTGTCCGAACGAGGAAAACAGACGCTCATTTCATATCCAGGTGAGGATAACCAACTCGAGTACATCCCACTCGGCGTTGGCGTGGTCATTCCACCCTGGAATTTCCCACTGGCAATCATGGCAGGTATGACAGCGGCTGCGATTGTCTCTGGAAATACCGTCCTTTTGAAGCCAGCGAGTCAAACGCCGATCATTGCCTACCGCTTCTATGAGGTTTTGAAAGAAGTGGGACTCCCAGACGGCGTCGTCAACTTCGTACCAGGTGACGCAGGTGAAATCGGAGATTACATGGTTGATCACGCCCGTACTCGATTTGTGACCTTCACGGGATCACGCGATGTAGGTGTCCGTATCTATGAGCGTGCCTCAAAAGTCCATGCAGGCCAAATTTGGCTCAAACGCGTCATCGCTGAAATGGGTGGCAAAGACGCCATCATCGTCGACGAACAAGCCGATTTGGACTTGGCTGCACAAAACATCGTCAATTCCGCGTTTATGTTCAGCGGTCAAAAGTGCTCTGCATGTTCGCGGGTCATTGCACATGAAGCAATTTATCAAGACCTTTTGGACCGTGTGGTGGAAAAGACACGTGCACTCACCGTTGGCGATGCGGTGAACGCAAACACCCAGGTGGGTCCCGTCATCGACCAAAAAGCTTATGAGAAAATCAAGTACTATATCGAGATGGGCAAACAGGAAGGTCGTCTGGTGTGCGGCGGTGAGTCGTGGGATAAACCTGGATACTTTGTCCCCCCCACCATTTTCGCCGATGTCCCGGCAGACGCGCGCATCTCCAAAGAGGAGATTTTTGGCCCGGTGGTGGCGTTCACGAAGGTACAGACCTTTTCTGACGCCATTGCGGCTGCGAACAACACAGAGTTTGGCCTGACCGGATCTGTGTTCACAACAAATCGCGAACACGTCGAAGAAGCACGCCGCACGTTCCACGTCGGCAACCTCTATTTCAACCGGAAATCAACGGGTGCTTTGGTTGGTGTCCATCCGTTTGGGGGCTTCAATATGTCGGGGACGGATTCAAAAGCCGGAGGGCCTGACTATCTACTGCTGTTCACACAGCCGAAACTGAGTTCAGAGGTTCTGTAAGCCCAGAACAGCATATTTGGCGCACGTAAGAATCGCGTGCCAAATCACACAAGGAGGAATTATCCATGCAAAATACCACGGCATCTCCCAAGACGCTAGAGGAACAATACGGCGCAAAGAACTACCATCCTCTCCCGATTGTCCTCGCAAAAGGTGAGGGTGTTTGGGTTGAGGATACAGAAGGCAAGCGATACATGGATATGCTCAGCGCATACTCCGCGCTAAACCAAGGTCATCGACATCCCAAGGTCATTCAAGCACTCAAGGACCAAGCAGATAGAATTACCTTGACGTCGCGTGCCTTTCACAATGATCAACTGGGTTATTTGTACGAAAGCTTGGCCAAAATCACACATAAGAACATGATCTTACCGATGAACACGGGCGCAGAAGCGGTTGAAACCGCGATTAAGGCCATTCGCCGTTGGGCCTATGACGTGAAAAAAGTTCCGGATAATCAAGCGGAGATCATTGTGGCCTCCGGCAATTTCCATGGCCGCACCACAACCATTATCTCCTTTAGCTCCGATGCGGAATACCAACGCGCGTTTGGCCCGTTGACGCCTGGTTTCAAAATCGTTCCGTATGGTGACATCGACGCACTCAAACGTGCCATTTCGCCGAACACAGCTGCATTTCTCGTGGAACCCATCCAGGGTGAAGCAGGCATTGTCATTCCGCCCGAAGGCTATCTTCGCGACGCGTATCAAGTCTGCAAAGATAACCATGTCCTGTTCGTCGCCGACGAAATTCAAACTGGCTTAGGACGAACCGGAAAAATGTTCGCCTGTGACTGGGAAGAAGTCATTCCCGATATGTACATCATCGGCAAAGCGCTGGGTGCAGGGGTGATTCCCGTTTCGGCGGTTGCTGCGGACAAGGAAATTCTCGGCTTGTTCGAACCCGGATCACACGGCTCCACATTTGGCGGAAATCCGCTCGGCAGTGCAGTGGCCGTTGCAGCCCTCAAAGTAATCGAAGAAGAAAACTTACCAGAGCGCTCCCGCGTACTGGGCGAGTACTTCTTAAACAAGCTGCGCACGTTGAACAATCCCATTATCAAAGAAGTACGGGGCCGCGGGCTGTTTATTGGACTCGAGTTGACGACAAAGGCCCGTCCGTATTGCGAGCAATTGAAAGACCTTGGGCTTCTGTGCAAAGAGACACACGAAAACACCATTCGCTTCGCCCCGCCGCTCATCATTACAGAAGAAGAACTCGATTGGGCATTCGAAAAGATTCAATCTGTGTTCCAACTGTAATCAACGAATAGCGATGAATGACATGGGGTGACATCAATGAGCGCGGTCACTGAAAACAAAACAACGAGACATGAACAAGATGTTCTTACGTCAACGCAACAAGTGATTCTGGACGCGTTGACGCATCTCGGCTACGGCCCAGCGTATTACGAGCTGCTAAAAGCGCCTCTACTCACGCTGACCGTTCGGATTCCAGTGCGAATGGACGACGGGTCCGTCAAAGTCTTCACCGGCTACCGGAGCCAACACAATAACGCCATTGGGCCGACCAAGGGCGGGATTCGCTTCCACCCGGATGTGACATTGGAAGAGGTCCAGGCGCTGTCCATCTGGATGTCAGTGAAATGCGGCGTCGTGGGACTTCCCTACGGCGGTGGTAAGGGCGGTATCATTTGCGATCCGCGCGACATGTCCGTCGCCGAACTGGAGCGGCTGAGTCGGGCTTATGTCCGCTCCATCAGCCAAATTGTGGGGCCGACAAAGGATATTCCAGCGCCGGACGTGTATACCAATTCTCAAATCATGGCCTGGATGATGGACGAATATAGCCATCTTCGCGAGTTTGATTCCCCTGGGTTTATTACGGGCAAGCCGTTGGTTCTTGGCGGATCACAAGGGCGAGACACGGCTACGGCCAAGGGCGTCGCCATCTGTATCGAAGAAGCGGCGAAACGACGAGGACTTTCCCTCCAAGGGGCAAAAGTGATTGTACAGGGATTTGGCAACGCAGGAAGCTACCTGTCGAAATTCATGCATGATGCGGGTGCGCTTGTCATTGGCATCTCCGATGCATACGGCGCTATTTATAACGAAAACGGCTTAGATATTGACGAGCTGTTAGACATGAGAGATTCCTTCGGCATGGTGACCAAAAACTTTAAGCACACCATTTCAAACGAGCAACTACTTGAAATGCCCTGTGACATTCTTGTGCCGGCTGCGATTGAGAACCAAATCACCAAAGACAATGCGCATCGGATACGGGCACAAATCGTCGCAGAAGCAGCGAACGGTCCAACGACGCTGGATGCCACAAAAGTGCTGTCGGAAAACGGCGTTTTGCTCGTACCCGATGTATTGGCGAACGCAGGCGGTGTGACCGTGTCTTACTTTGAGTGGGTGCAGAACAACCAAGGACTTTACTGGACTGCAGAAGAGGTAGAACAACGTCTCCGACAAGTCATGACCCACTCGTTTGAACGCGTCTACGACATGGCGACGACGCAGGGCGTGAACATGCGTCTGGCGGCCTACATGGTCGGTATTCAAAAGATGGCGGAAGCCATGCATTACCGCGGTTGGGTCTAAATTTAAAAGTGGAAAGTTGGTGTTACAGATGAAGGAGATACGCATCATCGGCGTTCCGTCCGACCTTGGGCAAGGCCGGCGCGGTGTCGACATGGGGCCAAGTGCCATACGATACGCAGGACTTGAGGCAGCGCTTAAAAACCTTGGTTATCCAGTGAAAGATCTCGGCAATATCAACGTTCCAACGCCAGAAATGCACGAACAAGCGCAGAATGCAAAACTTCGCTATTTAAACGAAGTGAAGGCCGTCTCCGAAAGTCTGTGCGGCATGGTGAGTACCGTCGTGTCAGAAGGACACATCCCACTCGTTCTTGGCGGAGATCACAGCATAGCCATTGGCAGTTTAGCTGGTATGGCTCAATCTAGCACGAATTATGGCGTCATCTGGTTCGATGCACATGGAGATATGAATACAGCGGAGACGACGCCCTCAGGAAACATCCATGGGATGCCTTTGGCTGTGAGTCTAGGCTATGGACATGATGACTTAATCAGCATTGGCGGCGTCACGCCTAAGGTGAAACCGGAGAATGTCGTACTCGTTGGCATTCGTTCCATTGACCCAGATGAAGCAAAGCTCATTGCCAAAGCCGGCATTCGTTGCTACACGATGTCCGAAATCGACCAACGCGGCATGGCGGTCGTCATGGAGGAAGCGATTCAAATCGCAACAAATGGAACAGATGGAATTCATTTGAGCCTAGACCTCGACGCACTTGATCCCACGCTGGCCCCCGGCGTCGGCACCCCAGTCAATGGCGGCGTCACCTACCGTGAGGGACATTTGGCGATGGAAATGTTGTCCGCGTCAAACGCCATCGTCTCCGTAGACGTCGTGGAAGTGAATCCAATTCTTGATGAGCAAAATCGCACGGCCCTGATGGCGGTTGAACTCGTTGAGTCAGTGTTTGGCAAAACCGTGCTCTAAAAATGATAGAATGGGCCCCTATAGCGTCATGAACTTGCGCCGTAGGGGCCACAAGCGTTTTGATGTCCATAATGTTTTTGGCGTCGTTAGTTTTTAATTTAGTATAGGCAATCTCAACGGATGTACAGTGCTGCTTATGGTGGAGGATTTTACCTGCCGTAAGTTTTTGAAGCGCTTTCTCATGTATTTCTTGTTAAAAGCCGTTTGCCCGCTGCAATTGACAAAATATATCAAGCGATGCCTTCACAAGATAGGCAACAACTGTACTCAATGTGATAAAAAGCATTACATCAAAGCCACGGGTGACCGCATCGTACCATCACTTGCGATACGCAAGTGATGAGAACCGGTTAGACTGCTACAGATTCGCCTAACCGGCGCGATATAAAAGACCACCCGCAAGTGGTCTGGAATCTACAAAATATTGAATAGTCCCTTCGCTTCTGAACTAAGCCCTTACCTTTTGTGGTTCTAATTGTTTGATTGCATTTCCCAAGCGCCGAATGCCCACCTCAATTTGCGCTAGCGATGAATTAGAGAAATTGAGCCGCATGTTCGACTCGCCATCATTTCCTACAAAAAATGGCGTGCCCGGTACAAAGGCAACGCGATTTTGATAGGCCGATTCAACCAAGTCAAATGACCGAATGCCATCCGGCAAAGTTACCCAGATGAATAATCCTCCATCAGGCCTTGTCCATGTTGTGCCACTCGGAAATTCCCGTTCCAAAGAGTCAAGCATGCACCGCATTCTCTCGCCATACGCTTCACGAATGGTATCAATATGGTACCGATGATTTGGGTGTGACAAGAGGCGAGCCGCCGCATGTTGTGTAAGCGCGCTTACGTTGAGACACGTGGCTTGCATGCCTAACTTCGCCGCATGCATGAATTTTGGTGGGGCTACCATCCACCCCAATCTCATACCAGGCGCGACAGTCTTTGATAGCGTCCCCAGATAGATAACTTCATTCCACAGTGAACGAATACTTGGCACAGGGGGGCCATCATAGCGCAGGTCACTGTATGGATCATCCTCGACAATCGCCACTTCTGCAGCCTGGCAAAGTTGTACAATTTGCTCACGACGTGTTAACCCCATCGTTCGCCCTGTAGGATTCTGAAATGTCGGAACGAGATAAATGAATTTTGGATGATAGACCTGAAGGGCTTGAGCGAGCGCTTCTGGTATCATTCCTTCCTCATCTGTATCGACAGTCACGAATCTTGGCTGATAAGGAGCAAACGCCTGCAAGGCACCCAGATAAGTTGGAGATTCCACCAACACGACATCGCCTGAATCAATAAAAGACTTGCCAACTAAATCTAGGCCATGTTGAGAACCGTTGGTAATGAGTACATCATCCACCTGAATCTGCATACTTTTCCTCGAAAGTTGTGTGGCGATAACCTCCCGAAGCGAAGTCTCTCCCTCGCTTGGGCTGTATTGCAAGGCAACACTTCCCTGACTGGATAGAACCTCTTGGTAAACTTCCATCGCTTCTTGCACTGGGAACAATTCGGGGGACGGCAACCCACCGGCAAACGATATGACATCCGGTTGCTGTGCTGCCTTTAGAATCTCTCGAATGAACGACGGTTCAGAATGTTGAACCCAACTGGCTAGTCTCATTTTGCCTGGCACCTCTTCAACTAGATACAAACCGTACCTCTTCAGAATCTGCCCTCGCGATTGCAACAAGGGATATATTATCAGAAAATTACGCTATGTCTGATAATCATTCAACTAGTTTTGAATCATAACACGCACGAAACAACTGCGCAATACGACGATTGTATGGATTGCGGATAAACCAATCACGCAGATCTCCATGCTTGGTTGACACATGCCAAATGTCAAGTAGGTCGCTTACCGTGATCGATTGTGTTCCATTGGTGACCGTCAGAAATTTCCTCGTGGTCGATTGCTCCGTTGGTTGCCCATAGACAGGCATGAATCCGACCATTTGTGAAAAGAAGACTGGGTAGTTGCTCGAACGGCTTCTCGTCAGTCTGGTTCACGACGACAAAAAGTGCGCTCACGAGTACGTGACCACGTTCTTCGCCATTTGCTGGCCACCTTGGTTACCGTCGAACCACAACGTTTCAATGGTTCAGTTACCTTCTTGCCATTGTAGCCCGTCGTGATTGAGCGCCGCATCTTGTTTCGCCACAATTCCCGAACCGAGATTCACCAGTGGATTATTCGAATAAAATGTAAGATAGCTACCAGTTTTCTAAACCGCAGCAATCTGACTCGCCGCAGACGATGTCACATAGGAGACCATTCTGGTGGGCTTTATCCGTCGCTTACGGACAGTGAATATCACGCTAGGACGACTTCCAGCGATTTCCCTACTGCCTTAGATGACCGCAACGTTAGACAAATCGACGACCCACAGACCTTTTAGCGCCGCATAGGTCAGCTTATCCATCATCGCGCCGTCGAAGCAGACGGTTTTGAAGTCGTTATACGATTTGTTTGTCACGGAAATCGGTAGCCGGAAGGACACATTCTTGAGCGTTGCGCCTCGAAACGAAACGTCTTTCAATGTGGACCTGTCAAAACGCACACCGCTGAAAATCTGTTCGTCAAAACGAATTCCTCGCAAATCGCAATATTTGAAATCAACGCCGTGAAAGGTACAGTTCTCGAAGGTTGCGGTTCTAAGATCTGACTTGGCCAACTCAGCGTCCGTCAGTCTGGTGTCTATGAACTTCGCGCCTTTCAGGCTTGAAACATTCACATCAGTGCGTACAAGCACGGATTGGTGGAAACTCGCATTTGCGAGGTCCGTGGCGTAAAAACTGCAATCTGTCAGATTTGCCCCATCAAAATTGCCTTCACGCACATCGCTCGTCGCAAACGAGCAACCGGTCAAATCCGCGCCAACAAAGTTGGCTCCGCGCAACGCACTCGCTTTGAATTTTCCTTTATGCAGGGCAACGCCCGCGAAGTCGCTCTCGTTCAGATTCATCGCACGCAGGTTGATGCGCACCTGCCGTTCCAGCGACTGGGAGAGGTTAGCGATTTCTTTCACCGTCTCTTCGATGTCGCCAATGCTATCGATGGTCATGGCAAAGGCCGTTTCATCGTCCTTACCTTCGGCCTTGAGTTCACGGAACCGTTCCTGCAAATCGGAAAGAAGGTCGGCCTTCAGTTCGCCCACGCTCTTTATCCCATCATACGGAGCAAACAGCTCATTCAAATAGGTCGTCAATTTCTCGTTCATCATGTCCAATCCCCTTACAACAAGGTGTCGAGTACGCGCTTGGCGTACTCCCAATTGCTTTTGTTGCTGGCGTAAGTGACTCTGCCCTTTTCGGTAATCCGAAAATACTTGCGTCGTCCTCCCTGGGATTCGTCGCCCCAATACCACTCGATATCACCGTCTGCCTCCAGCCGCCGAACGCTAGAGTACATTGTCGCTTCCTTCAGCTCATATTCACCACCCGAGCGTTCGGCGACCAATTTAACCATTTCGTAACCATAACGATCAGCTTCCGACAAAAGTCGCAATATCATCGTATCGGTATGTCCTCGCAATAAATCGGATGTGATCTTGTTCTGACTCATATCGTCACCTCGACTACAGCATCATATATCATATTACCATGACAGTCAATGTACTCTGTGCGTCATCGTAAACTGTCTATTGATGAACAGGACTGCTATGCACAAACAAAAGAGGCACGGTTGCCTTAGAAGACAAGCCGCGCCTCTTTCACACCTTTATTGAACCTACCCTATACCAACCTCAGCACTTACTGTAGCCACAGGCTTCGCACTCGTAGCAACCGCCGGTGTGCACGAGAGAGTTCTGGTGACAATTCGGACACAAGTCTTTCTCGACAGAGTATGCGCGCAACGTTTTTCCAACCTCCGGTTGAACGGTAGGAGCGGTAGACGAGGTCGACTCTGCCGTCACCGTCTCTTGTCCGCTCGCCCACTGCTCATACGCAGCTTGCCGCATCGGGAACGTCTCCGCGTGCTCAATGATAGACTTCGCAATCGCGTCCGGAACCGACGTAATGCGTCGGCTGCCAAAGCCTACCGCACTCGACCCACCAATCCCCGAGAAGTGCTTGACCAGCTCAGCTTCCTTGTTCGGGTTCGCCGAATCCCGAAGATACAGCGTGATGGCACGACCCAAGGCCTCGTTTGCCGCATAGACGTCCGTCCCCGCCTTACCGATGTTCACGAAGATTTCCGTCGCTACGTGCTCGTCGGGATCGTCATTGATTGTGATAAACGCGCGTCCGAGCGGCGTGTCCTTGCGGTACGTCGCACCGTAGAGCACATCTGGGCGCTTGCGCTTGACATAACCCTGAACACTCGGTGCCTGGGTGACCGTCGCTGCGACAGCGTGAGACTCTTGTGCTTGTGACGACTGCGTCCCTGACCCGGTTCCGTTCTCGTCGTCTTGCTTGAGCGAGAGCACCTGCTCGGAACGAGAGCCGTCGCGGTAAATCGTAATGCCTTTGCAACCGAGGGCGTAGGCGAGATCATACAGTTGTTTCGTATCCTCCACCGTGTACGAGTTCGGTGCGTTACAGGTCTTTGAAATCGAACTGTCAATCCACTTTTGCAATGCGCCCTGAACCCGAACGTGTTCCTCTGGGCTCAAATCCATCGCCGTCACGAAATAGTCCGGCAGCGAAGCGTCCTCGCCATGTGCTTTCAAGTATTCATCAACAATCGCTGCGTGCTCTTCAAACATGCCAAGACGAGAGTTGCGGAAATACGTCCAGGCATAGTACGGCTCACAGCCGGTCGAGCAACCTACCATCGTGCCTGTGGTGCCTGTCGGCGCAATGGTCATGGTTGTCACATTGCGAACGCCATGCTCGCGAATCGCTTCGACGACGTGCGGGCGTTCCGCCGCCATCTGCTGCATGAAGCCGGATTGCAGGAACTTGTCGGCCTCAAAGCGTGGGAACGGACCGTTCTCCTTTGCCAATTCCACCGATTCGAGATACGCCCACTCGGCCATCATGCCGATTAACGCGTCAATCAGCTTGACCGACTGTTCCGACCCATAGCGAATCCCGCAGTAAAGCAAGAGGTCGTGCAGACCCATGATACCTAGGCCGACACGGCGCTCCAACATCTGGTTCTCGCGGTTCGCCTCAAACGGATAATACGTCGCGTCGATGACCGCATCCTGAAAGCGAATGCCGCTGCGCGTGGTGCGCTCGAGTTCTTCCCAGCGAATGTGGTGCAACAAAAACTCCGTTTCCTCATCGGAGAAGTGTTTCTGCAAAAGCGCGCGGATATAGGCTTCCTTGTCCTTATCTGCGAATTCCGTTCGCACGCCGCTATCGCGAAAACCATTGGCGAAGCGAGCCAATACAACCGCACCGAGGTTACAAATACCGTTGGCTGGCAGTGGCTGCTCACCACACGGATTGGTTGCCACCAGCGGATTAAAATACCAGGAGTTGCTCATCCGATTGGCGCGTCCGAGGAAAACGACACCTGGTTCTGCCGACTTCCAGGCAGACGTGCACAACTCATCCCACAATGCACGAGCTGATAAAGTCTGCGTCGTCTGGACAGCGCGACCCGCCGCAATCCAGGTGTCAAAATTGCCGTCAAACTCGGCCATCTCACTGTTCGACACATAGCCGATTTCCCATGGTTCGTCGGCTTCTTTGGCTTCCATAAAGCGCTCCGAAATACCGACGCTGATGTTCGCCCCTGTAATCACGCCATCGACTTGTTTCGCCCGGATGAACTTGAGAATATCGGCGTGGCGGTCGTTCAAAATCAGCATCAATGCGCCGCGGCGGGAGCCGCCTTGTAACGTCAATTGGCAGCCGACGCTCATAATCTCGCCAACGCCAACTGGACCGAACCCATCACCAAACACTTGATTGCCTTTGTCGTACAACTGCCCCCAGGAGTAGGCGCCCGAACTGCGGCCATTGACACCGCGCACATAACTGTAACGCGGACGCAGTGACGACAAGACCACGCTGACGCGCTTCCCATCCTTCATCAATTCCCACATGTCGCCGAGTGTCGACGCGATGGTACTACGCTGATCCCCAGGGTACAAGACAGGTCCAACGAGCTCCGGCATCACCTTGACGTCACTTGCGAGAATCCGGTCGTAGAGCTCCTTGGCAGAGACCGATTCGGACTCGACCACAGGGCGCCCCGCCGCCTGCCAATCTTCAATGCGGCCGTTCCACAAATCGTCGTACCCCTCGACAGACGTGTCCGGGAAGACAAACGTCCACGGCGCATCTTCTTCCACGGCGCGCAAAAAGGCGCTGCTGATGCGAACGACCTTCGTGCTGTGCGGGTATTCCGCCTCTAAAAAGTCATCCATATCCGCATGCCACACGTCGAGCACGAGGCACAAGTCGAGCTTGCGCGAGCGTTCCGACACAGGCACGAGCGTGCCTTGTGGTGGGATGCGCGAGAGGTTCATCCCGACGCCACCGCTGCGCGCCTGAATCTCCAGTGTCTGGCCGAACGACTCTGCATAATCCCGCAGATTTGGGCCGACGCTCGGAATGACGAAGCAGTTGTAGCTAGTCGTCTGCATACCCGTGCCCATGGACGCGTTAATACGACCCCCTGGCACGTAGCGCCAATGACTTTGTAAGTCGTAAAAAGCTTCCTGCCAACGCGCCGGATCATTCGTGACCGCCGCAGCACCTGCCGCAACGCGCTTCCACATCTGGCGCGGACTCGTCTCCAAGAGCACGTCCACCTGTTGCACCGGCAAAACCTCTTGTGCGCCATCGCGCAACTCGACAGTCACCGTGCCAGCAGCTTCGTCAATGTCTTTGACCCGGGCCAATTCGTGGTACGCCCGCTTTTTGTCCAGAACGGCGACGACGAGTGACCCAACCGCGAGCGTTTCCTTCTTTACATCTTTTTGCAAATACCTGTCCGCGACAATCTTTTCACCAGTCGCATTGAGGATGTCTTCTGCCGTAAATTGCAACATATGATCTCCCGTAACACTTGCCATGTCGGCATCCTCCGCTCATGCATATTCATCCGTCAACAACAAATGCCGACGACGAGTTCGATTTAACGCTTTTCCCCTAAAAGTGACAGCACTTCTTTTGCGAGCGTCTCGACGTCGCGGAACTCGCGATAGACGCTGGCAAACCGCACATAAGCCACCCCATCCAACTGTTTGAGCGCATCCATGACGCGCTCGCCGATGACCGAAGAAGGGACTTCGCGTTCGTACTCCATCCGCAAAGATCGTTCAATTTCGCTGCACACCGCTTCGATTTGTTCGACTGAGATAGGTCGTTTCTCACAAGCCCGCATCAATCCGCGATAGATTTTTTCTCGCGCGAATTCTTCGCGTTCCATGTCCTTTTTCACGACCATCAACGGGCGCTGTTCCAGTCGCTCATATGTAGTAAAACGCCGACCGCACGCTTCGTTGACACACTCGCGACGGCGGCGAATGGTTGTCCCATCATCACCCGGACGAGATTCTACGACTCGTGTATTTTCCGCGTCGCAGTATGGACACTTCATGGAAACTCCCTCATCTCGCGAGAATCTATTCGGCGTGCCAGATACACCACAGATGTGGTGTTTCATATGCACGTTTTGCATTATACCCACTATATGTACGATTGACAAGAGCCGTCATAGAACCAGAAAAACGCCGCCGCGACGCCATTTATCGCGATTTTTAGCGCGTTTGTCGAAAGATATTTGCAACCGATTCGACCGTTTCATCAGCCTGGGGCAAATCCGTCGCATCGGGAAACGAAACGCCGCTTAACACGTGAATCGTTTTGACACCCGTTTGTGCGCCGGCCAGTACGTCCGTATAAATATTGTCGCCAATGATAACGGCCTCTTCTTTCTTTACGCCGTAACGCTGAAGGGCAAATTCGACAAACGAGCGATCCGGTTTACCGGTGACAATCGGTCGAACACCCGAGGCATATTCGACCAATGCCCCAAGCGACCCGTTGCCAGGGATAAACGTCCCATCTGCAACCGGATAGCGCGCATCGGAATTGGTCAACACGAACCAGCCCAGGCGATAGGCAATGCGCGTGATGATGGCGAGATCGTGATAGGTCACATTCTGGTCCATCCCAATCACGGCCGCCGCCGCAGCATCGGGCGATACGCCGTGAAGATTGCCGCCTTGTGCGCGTGCCGGCGTAAACCCCGCCGCGCGAAGCGCCTCTTCGAGCCCATTTAGGCCGATGTAAGCCACAGTCGATCCCGCTGGAATCCGCGCAATCAACGCGTGCGCCGCTGCCTGCGCAGACGTGCACACTTCTTCTGAATGCGCCGCGATGCCGCAGCGTTCAAGCGCAGTGACCACTTCCGCGGGCGTCCTGGAGGAATTATTGGTAAAGAACACAGGTTGCGTACCTTGTTCACGCAATCGCTCGACGAACGCCGGTGCGCCCGGAATCACCTGTCCGTCGCGCCATAAGGTGCCGTCGAGATCGAGTAAGGCCAATTTAAACTGGTTTTTCATGGAATGTAACCTCCGCTATGTCGAATGGACGGAGAGCCCGTCCGCACACTCCACAGTCTACCACGCGCTGAAAAGGTACGCCTGGAAGCGTCAATTGGCGGTGCCGCCACAGACAGGCACCGCCGACATCAACTGCGCATCAACTGCGCATCGCCTTGCCCCGCTCGTACACTTCGGGCGACACGCGCGCTTTGACGGCTGCCAAGCTCGCCTTCAACCAAACCCGCCGCTGCGCGTGCCACGTTTGCACGGGTGCCGACCACGGCTCTGGAACGTGGCGAGCCAAGAGCAGCGTTTCTAATTCGCGCGTTGCCTTCGCGTCTGCGCGCCTCGCTTTGTATAGTAAACTGACCAAATCGGTGGTCAACCGCTCTCCTTCTGCCTCGCCGTCCGGCTTCAGAAAGTGGAGTCGAATACAATGTCCCAATGCTTCGACGCGACAAACCGTCGACACCTCCGTCCAGTGCCGTAGTGGCGCCAGTGCCGATTCGTCGACAATCCCTGCGGTTTCCCACTCTCTGAGCATCGATGAATATACCTGTTGCGCATATAGTGATCGTCGAAGTGCCTGCAGCGCACTTCCCCACACGGGATGACCAGTGCCTGACATTTTGCAAAACTCCCCCATTACATGTCTTCCGAATATGGATATGTGGGAACTTTGACACAGGTGCAAAAGCGAAAGAAATTGACCATCCCGGCCGAAACTCTTAACATGAATTTGGAACGCGAGAAGGAAGTGGTTTCGTGACAGGCACACTACATACCGAAACGCTATGCGAGCACGTGCTGCGTATCGAATTACCCACCCATACGCTCGAGCCACTCGCTTCGACGAACGTGTATGTCATCCACCACCAAGACGCGGCCATCGTCGTCGACTGCGGCAGCGCCAGCAGTGCGGATATTGAACAGTTGGCCGACTGTCTCAAGCAATTTGGCATCCAACAAGTCGCAGCCTACGTCGCGACCCACTACCACGCCGACCACACTGGTGGCATTCCAGCGCTACAGGCACGATTCCCCGGGCCGGTGTACGTCCACCCGCTCGATCACGCCGGGGCCGCCGATGCAATGCAATGTTCACCAAACGACCTGCTCGCTCCACCGGACACGCTGTCGCTCGGCCATCTCGACATCCGAGTCGAACACAGACCAGGTCACACACATGGCCATTTGCACCTGTTCATCCGACCGCATCGGCTGTTACTCGTGGGCGACCACATGGCAGGCTCCGGAACCGTCTGGATTGGACCGCCTGACGGCCACATGAATGATTACTATCAAGCGCTCCATCACATTGAAACAAGTCAAGCCATCCTGGCCCTGCCGGGTCACGGTCCAGTCATCCCTTCACCGCAAGCGGCAAGCCGCGCACTGCGCCTACATCGCCTTGCGCGCGAGCGGGAAATTTACAACTGGTTGGCCGATGGCAAAAAGACCGCCGACCAACTGGTCGACCTGATTTACGCACACCGCAATCTCGGAAACGCCAAACACGTCGCCAAGCGTACGATTCAGGCGCACCTCGCACGCCTTGTGGAACTGGGTGAGGTGGATTGCCAGGCCTTGGCTCCAGACTTTCAAATGATGTATTTCATACGCGAGTCGCAGGAGGGTAACTACACTTGAACGCACAGCCAAAGCATCGCCGAGCGTGGCTGACAGATGTCATCCTTGTCGCCGTGGCGCTCGTTTTTCAACTATATTTCATATCGCGTGCGTGGAAGATACACGTGAACCTGTTCGGAGATGCAGTGTACTATGACCATTCTGCTACCCTGCTTCTCCTCAAACACGTATACAGCTACTGGAGCTACGGCCCTGCCGCACAAGTGACACCAGGCTATCCGTTCTTTTTGGCGTTCGCATACGCGCTGACCCATCTGACTTCATTTCACCACCAAATCGAAATGCACGTCGTCCAATCCTTCCAGCACCTCCTCATTGTTGGACAGGTCTATTTATTGTATCGCATCATGCGTTACATCTTGCCAAACTGGGCCAGTGTGGTCGGTGCAGTACTGTGGATGATTTATCCACCAGTGAACTGGGCGGCCGACCAACTCTTGACGGAGACATTGTACGTGACTACGCTTCTGGCATTCACCTGGACATTTCTCATTGCACTGAGAAAGATGACGTTTTGGTACTACGTCTTGGCTGGCGCTACCTTAGGCATCACGACACTCGTGCGCCCAACCGTCCTCCCGCTCGTGTTTGCACCGCTCCTTTTACTGTTCAGTCGGGAATACCGAGTAAAAATCGTCCAATTCCTGCGCAACTGGGCAGGGTATCTGGGGACGTTCATCCTCTGTATGCTACCGTGGTGGATACGCAATGTCGTAACCATGCATCAGTTTATTCTCACAGATACAGATATGGGGAATCCCCTGTTGTTTGGCTCGGATCCAAACTTCGAGCAGGATACGCACCTGGCAGACGGCCTGTCTCCGACACAACAAGAACAACTCGCCATCCACCGCATCATTCAAGGGTTCACACACGAGCCCTTCATCTACCTGAAGTGGTACACCGTGGACAAACTCGGCCTCTTGTTTGGCACGCCCTGGTTTTCCGCGCATCCTGGCGTTCACGCCGACATGCTCACGAAGGTGACCTACTACTTTGCACAAGCACACCTTGTCTGGGTAATTGCGGGCGTTATCGGCTTAATACTGGGCATTTGGAAACCCTACTTGCGATGGCTATCGGCGTTAGTGCTGTTTCTCATCGTCGTTCAATTACCGTTTATCCCGATTAACCGCTATGTGTACCCGGTGATGCCCTATTTGTTTGTCGGCGTCATGTACTTTGTCATTTGGCTGACAAACCTTATCAAGAACCGACGAAAACCTGTTATCAACGCTTGAAGCGTGGTATCCTGTGTGAGGGATTCAAGAAGGTGGAGGACGGCTTTCCATGCGTATCGCAGTATTGCTTCCTTGTTACAACGAGGAACTGACCATTGGTAAGGTAGTCGCCGACTTTCGGCGCGAGCTGCCTGATGCAACGATTTATGTATATGACAATAATTCCAAGGACCGCACCGCAGAAATCGCTCGTGAAGCGGGTGCAATCGTCCGCAAAGAAATCCGGCAAGGCAAGGGCAACGTCGTTCGCTCGATGTTTCGCGACATCGACGCGGACATTTACGTGATGGCGGACGGAGATGACACGTACCCGGCCGAATTTGTCCACGAATTGATTCAACCTGTACTCGCCGAAGAGGCAGACATGGTTATTGGGGACAGACACTCGGACGGATCGTACGAGCATGAAAACAAGCGCCCGTTTCACAATTTCGGCAACCACTTCGTAAAAGGTCTCATCAACCGGTTGTTCCACAGTGGCTTGCGAGACATTATGACGGGTTACCGCGTGTTCAATCGGCGATTCGCGAAAACGATGCCAATCAAGAGCGAAGGGTTTGAAATCGAAACGGAAATGACTCTACACGCGCTGGACAAGCGGTTCCGCATTGTCGAGATTCCAATCACGTATCGGGACAGACCACCGGGCAGCGAGTCGAAATTGAACACGTTCAGCGATGGGCTTCGCGTCCTAAAAACGGTCTTTTGGATTTTTAAAGACTACAAACCGCTTGCGTTCTTCAGCATCATTGCGTTGATTCTGTTTATCCTCGGCCTTATCGTCGGTATTCCGGTGATTACCGAGTTTTTTGCCAGTGGCCGCATTGCGAAGATGCCTTCTGCCATCCTGGCAGTCGGATTTATGGTGCTCGCGACCAACGCGCTCACCTGCGGCTTCATTCTCGATACGATTGTCCGCAACCATCGGGATCAATACGAACTAATGCAGAGTGGCTATCGTGGCTAAGCAAGCGCTCCGCGAGGGACATCGGTCTAAAGGAAGGTTTTCGTTGTTATACGCAATCATGGTGCTATCGAACGTCGTGTTGTTGGTTGGCGGGCAAACTTTGTGGAAGTACGGGCTTCGCGACAAAAACCTGACGGATTTAAAAAGTGTCATCGTCGCCATGTTCTCGCCGTGGATTATTGGTGGCATTGTCCTCTATGTCGTGGCGACCGTCATTTGGATTTTTCTCTTGAACAAGCTGTCGCTGAGTCTGCTCTACCCGCTGCAAAGTCTAGCGTATGTACTCGCCATCGTGGTCTCGATTGTGGTCTTCCACGAGCACATCCCGCCGTTGCGCTGGGTCGGGGTCGCGATTATCCTCGCAGGGGTCAGCTTAGTGGCCCTATAATCAAATGTATCGCTAAAAATAGGGTGGTCAACAGAACCATCGCGCGTGGCTGGGCCGGATGATGACCGCCTGGCCACGCGTGCGTTCTATCGCCAGAGGCTTACAGTGGCAAGAAAGCGGGTTCAGCCGTCGGCCACATAAAGGTTCCCTCTGCTACCGTCACTGCTTCACCCGTCATCAGAATATGGCCATCTTCGCGAAGTTCTATGTCTAAATCGCCGCCCAAAAGGTGCACCGTCACCCGATTGTCCACCAAGCCCTTGCGAGCAAGCGCCGCCACACCAGCGCACGCGCCGGTACCACAGGCGAAGGTAACTCCTGAGCCGCGCTCATACACACGAAAGTCAATTTCACTGCGGTTAATCACCGACACAAATTCGGCATTGATGCGGTCCGGAAAATCTGGATGCGATTCAATCCGCGGCCCCATCTGCTCGACGTACTTGTCGTCGACTCGGTCGACCAACGTCACAAAGTGCGGATTGCCCACGTTGACGACGGTCCCCCTCAACTCTGTATCGTCGACATGGACAACCACGTCATCGCCGCCAACGGCATGACTTCCAGTATAGCGGATACTATCTACCCCGAACTTGGCATCCCCCATGTCTACGGTCACCTGTTTGACAGTTCCATCCGGACGAACGTGCACTTGTGCCTCAACGACGCCAGCCTTTGTTTCAATACTGAAAACTGACGTGTGAACCAATCGGTGCTCATACACATACTTCGCGACACAACGCAATCCATTCCCACAAGACTCTGCTTCTGAACCATCTGCATTAAAAATCCGCATACCCACATCTGCTACACGACTGTCTTGTATCAAAATCAAACCGTCCGATCCAATTCCACGACGAACGTCGCTGACAATGGTTGAGAGTTCTGGAAGCGAGACATCAGGCAACTTTGTCTCAAATAAAGACACATAGACGTAATTGTTTCCTAATGCCTGCATTTTCGTGAACTTCAAGGGTGACCGCCTCCTCTATTTCTCTAACAGTGTACATTGCGAGCCATCAGCTCGTAGATCAAACGGTTTTTTCTATTATAAGTCGATATCAGGAAATCTTCCATCCCATCTGCAAACGTTCGCAGTTTGACGCGCCTATAGCGTATATATGTATCAAAAGCCGCGCATATCCAGCCAAAATAACAGATAGCGAATCTACGACCACACATCTTTCGTAAACCTTCCTAACATATTATTTAGAACTTCCGAAATCTCGTGTATATTCTGATGAAACAGTTTCAAATCCCTTTGGGCAAACAAACGCAAAAACGGCTTGTCTGTGCAAAGGCACAGACAAGCCGTCCTGCTATGGTGCGGTCGAGAGGACTTGAACCTCCACGGGGTTGCCCCCACAAGAACCTGAATCTTGCGCGTCTGCCAATTCCGCCACGACCGCATACGAGACGTTCAATTGCTCAACGAACAAGATTATACATAACTCACATGACAAATGCAACCATCGTTTCACAACAATCAACCTGCCAGAACAAACCAAACGGCTTGTTTTGGCAGGTCAGCTTTCATCCTCAAGTTTCTTAATCCTCAAGTACTAATTGGCCTGCTCGATTTGATCCAGCCTTATTCCGTGGCTTCTTGTTCTTCCGCCTGTTGGTGATGATGTCCTCCATGGGCGTGGTACGGCGAATAAACAACGACAGAATAAACGCAGCAACAGCAAAACCCGTAGCGACAAGAAATGCATCATTGATGCCCATCACAGTCCCTTGACCGGTCACCAGTGCCACTTTCGCCTTATCAGCTGGCGAGACGTGCCCTTGTGCCATCAAGTCCTTGATATGCATCGTCGCCCGGTTCGACATAATCGTCACCAAAAATGCCATGCCGACCGCGCCGCTTACCATACGCAAGGTATTTAACAACGCGGTGCCATAACGATTCAGATGAAGTGGCAATTGGTTCAACCCTGCTGTCATAATGGGCATCATCAAAATGGACATCCCAAACATCCGAATCGTATAGATAATCGTGGTGTGCAGGTACGTTGTGTCCAATTGCAACCGTGCCAGGAAAAACGTGGTGACCGCAGTGACCGCCAAACCGAAGGCCGCGAGCCAACGCGCACCAAAGCGATCATACAGTTTTCCGGTAATCGGAGACATCACCCCCATCACGACGCCGCCCGGCAATAGCATCAGACCGGACAAGAGCGGCGAGAACCCCCGTACATCCTGCATGTACAACGGCATCAAAATCATGCCTGCGTACAACGCCATAGTCACAATCACGTTGATTAGCGTCGTCAGTGTAAACATGGGATAGCGAAAAATCCGGAACTCCAAAATAGGGTGGTCGACGACCAGTTGCCGCCAAACGAAGAAAATCAGGCTGACACCGCCGACGATGAAGCTGACGATGACGTCGATACTCCCCCACCCATTGCTACCAGCCACGCTAAAACCATAAAGAATGCCGCCAAACCCAATAGTCGACAACGCGACCCCGAAGGAATCCAGTTTGGGCCGTTTGGTCTCTGTTACGTTCTTAAGCACGAAGATAGAAACGATAATGTCTGCAATGGCAATCGGCAAAATGATGAAAAACAACAGACGCCACGAGTGGTGCTCGACAATCCAGCCGGACAGCGTCGGCCCAATTGCCGGCGCAAAGTTCAGGGCAATACCAAGAATCCCCATTGCACCACCACGCCGTTCGGGTGGGAACAACGTGAAAATGACGTTGGTCAAAAGTGGCATGAGAATTCCGGCGCCGCCTGCCTGAATGACACGGCCCACGAGAATCAGCGAAAAGTTTGGCCCAATCGCACAGACCAGCGTCCCTAAAGCAAATAACGACATCGAGGTAATATACAATTGCCGAGTGGTAAACCGCTCCATCAAAAACGCCGTAATCGGAATCACGACGCCGTTCACTAACATATAAATGGTGGTCAACCAGTCGCCGGTCGTCGCCGTGATATGAAGATAGTCCATCATCTGCGGCAAAGCGACATTAATGAGCGTTTGATTGAGAAAAGCGATGAAGGCACCGGCAATCATGACGCCGAATATTGGAGCAACCGGCAGTGCATTAGGTGTTCCTGTTCGCGCATTACTCATTCTCCTCTTTTTCTCCCTCTCTCTTTAAAATTTCTATCAACGTCCGATGAATGCTCAGCATGATGTCAATCTGCTCCGCAGGCATATCCCGCAAGCCACCAAGCGCCACAGTCAGCATCGACTGCTCGCCAAACGCCTGCTGTTGCAGCGCGCGCCCACGCTCGGACAGCCTGACCGCGATGGTGCGCTGGTCTTGCTCCAACCGTTCACGCTGAAGTATTCCTGCCTCAACCATGCGTTTGACCACGCCGCTCATCGTGCTACACCCGAGTTCCAGACGCTCTGACAACTCATTAAGCGATAAATCCGGTTCCTCGTACAAAACATGCAGCACCATCATCTGCACGGGCGTGAGACCAAGCCTATCACCTTGTTTGCGCATCAACTGCCCCATCGCACGGTCTACTTGCCGGAAAGAACGAATAATCTGATCAACTTTGAGACCTTGCAAACGATGTTCAGAATTCTGCAGTGATTGCACCTCCAATACACGAAAGTCCATATTTGTTCGGACACCAAAAAGTTTGCATACGAAATAACATCAGCATTCTTTATAATACTGCGCACAGATACAACTTCAAGTGGTATTTTTGGATATTTTGTGTCAAATACATTTTGTCACACTTGAACACGCATGAATGAGGAAGCCTAAGTAAGGAAAATATAACCATACTACAATTTGATTTCCATTTGAAGGAAGGAATCGTATGAACATCCGCACATCCGCAGCCGTATTCACCATCTGCAGTACGCTCTCAATACTCGCTGCCCCAGCACAGGCGTTCGCAAAAAAGGCATTTGATAGGACCTCGACACCGTCCGATGAACGAGTTCTCGTCATCGGGGCATCGGTTGCACAGGGTCAAAAAGATACACACACACAAGGTGGCTATCTGAGGCGAGCATTTCATGCACTCAACTTATTGAGCGACAACCACTTTACCGTGATTGACAAAGCTGTTCCTGGTAGCACCGTGCGCAGTATACGAAAGACGTACTTAAAGTGGCTGGATACGGTTCAACCAAACGTCGTGGTCATCGCTTGGGGGGGTTTGAACGATCTCGCCCGACACACACCATTCCCAGAAATTCAGCACGAAGTGTACTGGCAGATTGACACCGCACTAAAACACCACGCTGCGGTCATTTTGGTGACATCGCCCGTGTCACCCGCTTCCTATACAACTTATCGCGTTGCCCAAACGCATCTGTTCAATTCAGAGGTGGCAACCGCCAAGCGCTTTCACAGTCAGAACGTCTATATCTTTAACGTGTTTTCCCAGATGAAATCATACTTCTCGACTCATCACGAAGCATACCAGCCCTACATGGGCGATGGCTGGCATCCGAATGCACACGGTCACGAATTAGCTGCACAATTATTTATCAAGGACTGGTCCAATACGTTTGGCACCCACCCGATTCAGTTCCAAGCGTAGTTGGAAAAAAGGGTGGCCACCGAACGACACGACGTCGCACGGAAACCACCCCTGATTGTATGCAATGTCGGTGTGCAACCGAACACACCATCGATTAATGACCCGGGTCTACCCAAATGGTCGCCAAGGGATCATACATCACAGGACTTGTGTAGAAGCCATGAACCCACGGCTGCACACAGTAGTAACCGACATTTTGGTACAGCGGAACGATGACGGCGTCAGACATCACTTGGTTGATAACCTTCCCGTACAATTCGTTGCGTTGCGCCGTGTCCGTCGAGTATTCTGCCTGGTTCAGCCACTGATCTACCTGCGGATTCGAGTAGTTCGTCATGTTGTTTTGCGGAATCTGACTCGAATTAAACAAGGTGTTCAGGAAGTCGGACGCATCAGGGAAATCTTGATTCCAACCAGTTCCGAAGGCCTGGGCATCGCCAGACATCGATTTTGTCAGGAAGTCCTTCCAGGTCACCTCATGCAAGTTGACCGTAATACCGATGTTCTTCATCATCTCTTGGAACGCCTGATCTTCTTTCTTGGCTGCGTCTGTATTCTCATTCCACAAATCGATGGTCAGACCCTTCGAGTAACCAGCTTTCGCCAAAAGTTGTTTTGCTTTCGCCACATCCGTGGTATATGTAGCCGATGGATCAAGTTTTTGTACGTAACCTGGCAACGAATCGGGCAACGGCTGATTTGAAGACTTCACCGCCCCATTGTTCAACTTGACAATCTGGCTGTCGTCAAATCCATACTCAATGGCACGACGTACGTCGACGTTGCTCAGCGGATTCGGTTTCCCATCAATCGTTGGTTTCGTATTCAAACCATAGTAAAAGACCGCGTTCATATCCTGCTTCATCACGAGATTTTTATATTTCGGGTTGTTCATAATGGTTGGGTATTGCGAACTCGGAATACCGTCCCCACCCTCGAGCCATGGACTCATGAACGCCGTCTGACCTTGTTCCCAGTGCATTGCGCTCAACTGGCTGTTGTTACTGATGTTGATAGTGATTTGGTCAAGGTACGGAAGTTGGTTGCCGCTCGAATCTTTCTTCCAATAATGTGGGTTCTTGACCAAGACGACCTTGCTTTGATTGTTCGTCTTTAACATAAACGGTCCGGTTCCCATCGCCTTCGTGGTATCCATCGCGGCATTGCCGACTTGATTCACGAACTTCGGGTCGACGGCAGATAAGAACGGCATCGCTAAAATTTTCAAGAAGAATTGCTCTGGCTTATCCAAATGAATGACTAACGTCTGATCATCTGGCGTGGACACACCGCTGATGGTCTTGGCTTGTCCATCGTAGTACGCTTGCGCACCCGTAATATTCAAGAAGAACTGGCTACCTGGGGAAGGTTTGGGCTGCATGTTCTTATCCAGCAACCGCTCGAGTTCGAATACGAAGTCTTTGGAAGTGAGCGGATCCCCGTTGGAGAATTTCACACCTGGCCGAAGGTGGAACGTATACGTCTTACCATCCTGGGAAACTTCCCAGCTCTTCGCCAAATCGCCGACAATATTGTAGCTTCCTTTATCATAGGTGACTAATTGCTCATAAACCGCATAATCGACCTCGGCCGACGTGGTATCAAACGCAATAGCCGGATCTAGATCAGGAACGGCCTGTATCGCATCCAAAGTGATACTGCCACCCTCTACAGGTTTTCCTGAACTTGTCGATGCATTCCCGCCATTGGTTGCGTTGTCCGTCGTGCTGTTCGTGCCACATCCGGCCAACAGCGCGCCAATCACACCGATGGAAGCCACGGTTCCAAGACCTTTCTTCCATGCTGCTGTCATGCCATTGCCCCCATTCATCTCTGTTTTTCGTAAAAGTCCAAACCTTATACCATAAGAATTTCTCGAAAATTAAATCACAATCTATGGAATTTAAGGTTTGATTAAAACATTAAGCAATTCGAGCTTATTCGTCAAGCGACACTTGGAAGCATTGCTATCATGGGAATCTTCCCACTTTTTTATGCAAACAGAGACTGCTCAGCAATTTATTCAGGATATTAATCCCATTTAATAATTTAACAAATGCAGCAGACCCGCGCACGCCACGTGCACCAGCGGATGAAAATTGATATAGCCAACTAGGAGGGCAACCCTACAAAAAGACGGCGCACGTCTGCGCCGTCTTACATGTTTGTTCTCGTTTGGTCTGTACACGCACGGATTCACATAGACCTCATAAATCTCACATGGCTCCCACGGCAAAAATTAAGCCTGTGCCATCGCGGCCCGCTTTTTTTCTACTAGTGGCATCACCTGTTTTGCAAATCGCTCCATCTCCTCAAGCTGAGGCGAACATTGCAACAACAGTAAATCGAGCCCTGTTTCCTCATACTGAAGGATTCGCGCAGCAATCTGATCTGGTGTGCCGATTAGGTTCGGACGCAGTCCGCGGTTGGAAACCGAATAGTCATACAACTGTAATTTCTGTTCCAATTCTGATTTCGATACAAAATCGTCAAAGCTGTCATACGCCGATCCCATTTTCACATCCGTAATGCGAGCCAATTCGATGTTTGCTTCTTCCTCCGTATCGCGGCAAATCACATACGCTGCCATCCCGTAGGATTGTAAGGGCGGCAACCCCTTCTGCGCTCTCCGATTGGTCATATCTTGGATTTTCGCATCAATTTCATCGACCGTCCCACCATGCATGACATACGCATCACAGTGTGAAGTGATCAGATCTTTTCCCTTGTCACTCTCTCCGCCGGCGTAAAGAATAGGATTCGGCCGTTGAACCGGTTTCGGACTGAGTTTGGTATCGACAATGTCGTAATACTTTCCATGATATGTGAACGATGGCGCGGACCACAGCCCTTTTAACACCTCGACAAATTCACGCGTACGGTCGTAGCGTTCATCATGTTCCGTAAAAATCCCACCATACTGTCTCGCTTCTTCCGCCCACCACGCAGATACGATATTTAGGGGCTGCTGAATGATCTATGCAACAACCTTGCTTATGTCGAAATCCGTTCCGAAGAGTTCATCGAGTATGAGCCAAAAAAGAAGCCGTAACCTCTT
>NZ_JAFMTW010000035.1 GCF_017329615.1 Alicyclobacillus suci | reverse complement strand
GGATACTTGGAGGGAGACCTCCTGGGAAAGTAGGACGTTGCCAGGCGAGAGAGAGAAGGGCCCTGAGGGGAACGCTGAGAAGGCGGGACCTTGGGGCTCCTTTTGTGTTGGGGTAGAATTTGTGTTTCAGCCCCCTGCACGCGGTTCGTGAGGGGGCTTCGATGTGATGAGATTGTGCGGTGAAATGGGTGGTGTGCATGTGTCAGGTGAGGATCGGCATGTCGATTACGTCCGTAATCACACCACTCACACCGTTCGCGATGGCCCATTGGAGCATGTCGGGTGTCTGTACGGTCCATGTCAACACGGCGTAGCCGTGTGCGCGCGCCTCGGCGATGAACGAGGCGTCGAGTGACGCCACGTCCGGGTGGAGGCTAGTGAGTCGCAGCGCTTCTGCGAGTTGGAACGCCGGCCACAGCCGTCCGCAGTAGAGGGCGCCTAGGGCGATGTCCCGGGAGCGGGTGCGGGCGGTGTGGAGGGCGGCGTGATCGAAAGAGGACAAGAGTACACGGTCCATCGCATCATGCGCCTTCACACAGGAGAGTACGGCGTCGACGAGCTCTGTTGAGCGAGCTAGTGGAAAGGACTTCAACTCGATGTTGAAAGAGGCTTCTGGGAATTCTCGCAGCACGTCGTCTAACAAGGGGACGTGTGTACCGGCAAATTGCGAATCAAACCAGGTCCCTGCGTCGTATGCGACGATTTGTTGCTCGGTGTGCTCCGCGACCAAGCCTTGGCCGGTGGTGGTCCTGTCGAGATAGTGGTCGTGCAGGATGACCAAGGAGCCATCCTTGGTCAGTTGCACGTCGAGTTCCACCATATCGGCACCGTGCGCAAACGCCTGACGAAATGCGGGGAGGGTGTTTTCCGGGCACCGGTCACTCGCACCCCGGTGCGCAATGCGCAGCACGCGATCTTGCGCGAACATGTCCTGTATGTTTTGCACGGTCTTCGACTCCTTTAGCCGTTGAGCTCACTGTCTGCCTGTTGGGCCATTTGCTTCATGGTGTCTGTGACAGAGTTTCCTTCGTCAAAAATTCCTTGTAATCCCTGCTGGACGGTTTGCAGGACGCTTAGGTACTGCGGTGAAGCCGGAGACGCCTTTTGGTACTTGAGTTCCGCCAGAGCCGTGTTGAATTGCGGGTTCTTCTTGAGGAAGGCCTGGTAGTCACTTTCCTGAACGGCAGCTTTCTGCACGGGTAGGTACCCCGTTAACATCGACCACTGAGCCGCCTGTTTCGGGGAAGTCCACCACTGAATGAACTGCCAAGCCGCTTGTTTCTTGGCGTCCGAGATGCCATTCATGATGGCGATATCGCCGCCTCCAGGTGGCACTGCGAGGGTCTTGTCCTTAGGCAGGATGGCGGTGCCCCAGTCGAATTTGTTGCCAATGCCAGAGCTGACTTCGCCTGCCGAGCCGATGGAGTCGATGTCCATTGCAGCTTTGCCGTGAATAAAGTCTTGGGTCATCAGATCCCAGTATTGTGGGCCCGTTTCAACATTTGAATACCCGTCCTTGACCAATTCCTGTTCCTTCGAAAGGATATCGGTGGCTGCTGGGGTATCAAACGTGGCTTTACTGTTGTCACTGGAGAGGATGGAGCCGCCTCCAGACATGACCGCGTATTCCCAAGGCCACCAGTCGACGAGCGGTTCGAAGCCGTAGACTTTGTTGCTGCCGGATCCGCTTGTTAATTTCTTCGCGTCAGCCACCAGTTCGTCCCACGTCGCCGGCGGATTGCTGATGCCCGCCTTTTGGAAGAGCGTCTTGTTGTAGTAGAACACCGGCACGCTACGGTTGAACGGAACGCCGTAGTAGTCTCCGTTAAACTGTGTCGACACAAGCATTCCGTCGAGGAAGTTGCTTGGTTTGTCGACGCTGCTTTGTTGCATCAGCGGGGATAAATCAGCCAATTGCCCGCTCGACGCGAAGAGTGGCATCGCGTGGACCTCGATTTGTGCGATATCGGGCGGGTCTCCCGCTTTAATGGCTGCCAGCAGTTTTTGTTGCTCCTCGCCGCCACCGGAGTAGGAACCCTGATATGTAGCGACGACCTTGATATTTGGATGCGTCTTGTTGAACTCCGAAACCATTTGTTGAATGTCGGTGCTCAGCGTGTCGCCGACGCCGTACCAAAATGTAATAGTCACAGGTTGTGAACTCGATCCGGTCGATGTCGTCGTACTCGGATTCCCGGTTCCTGATGCCTTGGTGTCATTTTGGGTGCTTCCACAGCCGGCGACGGAAGCGACGACGGCGATGGTGCCGACCATGCTAGCGCTGATTCCCCATACTTTTTTCATAAGGACACTCCTGTCATATGGTTGGTGATATCTATCCAGAACAGCCGTAGGGCTGACCTGACCGCGTGAGATAAACGCCTAGCCTTTAATGGATGTGCCAGCCACGCCGCGAACGAAATAGCGCTGGCCGAACAAAAACAGAATGATGACGGGGAGCACCGCGAAGATGGCGGCGTCCATCATGTGGTTCCACTGCAACCCCTCTCCCGCATCCTGGTTGAGGAAATAGGTGAGGGCGACCGGCACGACGCGCATATTGGTCGTGTTGGTGGCGACAAGTGGCCAAAATAAATCGTTGTAGTGATAGACAAAGTTAAGCAGCGCAAGGGTGATGAGCGCTGGTTTCGCATTCGGCAGCACGATGCTCCAGAGGATGCGGTACTCACTCGCGCCATCGATTCGAGCTGCTCGAATCATTTCTTTTGGAATGGATGCGAATCCTTGGCGCAGTAGGAAGATGCCAAAGGCTGATCCGACAAATGGCAGCACGAGCGCACCGTAGGTATTGATGAGGTGCACGGAGCTGAGCATGCTGTAAATCGGAATGAATGTCGCCTGCATGGGCACCATCATGGCCAGCAGGATACAGAAGAAGACCACGGATTTGCCACGGTACTCGACAAACGCCAACGAGTAGGCCGCGAGCGTCGACGTCACCAGCTGGCAGAGCACAATCAGGAAGCTGGACGCGATGCTGTTGAGGAAGAAGATTGGAAATGGTTGTGACGACCACGCCTGAGCGAAGTTGCGCCAATCAAAATCGACGAGCCACGGGTGAAAGTGGGGATCGAAGATGTCGGTATTCGTTGCCAAGGCGGACCGGACCATCCAATAGACCGGAATGAGTGCCAGAATTGCGGCGATGATGAGTACGACATGAGCACTCGTGCGCTCCAGCTTTGCAAATTTTTTCACGATTCTTCCACCACCCAACGGCGACCGAGCCGGATTTGAATGAGCGACAAGATGGACAATAAAATGAGCAGGATGACTGAGGCTGCGGCGGATGACCCGATATCGTACATCTGAAACCCTTTGTGAAAGATGTAATAGGTTAGGGTCGACGACGCATTGTTCGGACCACCATCTGTCATCACATACACTTGGTCAAACGCCTGGAACGATTGAATGATACAGACGACGGCGCAGAAGAAAATCGTCGGTGTCAGATTGGGCAGGGTGACGTGGATGAACGATTTCAAGCGTCCACCGCCGTCGACCTGACATGCCTCGACCAAGCTTTGCGGGACATTTTGTAGGCCGGCCAAGAAAATCAGCATGTAGTAGCCGCTGTATTGCCACAAGGAGACTAACATCACCGAGAGCAGGGCGGTATGGCTGGAGCCGAGCCAATTGATAGGGGGCACGCCCACGAGTGCCAGCACGTGGTTAACCAATCCGTTATCTTTGTCCAGGAGCAGGGTAAACACCAGTCCGGAACCGACAAGTGGCAGGACATATGGGGCGAAGAATACGGTTCGATAAAATTTCGTTCCCTTGAGCCGCATGTTCAAGAGTGCGGCGAGCAGGCAGCCAATGGGCAGTGACAGGAACAACATGCCGCCACTGAGCAGGGCGCTGTTTTTCAAGGATCCGAGAAAATCGACGTCAGTGAACAACTGTACATAATTTTGTAGGAACACAAACTTCGGATGCGGCGTGAGCAGGTTGGATTTATAGAGACTGAGGTACACCACGTAGACAATAGGCACCATCACGAATAGTCCGATGAACACGAGACTTGGGGCCATCAATACAAATCCAGCAATCGCCGTTTGCTTGCGGTTGGCGATGCGGGGAAGTCGACGCGGGACCACTCGACCTGCCGACGCGCTGTCCGCTACGACGTCTTCGATATTTTGCGCCATCTTTTTCACCTAACCTTCCTTTTTCGCAAAAAGGAGAAACCATCTGCGACCGAATGTGCTTGGTCGTTCGGCTGGTTTCTCCAATGTCTCTGCCGCAACGGATTTCCACTTGTCAGGCTCTAGCCTACAATCTGTTTGTTAAGGCTCAATCAATTACGCATTTTGGAATTGTTAAGATTTTGTTTTGAGTTTGCAATTTGTCGAGATATATGGGAGATCTGCTCGGCAGGCGACGTAGTGTCAGATGTATGTGCTATTCATGAGGCAATGGGGGTGTGGCGGTGACAGAGGAGGACCCACAGTGGATAGAACGGATGGTGATGCACGATTCGTCAGCACTTGCCGAAGTGATTCAGACCTATGGTCCGGTCATGACTGCTTGAGGATTATGGTTTAAGTGGACCGTCGGGCAACGGTCCAGCGGTTACCGCATCTGATATGGACGCAGGCAAACAAAATCAACGTATCAAAACACCGCCTGTGTCTTTTGAGCGCTGCCCGACAGGGTGGGTGAATGAGATGGGGTTATTTGGAAGCTAAATTGAGACCGACCACACCGAGGACGATGAGGACCAGGGAACCGATTTTTATCAAGTTGAGCGGCTCTTTAAAATAGAGTACGCTGATGACGGCGATGATGGCGGTTCCAACTGCCGACCACACTGCATAGGCGACGCTGACGTCGAGGCGCTTGAGCGCGAGGTTGACGAGGACGAGGCTCAGTCCATAAAACACGAAAAGGGCGATGGAGGGGATTAATTTGCTGAATCCTTGAGAGAGTTTCATCGATGTCGTTCCACAGACTTCTGCCAAAATCCCAATGATGAGATACACCCACGCCATCTTTATCCCTCGCTTATTGATTTATTCCAGTGGTACGAAAGCCACAATTTGTAGATTATCACAAGTTATTGGTTCTGCAATCCGATAATCCACTCAATCCACTTTAGTACGGTTTGTGCGCGCCTGCGGTAAGTGCTTTCTGCGTCGATGCCGTATACGCCACACGCTTGCATGTGCTCGACGACGCGGGAGACGTCCGGCAGTGCACCAGTCGCCATATATTCGCGCAAGACTCGTTGAAATACGGCGTGTTCCAGTATTGTTGTGACGATAGAGAGGTACTTTTGCTTATACGGAAGTGCCATAATTTTTCGACCTCTTGGTGTGAGCCGGAAACATACCGCGTGGTGCTCGTCCACATACCGCTCAATCAGACCCAAGTACATCCCTGCGGCCGTGTAGTAGTTGGTTTGGCGTTTGTCAAAGCTGTAATTGGTCGTGATAAAGTCTTTTTCCAAGTCGCGATTGACTAGCAACCCCAGTAAGTCAATTAGCCGCAAGAACGTATCCGCTTGTGGGAAGGCAACGGTCGGTTCGGCGACCGTCGGCGTGCTGTCGAGAACGTATACGACGTCATCCAGGGTAATCTCTTCATGCGAGATGACGTAATCCCGTCGCTGAACAAGGTGCAATGAGTTGTAATTGGAGACTTCGTCGAATTCGTAGACAAAAAAGCTAAAGATGTCGTTGGAATATGTAAAGAAAACCGGAATGACGCGTTTATTGAGCTTGTCCTGCCACAAGCGGTAAGGATAGTACAACTGACGGATGAGAAAATCGCTGGCGGACTCATTTTTAGCTTCAACCACGAGGAATGAATGCGCACTTTCATAACCAGCGTCAATCTCTATCTGCGATTTGGACACAGAGATGCATTGGTTTGAACCGCTTTCCGTTCGAATCGTAAAGGAGAAGTCGCTCGACGACATGCGGCCGGAAACCGTGGGGAGCGACGGTTCGCCGAGAAGGTCGTCTATCATGCCGCACACGTACGCACAGTGGAGGGCGACACTTTCGGAATACAGGTTACAGGGGTTAATCGACGTAATATGGGCCGGAAAGTGTACCCGGGTGGGTTTGGCGTGTACGGCATCGTACATTTGCTGATAGGCGTGAAACGGGCCGATGATGTAGCGTGATCGGGAAATGGGCAGAATGCACAGACCATGACGGCGGAAGATGTCCGGTAGGTTTGTGTGGTGGTCGAACTTGCTCATCAGGCGTGGTTCGCGCACGGTTCGGATGGTCGCCGCGTCGATTTCGTAAAAACCCGTTTGTGCGATGTGGGAGAGGATGTCGTATCGTTCAAAAAGCGTCTCCCATGCACTATCATTCTTTCCCATAATTCATCACCAGGACTTCGTCAATTTTGCCTCGCTTCGAAGCATTCGAGTTGATGGCGCGATTTGCCGCTACGATGACGATGTGATAATCCTTGTACAAGTCTTTAATAAAATCGGTGGCCGAGTTGCTTAATAACACTTTACACCCCCGATTCGTTAGCGAATCGACGGTCTTTTTTAACCGAATTTGCTCGTCCTTACCAAACCCATCCAGACTGTAGCCGGTGAAGGAGGCGGTGCTTGATATGGGATCATAGGGTGGATCAATATAAACAAAATCCCCCTCTTTCGCGGAGGCCACTGCTTCGACGAAATCGGTGTTGAGAATGTCAATCTCGTTCTCCACAAGGTACTGGTGAACCGCTCGCAGAACTGGCTCGTTGACGATATTCGGGTTTTTGTAGCCGCCGAATGGCACGTTAAACTGCCCTTGCCGATTGACGCGAAACAGACCGTTGTAACATGTCTTGTTCAGGTAGATGAGCCGTGAGGCGCGCTCGGCTGGCGACAGCGACTGGAACTGTTCCGTTCTGTCTAGCGCCCGCAGCGCATAGAAGTATTCTTTGTCATTTTGATGTCTGGCTAGGTGTTCGAGCAATGTGTCGACATCATCTCGAATCACGCGGTAGGTGCGAATTAATTCCGCGTTAATGTCGTTGATGACGGCTCGTTCTGGCTGTAGGCTGAACAGCACTGCCCCGCCGCCGACAAATGGCTCGTAGTATGTATTGTAACCTTTCGGCACATATTTTCGAATTTCGTCGAGTAGTTGTCGTTTCCCGCCTGCCCATTTTAAAAAGGGCTGCACGCATGTATTTTTGGCCATTTCAGTACGTAACCCCAGTCCGAACATATATTCCACAGTCAGTTTAGTCTATCGCAAACTTGCGTTATATTCGAGAGGTGGTTGCAAAATCCAGCAGGCGCCCGTTTTGTGGAATTTTGATCCAATTCTGATACTGCCCCATGTGAAATGATGACCACCACGGGTGTATAGTAGTGAGGCCATCATTGATAAGGGATTGAGGTGTGACAATGGGAGACTTTTCACAAGCGGACTTTCGCAAAGTCATGGGGAAATTTGCATCGGGTGTGACGGTCGTGACCACGGAGGTATCTGGCGTGATTCACGGCATGACAGCCAACGCGTTTATTTCCGTTTCGCTGGACCCGAGTTTGGTGCTGATTTCGGTCGATAAGCGCGCGAAGACACACGGATACATTCAGGAGACCGGCACCTTTGGCATTAGTATTTTGTCGGAGGAACAACAGACATTGTCGAACCTTTTCGCCCAAAGTTCCACACCAGACGCTTCAGCAGGCATTCGCTATGAGCGATTGAATGATGTGCCAGTGTTGGCCGATACGGTCGCGACGATAGCTTGCGAGTTGTGGGCTTCTTATGACGGTGGGGATCACACGTTATTCGTTGGGCTCGTGACGTCACTCGCGCATTCGGACAAAAATCCTTTGCTGTACTTTGGGAGCCAATATCACACACTGCACTGATGCCCCTTGAGTGAACATTTGAGGGCCCCGTGCACCCAGGCACGGGGCTGGAGCAGGAGCAGCGGGGGATGTCTTCATAAGGCGGAGCCGCTTGTCCATGCGGCGATAGTGCAGAAAAAATGTCTTATTGCGCGCTTGGGTGAGCGAGGGGGAATCAGGTAGAAAAGGTGCCTTGCGTGGGCCGGGTCGGGCGAAATCACGCGAATAGTGCAAAAAATCGACCTTAAGCTGTAGGCCGTCGCTCCACCGCCGCGACATAATGTTGACCTGATGAATCATGATTTGACACTGTACATACGCTAAACTATAATCTACTTTCGTAATGATAGTTGTTATAGCAACTATAAGGTATTCTTTACCGATAAGGAAAAGGACGTCGCCAAGGATGTCATTCCCATGATTTACGCATTCAAGCAGTGGGTGTGTGGGGAATAACTACCCAGGAGATTGTGCAAGTTCGTAAAATCTTGCTGAATATGTGTTTAAACGTTTAGTGAATTCCTTCGGCTGTATCAGTTGGTTGCTGTAGCAATGATAGGAAGCAAAAACAAGGAGGATTCTTCGATGGCAAGAGTACTGTTTGTGAAAGCAAATTCTCGTCCAATTGATCAGGCAGTGAGCGTTAAGCTCTACCATGCCTTTTTGGACAGCTACAAAGAAACGCATCCAGAGGATGAAATCATTGAATTGGACTTGTTTAAGGAAAACCTTCCTTACTACGATGTAGAGAAGATTAACGGTATGTTCAAATTGGCAAAAGAGATGGATTTGACGCCAGCGGAGAAAGAAGCAACTGATCTGGTGAACAAGTACGTAGATCAGTTTCTCTCCGCAGACAAAGTTGTGTTTGGTTTTCCGCTCTGGAACTTTACTGTTCCGGCCGTTCTTCATACCTACCTCGATTATTTGAATCAGGCAGGGAAGATGTTCCGCTACACGCCTGAGGGTCCCGTCGGCCTTTTGCAGGACAAGAAAGTGGTATTGCTGAATGCAAGGGGCGGCGTGTACTCAGAGGAACCGATGAGCTCTTTGGAGATGGCGGTCAACTTGGTCACCAATACGCTGCGTTTCTGGGGCGTTCAAGACATCACCACGGTGATTGTTGAAGGACACAACCAATTCCCTGACAAAGCTGAGGAAATTATTCGAGACGGCATCAAACGCGCGCAGGACGCAGCAAAACAGTTCTAAGCTCACGGTTGGCGGCCCCGCTTCACAATCACACTTGCGGAGCGACGTGTTATCGTGTAGTCGGCAGAAAAGAGGTGTCTCCCATCACTGGGGGCCGCCTTTCTTTGTGGCGATGGCTGCTTGGTCAGGTGTGTGGTTACGCTCGGAAGGAATTAGAATGCTAGCAATCGGAGACAATTACATGGCATACCAGGATTTTCGCCACTTGAGCCATCCAGCAGGAGCGTTTGTTCATCTCTGTAAAATATCGAAAAAAAGACGGCAACGCGCCGTCTTTTTGTTTGGCCCCGATGCTTCTCTGTTGAAAGTATCAGGCGGCCCAATTATGATTCCTGCTTTGCGTCGCCGTCGTAAATCACTTGTACGCGGCCCACTTGACCATCGCGTAGACGCACCTTAATGCCGTGTGGGTGCGTCGGGGAATTCGTCAAAATGTCCTTGACAATACCACGTGTTAACTTGCCTGTCGGCTGGTCTTTTTTGAGTACGATATCAACCTCGAGGCCTGGGTGAATATCTTTGCGATGTTTGCCGTCCTTCATACAACCACCCTCTTCAAGTTGCCCGTTTGGTGTTATTGTGCGACGAAGGTGTCGCGCTTTTGCAGGTATTCAGCGTACGGACCGCGGAAGTCGATGATACCTGCTGGCGTCAACTCGACAATTCGCGTCGCGACGTCTTCCACTAACTGGCGAGCGTGGGAGACGAAGATGACAGACCCCTCAAATGCCTGCAGTGCCTTTGTCAACGCATCGATAGACTCAAGGTCTAAGTGGTTGGTCGGTTCGTCTAAGACCAGCACATTTCCTTGCATTAGAAGCATTTTGCCAATCATCAGGCGCGCTGACTCGCCGCCGGAGAGGACTTCTGTCGACTTGTGCACTTCGTCTTTCGAAAACAGCATTCGGCCAAGAATGCTGCGGATAGATTGTTCATCGGCGGTGTCGTCGAAACTCCGCAGCCACTGATACACCGTCGTATCTTTTGGAATCGTCTCGTTGTGATCTTGTGTGAAATACGTCGGCTGTGCCGATTGACCCCAGGTGATTTCACCCGAATCTGGCGCAAGTTCACCCAAGAGCGTATTCAGCAGCGTTGTTTTGCCAATCCCATTGGTACCAATCACAGCTACTTTATCGCCGTTCAAAATGTCTAGGTTCACGTTTTTTAATACATGCAAGTCGCCAAATGATTTGTTGACGTCTTTCGCATGCACCACCTGCTTGCCGAGAGGTTGTTTGGCCGTGAACTTGATATATGGCGCCACACGCGACGACGGACGAATTTCCTGCACTTCAATTTTTTCGATTTGTTTTTGTCGGCTCGTCGCTTGTTTCGCCTTACTCTTGTTCGCTGAGAATCGCGCGACAAATTCTTTCAACTCGGCGATTTTTTCGAGGTTGCGCGTATTCTCTGCCAACAACTGCTCGCGCGCGAGGGTGCTTGCAGCGACAAAATAGTCGTAGTTGCCCGTAAACATCGAGATTTTCTGATAGTCCACGTCGACCATATGAGTGCAGACCGTGTTGAGAAAGTGGCGATCATGCGAGATGATGACCATCGTCCCTTTGTGGTTGAGCAAGAAGTTTTCTAGCCACCGGATGGTGTCGAGATCGAGATGGTTCGTCGGCTCGTCCAACAGTAGCACGTCGGGGCGTCCAAACAACACCTGCGCCAGGAGGACGCGGAGTTTGAAACCGCCAATCATGGAACTCATCAGATCTCCATGTTTATCGACCGGGATGCCAAGGCCCTCGAGTAATTCTGCTGCAAAATACTCGGCAGAGTAACCATCCATATCGGCAAAGGCGCTTTCGAGTTCGCCGACGCGCATGCCTTCCTCTTCCGTCATCTCAGGCAGCGCGTAAAGGCGCTCGCGCTCTTTCATCACTTTCCATAGTTCTGGGTGACCCATTAGCACAGTATCAAGAACTGTACAATCATCGTATTGATAGTGATCTTGGCGGAGGACGCCGACGCGTACGCCGGTTGCGACAGAGACATTGCCAGTGGTTGGTTCGAAATCGCCGACTAAGATTTTCATAAAGGTCGATTTTCCTGCGCCATTGGCACCGATGAGGCCGTAGCGATTGCCTTCGTCAAAACTGAGGTTGACATCTTCAAATAAAACTCGGCTGCCAAATGACACCGAAATATCTTTGACTCGAATCATTTACTCGCCCCTTTTTTCGCGTTCCATCCCATCACTATACCATGATTGGTCAATGGATTGGCTGATAATCCTAAGGGCTCGCAATTTTCGTATCTGGTCATTGGGAGAGCGTTATTTGGCGTGAAATGAGGCCCCGCGAATTGCGGGGCCGGATGTATGTCAACCCGCCACGTATGGGACGGTGCGGGGTACCCACATGTACCTACTGTATCGGATGCGAATACTTGCGAATTGGTGCATGGATGTAGTTGCATTTATCCACTTAAATGTGAGTCGTTCACTAGACTCGACGGGTATAGCGTGGCCGTTCGTCGGCAATCTATGCTCCATTTCAAGCCGGAAAATTCCGCCACAGTGCCGTCAATGGTAGTGCTTAGGGTGCGGGCACTACAGATTATGCTGTGCCACGAACTGGAGAATAGCGTCTAGACTTTCGCGGGAGTCTTTGGCTGCAATGGGCGCAAAAAGGTCACCATATTGGGCGACGCGGTCAACCACATTGAACACCGTAAAGTCACTGGGTACGAATCCCTGGGTGATTTCCGACCAAGTGACTGGCGTGGAGACGCTGGCTTTTTGCGTTGCGCGTACAGAATACACTGCGGATAGGGTACGCATCTTCCAGTGTTGCAAATAGTCGATGTACAGCTTGTCGCCGCGGTTTTTGACGGATCGCTCTAAGGTCACTTGGTTCGGCATTTTTTGTAGCAGATACTGCGCGAAGAATTTGGTGATTTTGCGTGTTTGTTCGAATGTGTACCGCGGTTGTATGGGGACAAATATCTGTAGCCCGGTGGCGCCTGAGGTTTTTGCATAGTTGGTGAGACCTAGCGAATGGAGCACATCGTGAAGTTGCAACGCAACGTGTAACACGGTGTCGAACGCATCTGGCACGGACGGGTCTAAGTCAAACGCGATATCCGTGGGCGTGTCTGGTTGGTCGTGGATTGTAAATGGGACGTGTAACTCGATAGCCGCGTAATTTGCCACCCAGACGAGGGTTGCGAGGTCGTTGAGCAGAATATAGAACTTGTCTTTATAAAATGCTCGTGGTATCCAGGTCGGCGCATGTTGCGGTATCGACTTTTGGACGATGCGCGACGCTTCAATGCCGTCTGGAAAGCGCCACATCATGAGCAACCGATTTTTCGTATAGGGCAGCAGGTAGGGGGATATCTGGATGAGGTACTGGATGTAGTCGAGTTTCGTTACACCGACCTCGGGCCAGAGTACCTTATGTGGGTTCGTGAGGACGATTTCTTTGTCTTCGATCACAATTGGAATTGATTCCATGTCCATTGGAGTCTCCCGAAGATCACGTATTTCCTTTATAGTGTGGCACGACGTTGCACAAAAGATGCATGGGCTGGTGCATTGGTCAGGTGTTATGTTTGCCGCTTTGTACTGATCAACTGAAACGCGTCACGCAACTTTGTTTGAAAGGATGTTCATTCCTATGCGTTATGATATCGTCGCACTCGGCGAGTTGTTGGTCGACATCACGATGACTGAATCGACCGCAGCGCCTCCACAGATGCAAGGCGATGCGGGGGGCGCGCCAGCCAACGTCTTGGCAGCAGCCACGCGGTTAAACGGGCGGACGGCCTTTATTGGCATGGTTGGGGATGACCGGTTTGGAGACTTTCTCACCGCGACGCTTGACGCTTATCAAATTGATGCGACGGGGGTGATGCGAACGAGTGAGGATAGGACCACTTTGGCATTCGTCCGAATTGATGCGGCGGGTGAGCGGGATTTTACATTTGCCCGCAATCCCGGCGCGGATACCTTGCTTCGCCCGGAAGACGTGTGCTATGAGCTGATTGCGCAGTCGCGATTTTTTCACTTCGGCGCTTTATCTTTAACCCATTCCCCTGCACGGGAAGCTACGTGGGCCGCGGTGGACTATGCGCAGTGTCACGGTGTGACGGTGTCGTTTGACCCGAACTGGAGAGCCTCCTTGTGGCCGAACGAGGAGTCAGCGCGCGTTCAAATGCGCCTGGGTGTGGAGAAGGCGAACCTAGTTAAGGTGTCAGAGGAGGAACTGTTTCTTTTGACGGGCTGTACGGATATCGAAAAGGGATTGGCAGAGCTGGCGGCCCCAGAGAAGCTCGTGGTGGCGACGCTCGGCGCGAAAGGATGTGCTTATCAACTCGGCAATCGGACTGGTGCAGTTCCGGGTGTAGCCGTTGAGGCCGTGGATACGACGGGAGCGGGGGATGCGTTTCTCGGTGCGCTTCTGATGACGCTCAGGACGTTCAAAGAATCGCTTGAACGCCTCTCGACAGAAGAGTTGGAAGAGGCCCTCTTGTTGGCCAATCGCGTTGGCGCTTGGACGGCCGGGCATCGAGGAACGATGGCCGCGTTTCCAACCGCAGCAGATCTGAAAGAGACTTTGTCGTGATGGCCCCTGTATAGGTTGTGCGTTTTCTTCCAAGTATGAGGAGGATACCTACGTTATGTGAAGATTGCGAGGGGTTCATTTTTGGATCCGGTCGTTCCCTTTGAACCGATACGTCGCGATGCAATTCCAACGCAAGGGATATGGTTGCCCCAAATCAAGTGGGATGGCGTGCGCGTGCTGACCTATTTCGACGGCAATGCCGTGCGTTTGTTCAACCGCAAACGGCGTGAGCGCACCATGCAATATCCGGAGCTGTCTGCCATCGACACCTACTGTACGGGTGATTCGGTGATTTTAGACGGCGAGATCATCGCGCTGGGGCCAGATAACAAGCCGAGTTTCCACGAGGTGATGCGGCGGGATGGCGTGCGCAGGCGAGACAGCGTCGCCTTGGCCCAAAAAGCTGTGCCCATCACTTATATGGTCTTTGATATTTTGTACCACAACGGAGAATGGTTGACGACGCGCCCATACGTACAACGCTTCGAGCGGTTATCCTCCGTACTTAAGTCCCATCCAAATGTTCAACAAGTGCGTACGCACGACGATGCCTTCGCATTATTTGAGGTAGTGAAGTCGTATGGCATGGAAGGTATCGTCCTCAAACAGCCCGACTCGCCGTATATCCTCGGCGGAAAGTCAGACTTGTGGGTGAAGGTAAAAAATTATCAAGATCTGATTGCCGTGATTGGCGGGTTTACAGTGGATGACAGTGGCGCGGTGAACGCATTGTTGGTTGGACAATATGACACCAGGGGTCGACTCTGGTACATCGGACACGCGGGCACCGGGCGCTTCAGTAAAACGCAGTGGCGTCTTTTAAAAGAGAAGTTTCGGCCGCATGTGACAGACACGCGGCCATTCGTCAATCAACCGGATAGGCATCGCGACGCCCATTGGCTTGCGCCTCGGTTTGCGGTGAAGATTCAGTTTGCCGATTGGACACCTGGTGGTACGCTGCGGCAACCTAGCATCCAGTCGTTTGTCGATATCCCCGTAAACCAGTGTGTGTTTGACGACCAGGCGCCGCCTCGCCCCAATTAGACGCCACGCGATGTCTGGCTTAGGGAAAATCTTGGCTCCATGTAGCCAACGACGTGGCCCGGGATATTTTTAATGCTTTCTCGGTCGTAGCTGGTCAACTCGTCCAATGGTCCATTCGTACCAATGTCCAACTGGCGAAGAATTTCATTGACCACTGCGGGAATCGGTTCTGCGCCGCCGTCGGCAATTTTTACAGCGACACCGAGTTCACGTTCCCTGTCAAACAGGCAGAATACGCCCTTCGCCCCTTCTTTGGCCAAAATTCGTCCTTCAAATGCACGAATGAGCTTCGCGCTATAGATGTTTTTTTCGGTGACCATGTCTGGCCGCTTGTCCATTGCTTCGACAATTCGGACAATGGCGTTTTGCTGGCTTTCGTCCAGCCCTTTTGGTTGTGCGAGGCGTGCAAATCCCCACGCCAGATGTTTGAGCGGCAGATAGTACGTTGGGATATCACATCCGTCGAGTCCCGTGTGAATCTCTGTGACTGGCAACCCGACGACATTTGCGACTGCCTGTGCGACTCGGCGTTGCACAGGATGATCTTTGTGTACATACCCGTGTGTGTCCTCACCAAGGTACACGGCTGTCGCCAACATCCCGGCATGGACACCCGAACAACAATTGCATACCGGATCAGCCTTTTGCCCGCTGCGAATGAGCTCCTCGTTACTCGTTTTACTAATTGGAGCCATCACGCCACATTCGAGGTCGTGCTCGTCCTTGCCGATTTGTTTGAGAATCGCTCGGACGCGTGAACGGTGACGTTCTTCCCCACTGTGGGAGGCACAGAAGATAGCTAGGTCTGCGTCCTCAAATTGGAAGTGGTCGGCGGCACCGGTTTCAATAATGGGAATGGCTTGCATGGGTTTCAGGGCGGATCGGCCGTAGGTCATGTAGTTCGGGTCGCCGTAGTGATACAGTACTTTCCCATCTGCGTTGACGACGGCGATATGCCCGAGGTGAACGTTATCGACGACGCCCGCTCTCGTTTCCTCGACCAGTATATTCAATGTTTTTCCCTCGTTTGTGAATGATTTTGGCCAAGATATTATTGCGCCAGGTCGAAAAATTATGTGACAGTGAGGAAAGGTTGCGGCCTGTATGAGTCGTCGTATCCGTTCTGCTTCTGTAACTTTACAAAAGTAAGTTTATATTGTAGGCTGTCCGTAACGCAATTGGACAGTTTGTGAGCGTTCAGGAGGATTCTCATGACACAATTGGACTTTATCCACGAATACGTTCCGTCTTCATCCGGTACGGATGCTCATACATTGGTGTTATTGCATGGCACGGGCGGCAATGAACAAGACCTGATTCCACTGGGGCGTTTTTTGGCGGATGACGCGGCGCTGCTTGGTGTACGCGGCAAGGTGTTGGAGGGCGGGATGCCGCGTTTTTTTCGCCGTTTGGCGGAGGGCGTCTTTGACCAGGAAGACTTGTTGTACAGAACCGATGAATTGGCTGACTTCCTGCGTGTGGCTTCCGAAACCTATGGCATACATCCAGGCAAGCGAATTGCGGTTGGCTATTCAAATGGCGCCAATATTGCGGCGAGCATTCTTCTGCGACATCCGGACGTCTTTGCGGGCGCTCTGTTATTCCGGCCCATGGTCCCATTTGCGCCGACAGATGCTACTGACACGCAGCCGTTGCGCGGCAAGCCTGTCTTGTTGTCGGCTGGCGAAGTCGATTCGCTCATTCCACAAGCAGAAACCAACCGTCTGGCAGAATTGCTAAAGGTGCAAGGTGCGGCGGCTGTGTTGCGCTTTCATCCAGGAGGACACGGTTTAATGCAGCCGGAATTACAGGTGGCGAAGGCGTGGTACGAACAGAATTTTGGAAGCTGACGAAAATTCCATATGATTCTTGTCTTCTACGCTGACTGTCGTTGTTTGAGGGACGTCGCAAAGGTATACAATAAGAAAAGGGCCCCGAACTGGGCCCTTTTCTTGATGTGCTTTGGCATGGATAGTGATTCGTGAGGAAATGCTGTAAAGTTGGGCTGGATTCGAGGATTCTTCAAGGTTGATACGGCATGATAACAGTAGCTTGAAAGAACATAACGACCTGCGGGGGGACAGTCAGATGGGATACTATCGTTCCAAGCCTTCTGAAAACATAGCAAAACGTGAGACCTGGAAGTGGGCGGCGACGGTGGTGTTGTCAGCGCTAATCGGTGCTGGCGCGACGCTGGCAGTGACACCATTCGTGGCCGGGCACAACGGTGGTGTCAATACGACCGGTGGCTCTGCCACGACGACGACACCAGTGGCGCAAAGTGTCAATGTCAATGTCAACTCTGACATTACAAAAGTGGTGAAACAAGTTGAGCCAGATGTCGTGGCGGTCGTGAATTACACGACAACCAGCGACTTCTTTAACCAGCAATCACAGACACAAGAATCTGACATTGGTTCTGGCGTCTACTTTTATAAAAATGGGAACAACGCGTATATCGTGACCAATAACCACGTGGTTGAAGGGGGCACCAAGGTCGATATCGTGCTGCAGTCGAATAAGCGCGTGCAGGCTACCGTGGTAGGAACCGACCCGTATACGGACTTAGCTGTACTGAAGGTGCCGGTCTCGAACTTCCAATCGGTACAGCCGATTCAATTTGCCAACTCCGATAATATCCAAGTGGGCGAGCCGGCCATTGCCATCGGTACGCCAATGGGGCTAGATTTCGCTGACACTGTGACCGCAGGCATTGTCAGTGGCAGCCAGCGCACGATGCCGGTCGAAGAACCGACATCCGAACAGACGCTGGATTATCAATCAGTCATTCAGACGGATGCGGCCATTAACCCAGGCAACAGTGGTGGCCCACTCTTGAATGCATCCGGCCAGATGATTGGCATCAACAGTAGCAAAATTGTTGAGCAGGACTTTGAAGGAATGGGCTTTGCGATTCCATCCAACGAGGTCCGACAAATCACGTCCGAAATCATCCAGACGGGGCACGCGGTGCACCCATCCATTGGCATTGAGGGCTATGATATGTCGGAAATCCCTGAGGGCTATGCGAACGTCCCAGTGAACTACGGCGTGTATGTTTCTTCTGTGACGTCGGCAAACGCGAAAAATGCAGGCCTGAAAGCGGGGGACGTGATTATCGCCATCAACGGCACAGAAGTGCAGGGCATTGCGGATTTGCGGACAGCGCTGTTTAAATTGCAGCCAGGTCAAACGGTCAAGGTCACTGTGTATCGCGGCAATACGAAAAAGACCTTGGATGTTAAAGTTGGGCAACAAGAGAGCATAAATGATACGGGTAACAGTAGTGACAGCAGCAGTGCACAAGGTGGCGGTGTGCCGAACAGCTACGGTTCCGGCGATGACGGTCAAGACCCGTTGGATCCATTCTCAGGCTTTGGCGACTGACGATTCAAACTGCTTCACCTCCAAGTTGATAGCAACAGATGAAACGAACCCCAGCAGTTTCGCTGGGGTTCGTTTTTTTCGTGCGTCGGCGTAACGGCAACTTATCGGGTATTGTGAGGACATTCCGATTCCTGGATATTGACTTTGATACCAATGTTGAAAAAAAGTCGTTTCCACAAGGTTCAATTCGTAGTACATTATCACTGTGTTTTGCGGGCAAACCATTTTAAAACGCCGCTTCGGCTGGGTATTCGACCATTGACATTTGGGGGATTTGCATTTTGGCTACAACACTGAAGAGGTTACTGATTGGTCGGCCGCTTAAGACGCGTGAATCAGGTCATTCCAAGATAGGCGTTCTCAAGGGAATGGCGGTGATGACGCCGGATGCGCTGTCGAGCGTCGCTTATGCAACAGACCAAATGGAGTTGATTTTGGCCTCAGTCGTCGGTGCGACGAGTGCGAAGGCGTATATCTCTGACGTCCTCGGTTTCTCGATGTTGGGGACGTTTATTATCGTAGCCCTTGCATTTTTGTTATATCTAGCATACCGGGGCATTATTCATGAATACCCGCGCGGTGGCGGCGCCTACGCAATTGGCCTTCATGATTTAGGGAAGTTTTGGGGGTTATCGGCAGCCTCGACGCTGATTGTTGGATACACGTTGACTGTCGCGGTATCCATTGCTGCGGGAATCGACGCGATTGGGCCCGTTGTTCCCTTTATCGGCCATCATAAACTTTTGGCCAACGTCATCTTGACGTTAATTATCATGGTCATCAACTTGCGTGGCACGAGTGAATCGGCCAATGTATTTGTTCCATTTACGTACATTTTTATTGGATGCATCATTGCCCTTGGCATCACGGCAGTGGTGAGGGCGATTCAAAACCCGGCTGCAATTCACGTACCCTCACTCGCTGGTATGCACGCTGTCCAGGGAATGAGCTTGTTTTTGTTCTTACGGATGTTTGCAAATGGTTGTAGTGCACTTACGGGTGTCGAAGCGGTGTCCAATTCTGTCCCGATTTTTAAGGCACCATCGCCACTGCGTGCGCAACGGTTGTTGCTTACACTGGTCATTACGTTGAGCTTGCTGTTCCTGATTGTCTCCGGGACGGCTATGCTGCACGGCTTGACGTACAACCCGGATGTACCGCTGATTAATCAAGAGTCGATGGTTCTCTTTGGGACACATGGATTGGGGTATCTTATCACTGTTATCATCTCTGTCTCTACGATGTGCATTCTTGCCATTGCGGCCAATACGGCTTTTACCGGCTGCCCGGCCCTGTGGTCGTCGATGGCGCGCGACGGGTTTATGCCCCGCTGGCTGTTACATAAGGGGGATAGGCTCGTCTACAGCAACGGTATCGTGTTTTTGACACTGATCTCCTTGGCCCTGACCATTGGGTTTCACGCACGAGTGAATGAATTGATGCCGCTGTACGGTGTATCGGTCTTTTACACTTTTAGTGTTTCGCAACTCGGTATGGTTGTGCGAACCATCCGGAGACGTGAAGGGAAGTGGTTGACGCGTGCCATTGGCAGTGCGTGTGGATTGGCACTTACAGCCGGAGCCTGCTTGATTTTTGGCATCACGCGCTTTACAAGTGGCGCATGGCTCGTGATTGTCTGCGTGCCACTGATGGTCATCACCTTCAGCAAAATCCAGCGCCACTATCAACAAGTGCGGGAAGATCTCAAATACGATTTTTCACGCCCGCTTAAACCAGACCGGGATACCATCACGCTGGTGCCGATTGCGTCCATTAATAAGTCGTCTGTGCATGCACTGGAATATGCTTTGGCGAATTTCAAACACGTCGTGGCTGTGTCCGTGGTATCGGGGAATAGTCCAGAGGAAGAGCTTGAGGCAGAGAAAAAAATACGGGCTCAGTGGGATAAATTGAATGCAGGTGTCCGTTTGGTGGTGATTCATTCGCAGTATCGTTCGGTTGCGCGTCGAATCCAGCGGTTTATAGAACTGGAATTGGATTTTTATGACCCAGAGGATATCACCGTTGTTGTACCGCAATTCATCACGAAGAGATGGTGGCATAAACTTCTCCATAACAAGACGGGGAGCGTCTTGATGGCCTGGCTCGTATTGAACAAATCCGTGAAGGTATTGGCGGTTCCGTACCGCCTTCCGCGGTGATGTAGCGACATCCTGTGGTGAGTGGAGGGGGCTGAGTAGGGGCGGCATCGACCGAGATTGGTTCCCGCTGCCCCTACTCAGTCCATCCGGGCGGCCTGTTTTTGTTCATCCATCGTGTCAATACATCATGCGCTCGTCGTGATAATATTTGAATTCGAGTAGATTGTTCGACGGATCAATCAGAAAAAACGTGAGATGCTCTTCGATGAGCCCTTCGAATCGAAGCGACATATCTTGAAAGAATGGGATCTCACGCTGCTTGGCAAGCTTATAGAGGTTGTCGAATTGGGCTCTGTCGCGGAAGGTTACGCCAAAGTGGCGAGGGTACATCTTTGGCTCCTGGTCGTAATCTGGGGATAGGTGACAGACGACTTGGTCGCCAAAGAAGTCTAGCGTAATCCGGTCTGCATAGCGCCGTGCCAGTTTGCAGCCGAGTTTTTCAACGTAGAAAGTATACGCCTCATCTAGGTCTCTCGCTGGAATCGCCAGGTGAAATACATTATTTATATCGCGCACCGCTATATTCCTCCATCGTTTTAGTTGAGTGACTTGCCTTGGATGTAGAACTTTTCAAAGAGGGTGCCGCCAAAGTAAAAATCGACGCCGTGGGTGCTCGTGTTGGCAGGTCCAGTCCATGGGATGCAACTGTGGCTGTCACGTCAGACACTGGTTTCACACCTCTCGACGTCACTCGATTTGTGGTCTTGAAAAGATTGAAACTGTGGTGAGTATACGTTGCGAACTTTGAAACTCTATTGAAATTGTTTTGAAATTTTCTTGAGATTTGTATGGTTGGCAAAGAGCTTGCAATCGAATTACGACTGCGCGCTCTTTACCGTGTTGCCTTTGTACAGAATAGGGCCCGTGCCGAATGTCTGAATCAGTTCGTTGTATAGTAATTTTCCACCGAGCTCATGTCCCGCTTGGTTCGGGTGCCAACTGTCGCCGTAATACATTTGCCAAGTTTGGTTGTGAGCTTTCATGTAAGTCGACATGGTGCTGTTGAGATCGATAAAGTAAATATTTTTGCTGTGGAACGCGCTCGCGTCCTTCACTTCGTTTTGGATGTATTGCTCTACTTGGTCGTGATCATAGAGCGCCGTAGCCTTGGTTACAGGAGATGTCACAATGAGGACGACGGCGTGTGCAGCCAAAGATTTTTTGATTTCGTCCTTAAATGCCGCATTAAACTTGTTCATTGGCGTTTTATCGTAGACATCGTTTAACAGTCCCCATGAGATGACGACCACTTGGGGTTTGTCCTTGTCGAGCCAAGTTTGTAGCGTTTCCTTTTTCTGGAGGCTCACGGGTGAGCCGCCCACGGTTGTCCTGTCGTCATACACCCAATTTGTGTTGGTGGAGTCGCTTAACGACGCGAATGCACGTTTTAAATACGAGTCGTCGTTTGGGTCTTTCCATCCATGTGCCATCGATCCGCCAATAATCATCACCTTTTCTGTTGTCAGCTTGTCCTGTAAACTGTTTGGAGGTGTAGTCTCTAGCAAGGCTTTGTTGGATGATTGGACTTTTGCCAAGGCCCAACCGCCAAGGACTAGTGCGGCTGCACAAATCACGTAGGTGACGGTGTTGCGGATTTTTTTGTAACGCGGAACCTTGTTTTGTACTTTTTGTGGTTTCATTGCAAGAACCTTTCTGTTGCGATTTGTCGGTCGGGTTTTATGCTAGCAGAAGCGTCGACGGTGTAGTTATACCGAATGAGTCTTGAAACAGGATTGAATTGGCCGACTGAATTTCAATTTGTCTTCAAGGTTTAGCCGTTACTCTGGTACATGTCGATGCCTACGCTTTACATGAAGAGGTGGTAGACTCTGAAGAAACAGCATCTGTACGAAGTTGACTTGATGCGCGCGTGTATTATTCTCGGTGTCATTTTTGTACACGTGTTCTCGGCGTTTGATGCACAAACCCCTGCGTTTTCTAGAACGAATATCTCGCTGGATTTGCTGACGATGGCTTTTCACTTCACGCGGGAAGCGTTCATGTTTATCACGGGGTTGGTGCTTTTTTATACGTACTATGATCGGACATTTACGGTTTGGTCATTTTGGCGCAAGCGACTCAGTTTGATTGCCGTTCCTTATATCGCTTGGACGGCACTATACATTTTGTTTACTGGTACGTACTTAAATCACTTTAACTGGGCCTGGCAGTCGCTGGCGCACCGCTTCGGCCATGCACTGTTGACGGCGAATCAGTTTTTTCTCTACTTTTTGCTCGTTTCGATGCAGTTATACGTGTTGTTCCCGCTGATTGTGAAGATGGTTCGCAAGTTGGAACGGCATCTGTGGTGGCTCGTCAGTGTGAGCTTCGCGTTGGAGATTGGCATCATGGTTCTTAACCAAACCGTATTGAATCATTTGGATGTCAGCCGACTTCCGACGTGGTTGTTTATTCTCGTCCATTATCGGGATAGGTTTATTTTGACCTATCAATTCTGGTTTGTCGCTGGTGCGGCTTTATCGGTGAAGTACAATCAGGTAAAGAGTTGGGTGAGTTCGCACCCTGGCGTGGTCGGTGTCGCCGCAGTACTAGGTATTTTGGCCCTGTGGGCGACTTACTTTATTGAGCGGTTTGGCCTTCACATGACGGACGGGGAGGCGGTGGACGTCTTACAGCCCATCATGATACCGTACGCCTTGATTGTTGCGACTTTACTTTGGTCAATCGGCTTGAAGTGGACGCGGGTGATGGCGGAGCCGGGACTTCGGCGCGTTACACCGGTGATACGTTTCTTTGGCGGCGTCAGTTTTGGCATCTTCTTGTTGCATCCCATCGCTTTACATTACTTGGAACAGATAGATAACCGTCTTCATCTTCATGGTGCAGCCCATTTGGTGTTAATTCCGTTCACTGCGGTGTTGGCGTATGTCTTGTCAGGATTTGCTGCTTATCTTATCGGCAAGATTCCATTTGTCAGTTACATTGTTGGCACGAAGACGCGGCTGCGCCGTTCGTCAGCGAGGGCGCCTTTGTCGAAGGCGGTTTGAGTGTGCGGTGTATCTCAAAAAATCATCAAAAAATACGGGAGGCTTGACAGCATGTCAGCAAATCCTACCCACGTCAATTTATTGTCGAGACTCAATCGCATCCCGGTGACGAGAACGGTTGTTGGCATCATCATTTTGTTGTCGTTTGTGTGGCTCGCAGAAGCGTTTGACATTGGTATCGTCGGTCCAGTGTTGAGCACGCTCGAAAAGGATTGGGCGCTCGTGAACTGGCAACAAGGTCTGCTGGCAGTCGCCTCGACGTTCGGTGTCGTCGTCGGAATGATTCCGTCAGGATTATTGGCGGATAGATTTGGTCGGCGCCGCGTCGTCCTCTTGGGCATTTTGTTTTTCTCTGTTCTGACGTTGGCAGGTGCGCTGATGCCGAACTACTGGTCCCTGCTGTTTATCCGCTTTTTGGCGGGTGTCGGAGAAGGCGCTGTGCTGCCGATGCCGTATTTGTTTCTGTCGGAGTTTGTGCGTAGTCGGCAACGGGCGGTCAGCGTTGGGTTCTCGAACGGTATTTTGACTGCGGCGTACGTGGTTCCAAATTTGGCTTCGCTGTGGGCGCTGGATACGTTCCCTGCGAGTTTTGCGTGGCGTGTGCCCTTTATCCTCGGTGGCGTGCCTCTCTTGTTGCTGATTCCACTGTTTTTATGGCTCCCGGAATCCCCGCGTTATTTGTTGAAGCAAAACCGCGAGGTAGAGGTTTTGCGGTTGGTGGAACGCTTGGAGGACGAAGCCAAGTTGCCGCACGATGCGAAACTGTCCGATGAGCGCACGCGTGTGTTGCTGGCTCAGTCTGAAGAGGAAGAGCGATTGCCACTGCGTACGATGGTGGCGCAGCCGTTTTTGAGTCGTGGATTGATGATGGCAATGCAATTGACTGCGGCGCTCATCTTGTTTTATATCTTACAAGTCTTTGGTCCGAAGTTGCTGGAGAGCCGCGGAACGGGGAATGGCGCCGCGCTGCTATACTCGGGATTGATGATGGTTGTCGCCGGGTTTGGTTCTGTGGCCCAAGGATTCCTATCCGACAAGCTTGGTCGTAAGACCATTCTGGCGGTTTATGTGGTGCTGGCCAGCACAGGGTGCCTGTTGTTTGCGTTTGGTTCATCGACCGCAGTGGTGTTCCTTGCTGGTGGTCTGACGGCGTTTTTCGGTCTTGGCATCTTCCCCGTGGCGAAGCTGTGTGTTGCAGAACAGTACCCAACGCAGTTGCGCGGTCGCGGTGTATACCTAAACGAAATGACTGCAAGAACCCTCAGTGGGGTCGTGACCACTTACTTCATTCCGTTTCTTCTGCAAACCTATGGCAACCGCCCGATTTTCTTCGGCGTCGCCGTCGTGCTCATTCTGTTTAACCTGCCATTTTTCTTTTTTGGCAGAGAGACGGCAAAGGTACAAATGGAGGAAGCTGGAACGAAGTTGTCGTTCAGTCGACTGGATAGAGAAACATTCACCCAACAAGTTTCGTCGCGCTAACGCGGCTAATCAATCATTTTTGCGAGGGGGAGCGACATGTCCACACTAGTAGCATCTTTAGAAAAGGTTTTGGCGGCTGATAACCGCCCTATCTTGTTCGACCACGATACATGGCACACGACATCGGAACTGCGCAGAGATGTATTACACGTCGTCAGCACACTGTATGAGACTGGTCTTCGCGCGCGCGATGAGGTCCTCATCGGCTTGCCGAATTCTTATGAATTTGCGGTTGTTTACCTTGCATTATTGCAGTCAGGTGTCATCATCTCCCCAGTCAACCCGAAAATGCCAGCAGCGGAATTGGAGCGCCTGCTGCCGCGTGTGCAGGCGAAGGCCGTTTTCCTACAGCCTGCGCAGTACAAGGTATGGCAAAGTGTGCTTGAAGCCAGAGGGCTTTCGAACACGACCGAGATTGCGCCACCCGACAGCGCGATGGAACCGATTGTGTTAACCGCGCTGTCGGATGGCAGCATGAAGTCGGCGCAGGAAGCGCACGAATCGGATGCACCTGACGACGATGCCCCGGCGGTACTGATGTTCACGTCTGGCACGACCGGCCAGCCCAAGGGTGTGTTGTTGCGGCATCGGCACCTGTTGCACGCAACCGACAATGTCATCAACAGCCACCAACTGACCGAAGAAGATGTCACCTATTGTATGTTACCGCTGTTTCACATCAACGCGCAGGTGATTGTCTTGCTTTCCTCGTTGGTCTCTGGCGGCCGGATTGTGATGGTAGACCGTTTTCACGCCTCTCGTTTTTGGAACGACATCTCGACGCACGGTGTGACCTGGGTATCTGCTGTGCCAACGATTCTCTCGATTCTCTCGAAGCTCGAGACCAAGGTGCCTGCGCATCGGCTTCGTTTTATCCGCTCCGCCTCCGCCCCCCTAGCCCCTGCTATCAAAAAGCGGTTCGAATCGGCGATTGGCGTTCCGGTCGTCGAATCGTATGGTATGACCGAGGCGGCCGGGCAGATCTGTATCAATCCGCTGCCGCCGGCACTCCGTAAAACGGGGTCCGTTGGCAAGCCATTCGGGCTCGAACTGCAAATTTTGGATGACCAAGAGCGGCCGTTAGGAGCCGGGCAGGTTGGCGAGATTGTGATTCGTGGGAAGAATGTCATCGAATCGTACGTCGGCTTGGAGGCAAACTCGTCCTCCAAGTGGCCTGGGTGGATTTTCACAGGTGATTTAGGCTACCGCGACGACGACGGTTACGTGTTTATCACGGGGCGTGTGAAGGAAATTATTAATCGCGCTGGCGAGAAATTAAGTCCGCGCGAAATTGAGGATGTGCTAAACGGCCACCCCGCGGTCGATAGGGCCGCAGTGATTGGTGTGCCGGATGCGCTGTACGGAGAACGGGTGGTCGCCTATGTGGTTCCTGTCGATGAACAGGCTGCCGCGAGCGGCAAATTGGTCGACGAACTGGGCGAGTTGTGCAAAGCTTCGCTGGCACATCACAAGTGTCCATCTGAGATTTTTGTCGCTAAGTCGCTTCCGGTGGGACCGACTGGGAAAGTACAAAAGCATTTGCTGCACGATGCGACCCAAGTACATTTGTTCGCTTAAACAGGGTAGATAAAAAACCCGCTTCAGTTGAGGCGGGTTTTTCTATGGGTAGGTGTTATTCAGAACGAAGTTGTGCTTGAAAGCGATTTAGCGTTTCGGTTAATTCGGAAAATGCTTGGTGCCGTAGGCTATACCTATCGGTTTTGTTTAAGTGGGCATGGACGCGGACAAAACCCGCGTCACGCAAATGAATCAGGTGATTGTGGAGCGTGCTTTTTGGCAATCCGGTTTGCGTCGCGATGTCCGTAAAGCGAACGGGTGTGACGGACAGATTGGATAGAATCAGAAGTCGCACTTCATCCGACAGCGCCTTCGTCATTCGGGAGAGATCTGCCATCACGCGCGTACCGGACTCTGTCACACTCGTCGACATGGGATAGACAAACAGTAGGGTATCGCGAAAATCCATCCTCAAATTCGCCGGTGCATAGTGAACACCTGGTATCAACAAAACCCTGCTCAGTTTGGGAACCACCTCAACATAGACACCCTGAAGCACAGATTCGACGAAGTCTGTCTGATTGGGGGTCTGCGCTAAATCGGCTTGTTTCAATGAGAGGTCCTCTGTTGCGCGCTTTGTCCAGTTTGATTCCAATTCGCTGAAATAGTGATGGTGCCAAACCTGCATCCAGTGTATAGCCTTGGGTTGCCATTCCGCTACACTTGGAATGAGGCGTGATAAGTTTTTGACATGGGGATGAAGCCGCTCGTGCAGTTCATCGACATCGAGCGCCGCGAACCAGTCGATAAACGAGGCTGTGTCTGTTTTGTCAGGGCACTGCCAGATGAGGATGGCTAGCGCTTCAGCGGCTAGTCCCTGTTTGGCGCCTGCTAGGTGTGGCGTTACAGCCTTGCGAAATGGACCATTCATTCGCTTTGTAAAGAGGTTTTTCATTCCATTGATTCCCTTATTAAACAGGAACAGATTCAGGCTCGACAGCAATTCATAGGCTGGACTCGCGTCAAATTCTATCTCATATCCCATGTCGGTCGCTCCACTCCTGCGCGTCTCTTACACAGATTATACCTGTACGCCATGGGATGCGAAACGGCGGTTCAGGGCGCACGCCGGCAAGGGTCAGCTAAGACGTCGCCAACCGGGGCAAGGCGTGGTGGGGCGCCCGCGATACGTCGGGCTGCGTAGGTGGTTCTTTCTCGCGCGTCACGTGTAAGGAGAAGACGCGTAGATTCAAATAATCGTAGCGGAGAAAGAGGGGCATGTGCCGCCAATCCAAGAACAACTGCCGCAAGATGAGAATCGGTGTGGCCGAGTCTCCCTCACAGTCTTGTAAATAGCTTGCGTATGGATCACTCTCATCCGGAATGAGAATATCCGATTCCGCGTACTTCGACATTTCCTCACGACGTTTTAGCGCATCGAGCAACGCGCCATCGCTACTTTTCGTCGGTAGTTGTTCCCGACAGAAGATGGAGATGGACATGGAGACTGTCTGATTTGCACAAATACGGGACTGGACAAACTGATAGCCGGCCGTCTCGTCGGGGCACTGCAGCCAGTGTGCGTATTCAAGGCTCAGCGTGATATCATGTGAGGCAATGGTGACTGTGCGCAAATCCTGATTCGGCTCTCGCATGAATTGCCGCCAGTCCACTAATCGGCTTAGCTCCGCCGCCTTTGACGTCGTCGACTGTGCGACGAAACGCCCAATTCCTTGGCGAGAGGTCAGGACGTGTTCTTGCTCCAACAACTGCAGTGCGCGACGGATGGTCACGCGGGTCGTGTGATATTCTTTCGCCAGCGTGGTTTCACTGGGTAATTGCATCCCCTGCGACCAGTCGCCGTTCTGGATACGGTTGAGAATCTGGTTGCGGATTTCCAAATAGCGATGCATCCCGAACACCTCCTGGTCGAATGGTTCCACATTCCAGCGTAACAGGCTGGTGTGAAGTGCGTGATAGCTTCCGGTAAAGTTTTTGTAAATCCTGTCCATCAGCTGTTCTATGTCCGCTCGTCCACCGCTACTCATAAAGGTAACGGACTTTTTGCAAATACGACGGGATGTCATAGTTTCAGGCGAAAGGGTGGATGCGCGTGACAGGCGTGCGCGAAACGGTGGACACGCATAAGCGACAACATGGGCTTCGCAGAAGTCTAAAAACAAGACATATTCAAATGCTTGCGTTCGGCGGTGTGATTGGGGTCGGGCTGTTTTATGGATCAGCGGTATCCGTGCAGTTGGCAGGCCCAGCCGTGCTATTGGATTTTGTTGTATGTGGCGTGATGGTCGCTATCGTCATGCGTGCGCTCGCGGAGATGACGATTGCAGAGCCTGCAGCGGGATCATTTAGCATCTACGCAAAACGGCTGTTCGGTGAGCGTATGGGGTTCGTGACGTCCGGCATGTGGTGGTTTTATTGGGTGGCGACGGTGATGTCGGAACTCTCCGCGATTGGCAAGCTGATTCAGGTTTGGTTTCCGAGCGTCCCGGCTTGGGTGCCTGGATTGTGCGCGCTCGTGCTGTTTACCACCAGTAATCTCTTAGTGGTGCGGGTGTTTGGTGAAATCGAGTATTGGTTCTCCGTGCTAAAATTGTTGGCGGTTGGTGTATTTATGTTGTTTGGCGTCCTCATGATGGCTACCCCGCTCTTTCATCAAGGGGGACCGCTTGGCGTCGCCAATTTGTATACAGGCGGCGGATTTTTTGCGAATGGCATCATGGGTACGGTGATGGCCTTGTCGCTTGTCGTGCAGACGTACAGTGGCATCGAGACCCTTGCTGTGGAGGCCGGTGAGTCGGCGCGGCCAAAGCATAATTTGCGCCGCGCGTTTTCCGCGGTCACGTGGCGGGTGCTGATTGTCTATATCGGATCAATGTTCGTCATGCTCTGCGCCTTCCCATGGACGTATTTGGCAAACCACAGCGGCAGTCCATACGCGCTGATGTTTGCACGCGTGGGCATTCCGATTGCGGCCGGGCTCGTCAATCTCATCATCATTCTCGCTGGACTCTCCTCCTGTAATACAGGCTTGTACGGTGGCAGTCGGATGCTTTACTCGATGGCAAATCAGGCGCTACTCAGCAACCGCTTCTCTCGTTTAAGTCGTCGTGCAGTGCCTGCATTTGCGGTCTGGACGACAGCGCTCGCGATTTCCCTGGGTATTCTGATTACGTATCTCGATCCCAACCACGCCTACGTTTGGATCACCAGCGCCTCTGCATTTGCCTCCTTGTGGACCTGGTTTGTCATCCTCCTTGAACACGTGCGTTATCGTAAGCTCTTACGGCGCGGTGTGGCAGGTGTGTCGAAGCCGGTGCCCATTTGGTCTTACGTCGGCATGATTTTGCTGATAGGTACGTTTGTGTTTATTGTGTGGTCGCCGCTGACAAGGGTGTCGGTGTTCGCTGGGGTTGTCTTTCTTTTCGCGCTTTGGCTCTTTCACTGGGTACGTGCGAAGGTAAGGCAGCGGATGGTGTAGGTGATAGTTTGTCACGCGCGTCGTGTGATAAGATAGGGATGTTCATAAAGGGTGAACAAATAATGCGGTTAGGAGCGTGGCGCGTTGAAGTTTAGCGAGTATGTCTATGAGCGACCGGATATGGAAGCGGTTGAGAAACAGTTTCAGTCGCTGGTGCAGCAACTGCGGGAAGCGACGAGCGCCGCAGCTCAAAATGACCGAATTGAGGAAATTCTCAAGTTGCGCAGTCGGCTGTCTACCATGAGCAACTTGGTGGAAGTGCGCAACAGTATCGATACACGCGATGCATTTTATAAAGCGGAAAAGCAGTTTTTTGACGAGAACTCACCTCGGATTGAGGCTTTAAATCAGTTGTTTTATCAGGCGATAGTCGAGTCTCCGTTCCGCCAGGAGTTGGCGGATAGGTGGGGGGAGCAGTTGCTGCGTGTCGCCGAAGTGACGCTCAAGACGTTTCGTCCTGATGTGATGGCTGATTTGCAGAGGGAAAATGAGCTTGCGAGCCAATATGTCGATTTGATGGCGTCGGCCGAGATCGTTTTTGAGGGTCAGATGTGGACGCTGGAGCAGATGGTGCCATTTGAATCGAGTCCAGATAGGGACGTGCGCAAACGGGCTGCAGAGGCGAAATGGAGATTTTTTGAGGATCACAGCGAAACGTTTGACAAAATTTACGACGAATTGGTACATGTGCGAACGGCGATTGCTCGCAAACTTGGCTATGAGAATTTTGTTGAACTGGGCTATTTCCGGATGACGCGAACGGATTACGACCAAGAGATGGTCGCGAATTTCCGCAAACAAGTACGCGAGTTGATTGTCCCTGTCGCGACAAAATTGCGAGCGCGTCAACAGGTGCGCATTGGCGTTGACCCGCTGCGTTATTACGATGAGGCCTTGTCGTTCTTGACTGGCAATCCGGCGCCGAAGGGTGACGCAGACTGGATTGTCGCGCAGGCAAAACAGATGTACTCGGAGTTGTCACCGGAGACGAACGAGTTCTTTCAGTTTATGTTGGACTCGGAGTTGCTGGATTTGGTGGCGAAAAAGGGGAAAGCGGTCGGCGGTTTCTGTACGACGTTTCAAGACTACAAGGCACCGTTCATTTTCTCGAATTTCAATGGCACGTACGGGGATGTCACGGTGCTTACCCACGAGGCGGGACATGCGTTTCAGGGCTACGCCAGCCGCCATTACCTGGTTCCGGAATACGCGTTTCCAACGTCGGAAGCTGCCGAAATCCACTCCATGAGTATGGAGTTTTTCACCTGGCCGTGGATGAATTTGTTCTTTAAAGAAGAGACGGAGAAATTTCAATTTATGCACCTCGCGGAGGCGCTCTTGTTTATCCCTTATGGCGTTGCTGTCGATGAGTATCAACATTTCGTCTATAGCCATCCGGATGCGACGCCAACGCAGAGAAAGGCAGCCTGGCGGCGGATTGAACGGGTTTATTTGCCACATCGAGATTATCAAGACAACGCCTTTCTGGAAGGCGGCGGCTATTGGCAGAGGCAACTACATATCTATCTTTATCCGTTTTACTATATCGATTACACGCTTGCTCAGATCTGCGCATTTCAATACTGGACACGGGCAAATGAAAATCGCGAGGCGGCTTGGAAGGATTATCTGAAGATCTGCAAGCTAGGTGGAAGCCAGTCGTTCCTGGAAATTGTTCGCGAGGGTGGATTGCAGTCACCGTTTGAGGACGGCTGTGTGGCTTCCGTCATCGGGCAGATTGAAGCTTGGCTCGACGGTGTGGACGACCGTCAATTTTAGCGTTTGTGAAGGGCAGGGAGGAAAAGATGAAACTGGAGCCTAGGAGCAAATTGTTGATGATTGGTGACTCGATTACGGACTGCGGTCGCCAACGGCCAGGTGGGGAAGGGGCATTTGAAGCACTTGGCAATGGATATGTCAGTGTCGTTGACGCGTTTTTGAAGGCAGTCTATCCGGCTCATGGCATCCGAGTGGTCAATAAAGGGATTGGCGGTAATACGGTGCTTGACCTGCAAGCGCGTTGGCAAGCGGATGTGTTGGACCAGAAACCGGATTACGTCAGTGTGATGATTGGTGTCAACGATGTCTGGCGACACTTTGACCAACCGACTATGCTGGAGGCGCACGTTCATCGCGAGACCTATGAAGCGGTGTTAGACGAGCTGGTCGCATCGACGAAACCCGTCGTTCGGCACGTCTATTTACTCAGCCCATTTTATCTAGAGACGAACAAAAACGATGCCATGCGGAGCATGGTGGATGCATATGGCGAATCGATGCGCGCCATCGCTGCCAAGCACGGTGCCACGTTTGTCGATGTGCAAGCGGCATTTGACGCGGTCTTGTCCGAATTATATACGGCAGCGTGGTCGCGAGACAGAGTTCATCCAAATTTGGCTGGTCACGTCGTCATAGCACGCGCGTTTTTGGCTGCTATAGGGTTTGAGTGGCAAGGTACGCCAGAATACATTGCCTGAACAGACGAACCCCCCCGTTGGGTGCCGATGATGCGGCGGCCCAAGCGGGGGGGTTTACATATGTGCGTCTTATGCGTTTTCGGCGCGTTGCAGGATTACCAGGCGTAAGCTTCCGGCGCCGGTTTTCCGGGACCCGGGAAGATTTCGTCCAGTTTCGCAAGGACGTCGTCGGTAAGCTTGAGTTCGACGACCCGTAAAGAGTCTTCCAACTGTGCAAGTGTGCGTGGGCCGATAATCGGCGCCGTCACTGCGGGGTGCGTCAGTAACCAAGCCAGGGCGATGGTATCTTGGTGTTCACCGAGTTCCTTGGCGAGGTTGGCAAACGCCTCAAGTTGTGGGCGTAGTTTCTCCACGCGGTCTTGTGCACGGGCACTGCGCGCGCCGGATTTCGTCAAGGCGTTGCGGCCGAGCAAGCCCCCTTCAAGCGGGCTCCATGGAATGACGCCAATGCCGTGGCCGAGTGCCGCTGGCAACACTTCCAATTCGGGTTCGCGCGTGAGGAGGTTGTATTTGTGTTGTTCGGAGACGAGGCCGAGGAAGTGGCGTTCCTTGGCAGCAGCTTGTGCGACGGCCAGGTGCCATCCGGCGAAGTTGCTGGATCCGATGTAGCCAACTTTCCCCTGCTGAATCGCGACCTCGAAGGCGCCCCATAGTTCGTCCCAACCAACACTTAAATCGACATGGTGCATTTGATAGAGTTCCACATGATCTGTCTGCAGGCGGCGAAGCGAGCCTTCCAAATGGCGGCGAATCTTGTACGCAGACAGGCCACGTCCGCCGTTCGGGCCATCGAGCGGATCCTCCATAAAATTGTAGACTTTCGTAGCGAGTACGACGCGTTCGCGTCGACCGCCGCCTTGTGCGAACCAGCGCCCGATAATCTCTTCGGTGCGCCCGCGATGGCCTTCACCGCCGTAGACGTTGGCCGTGTCGAAGAAGTTGATGCCTGCGTCGAGCGCGGCGTCCATGATGCGGAATGCCTCTTTTTCGTCCGTTTCGGGTCCGAAATTCATCGTGCCCAGACACAGACGGCTGACATTCAGACCGGTTCTTCCCAACTTTGTGTACTCCATCATCTCACCTCAGTTTCTAGAATGATCCTAGCAATTCTATGATATCGGACGTTGGCGCAGATTCAAAGAAATCGCTTTAGCAAGAGGCGTATTTAATGAAAATTTCGGTCGGGTGCCATGGTACGTCGGACGAAACGCCAATTCACCCATTCGGCGAGAAGGAGGACAGTTGGCCCCGCCAACCAGACGGAACTGGTATAGGCGACATCATATGGGATAGAAAACGCGCGGTGGAGAATCATGAACCATAGGTGGATACCGGTGTTGAAATAGGCGAGTGAATAACTGCGAAGCATCCACACCACATGCGCGCGTCGCTGTTGCTGACGAATTTTGATGTATGCTATCGCGGTGGTAATGACCCAGACGGCCTCAAACACGTTGAATCCGAAACTCGTCCATTCCCCACCTGTCGCCTGCGGTGCTAAATAGCCTGCACTCAGTGCGGCGATGCAAACAGCGACAATGTATATATATCCGTTTGCCCGGTGGATTCGACGGAAGCGAGGGAGCGGTCGGCGAAGCAATCCGACGAGGCCGAGCAGCATAGTGCACGACGACGAGATGACATGTAGCCCCAGCACCTCTTGCCATAAATGGCGGTGAAAGTGTGGCGGTAACTGTTTGTGAATGAGGATGTGGATGTCGGCCGGGTCAAACATAAATGTGGTGAGCAGTGCGTTCACTACCCAGAATAAGGAGAGGGCGGTCAAACCCCCCAGAAACCATCGGTACAAGGCGATACCTCCAACAAATTCCTTGCTGCATAACTATGCGGAATCTACTATAGTAATTTGGGTCATTGTTTCAGAACAGCACTCTTTAGCATTTTCGCGAGTGATATGGAGGATTGCAAGTGAAAACCAAAGTGAACGGAGACCCTCGCGAGGTACATACGACGGCGCAAACGTCAGTTACAAATCTTCAGCGGGGACTCAAATCGCGCCATTTGTCGATGATTGCAATGGGTGGCGCCATCGGTACAGGTCTCTTTGTCGCAAGTGGCTCATCCATCAGCGACGCAGGGCCTGGCGGGGCGCTCGTGGCATATATCGTCGTTGGCATCATGGTCTACTTTGTGATGACGGGGCTTGGTGAAATGGCGACCTTTATGCCCGTTGCGGGCTCCTTTGAGCGTTATGCGTCTCGGTTTGTCGATCCGGCCCTCGGCTTCGCACTTGGCTGGAATTATTGGTACACGTGGGCGGTGACGGTACCGGCCGAATTGGCGGCGGGCAGTATTGTGATGAAATACTGGTTTCCCAACTCCTCCCCGATTTTGTGGAGCGCCATTTTTCTCGTTCTCCTGCTGCTGCTCAACGTGGTGTCGGTGCGGGGGTACGGAGAGGGAGAGTTTTGGTTTGCCAGCGTAAAAGTTTTGACCATCATCGTGTTTTTAGTGGTTGGCGTGCTGATGATTTTTGGTGTGTTCACAGGCCGTGCTGTAGGCTTTCATACGTTTAATTTGGGCGGCTCGCCGTTTCACGGTGGGGCACTAGCGACGTTTAGCACGTTTTTAGCTGCTGGATTTGCGTTTCAGGGTACAGAGTTGGTTGGTTTGGCGGCGGGCGAGAGTGATGACCCGAAGCGAAACGTGCCGCGCGCCATTCGGCAGGTGTTCTGGCGTATTTTGATTTTTTACGTATTGGCGATTTTCGTTATTGGCATGTTGATTCCGTATACGGATCCGAACTTGCTAAAAAGTGACGTGAACAATGTGGCGGTCAGCCCCTTTACGCTGATTTTGCAGCGAGCCGGGCTGGCAATTGCAGCGTCCGTGATGAACGCGGTCATTTTGACCGCAGTTTTGTCCGCGGGCAACTCGGCTGTGTACGCCTCGACCCGGATGTTGTGGGCCTTGGCGAAAGAAGGGAAGGCGCCACGCGTATTCGCGCGGCTGACGCGGAAAGGGATTCCCATTTATGCACTGATGGTAACGATGGTCATTGGATTTGTCGCGTTTCTGGCCTCACTTTATGGCAACGGGGTCGTCTACAACTGGATGTTGAACGCCGCCAGTTTGACTGGCTTTCTCGCGTGGCTGGGCATTGCGATTAGCCACTGGCGTTTTCGCAGAGCCTATGTGGCGCAGGGGCGAGATTTGCGGGAGTTGGCGTATCGCGCGAAATGGTATCCGTTTGGGCCGCTGTTCGCGACGATTTTGTGCATGGTTGTCATCGTGGGTCAAGACTACACTGCGTTTACCGGCGGCCACGTACAATGGGCGGGTGTCATTGCGACCTATGTGGGTGTGCCGCTGTTCTTGGTGCTTTGGATTGGGTACAAACTGGTGCGTAAGACGAAGGTGATTCCACTTCAGGAATGCGACTTTGATGCAACAGAGTAACTCAATAGCGCAACCGAGAGTTCTGATCTCTGCGACACGCTTTGACAAAGTTTGACCGTCCTGCGAGGATGGTAAGGTCGGCCATGGAAAGGCGTCGCATGGAGAATGGCCTGCAACGTTCTTCATGGTTCCGGGGCATCTTGTATAGACATTCGCCTATTTAACGAGGTGGGTAGGATGCTTGTTTACAATATCTTAATAATTTCTTAAAGAACAATTTACGAACTTCGTGTAGTTTCTTATCGACGGATGTCATTTTGGGGGGACTCAGTTTTGGCAAAGCGCAGCACGCAACTATTTTCGTTCCTGGTCGAAATTGCCGAAAACATTCAAACGGCGACGGAGACGTTTGAGAAGGAACTGTCATCGACAACGGATTTTGGTTCATTGGCCACGCGGATGAAGACATACGAAGAGACGGGCGATGACCTCATAGGACGTCTCATCACCTTGCTCAATAACACGTATATCACGCCGCTCGAGCGAGAGGACTTTGTGGAGCTGGCGGTCACGATGGACGATATTATCGACGGCATATACGCAGTAACCGTTCGTTTTAACTTGTACAACATCAAGGAAATCACCCCAACGATGCGCGAGTTCGCGAAAGATATTCGCGAGAGTGCCGTCGAAATCACGGAAGCGATTCGCAAATTGCATGACCGGAAACTGGTGCAGCTCCGCGACCATATTAAGGCCTTGAACGTGTTGGAGAAGCATTCAGACCAGTTGCTTGTGGCAGCGCTTAGAACGTTGTTCGCCGAATACACGGACGCCTTGGAGGTTATTAAGCTCAAGGAAGTGTACGAGATCCTCGAAGATGTGACAGACAGATGTGAGGATGTCGCAGATGTCCTTGAATCCGTCATCTTAAAGAATGCGTAGGCGGGATGTTACATGTTGGCACTGATTGTGCTCGTCGTCATTTTAGCGCTTTGTTTTGACTTCACGAATGGCTTTCACGATACAGCCAACGCAATTGCGACGAGTGTCTCGACGAGGGCGCTATCTCCGCGCTTTGCCGTCTTCTTAGCTGGTACGATGAACCTAATCGGTGCCTTGACGTTTACAGGTGTGGCTAAGACCATCGGTGGTAAAATTGCGGATCCGCTGCATGTCCCGCATGGTACTATCGTCGTGCTTGCGGCTATCATCGCGGCAATCGCCTGGAATTTGTTCACTTGGCGCGCCGGCATACCCAGTTCTTCGTCGCACGCTTTGATTGGCGCACTCTCAGGCGCTGTAATTGGGGCTGCTGGTTTTCACGCCATCAATTATTCGGGGTTTTTATCGATTATTGAAGCGTTGGTGATTTCTCCGCTTGCGGCGTTCTGTTTAGGCTACGTCATTATGTGGATCTTTCGGCTGTTGTTTGGCGCGCGGTCATTGCATCGGGTGAATCGGCCATTCCGCTATTTACAGATGGTTACGGCGGGTGTCCAAGCTTTTATGCATGGAACCAACGACGCCCAAAAGACAATGGGTATCATTACGTTCGCCCTGATTGCAGGTGGCTTTCAGACGACCATGAACATTCCATTTTGGGTCAAGCTCGTCTGTGCTGTTGCGATGGGGTGCGGAACTGCGACGGGCGGTTGGAGAATCATTAAAACGGTCGGGTCGAAAATTATTCGAATCGAGCCGATGAACGGTTTTGCTTCCGACTTGACGAGTTCTATTATCATTTTCGGGTTTACACTTTTGAAACTGCCGGTCAGTTCGACACATGTCATCTCCTCCTCGATTATGGGGACGGGCGCCGCGAAACGGTTTAACCAAGTTCACTGGGGTGTCGCAGGTCGCATCGTGATTGCGTGGTTGATTACGATTCCCATCAGCGGGTGTCTTGCAGCCATCATTGTTCGGCTGTTTCTTCTGTAATTTAGGTTCGAATCCCGATAAAGCAAACTGCAGTTTGCCCACGTTGCACCGCTATGTCGATGCCTGGGGGCTGCAGTTTTTTTTGTCTGTCGTTTTAGCACAGCGATATACGGATGCATGTTTTCGGGAAAGCGAAAATATTCGTGGTGGTAGCGCCACAAATTGCGCCGCGTAGGCGGGATCAAAAAACGGTTTCGACCGAAATTTAGTACAACGCTTTCATTTTAGATGCATTTTCGTATGGAAAAACGGTTTCGCACATAGTATAGTATTGACATATCTCACAAGTTTATTGATATACAGACGAGAATTTGGTGCTATGCACGGGGCGTTTTTTTAACTGAGCGTTTTGCAGAATGGCGTTTTTGGTTGAAGTGAAAAAAGAATCAGCATCGCAGTACAGCTAAAGCGCCTTACATATAGTGGATATCGGTCGGTC
>NZ_JAFMTW010000034.1 GCF_017329615.1 Alicyclobacillus suci | reverse complement strand
ACCCGTACCCATCCCGAACACGGACGTGAAGACCTCGAGCGCCGAGGATACTTGGAGGGAGACCTCCTGGGAAAGTAGGACGTTGCCAGGCGAGAGAGAGAAGGGCCCTGAGGGGAACGCTGAGAAGGCGGGACCTTTGGGGCTCTTTTTGTGTTGGGGTAGAATTTGTGTTTCAGCCCCCTGCACGCGGTTCGTGAGGGGGCTTCGATGTGATGATCACAAAGCCCCACACGCGAGTTACGGTTTCTTTTGGAGTGAAATGAGCGCAACCAAACGTAGAGTGGGCCACGGTGCGGGGAATCCATGGGGATTCGACACGGTGGCCCACGCGTTGACAGGTGTGTTGAGTAGTAGCTGGTTAGCGCTTGATAAACATTGGCATTTGTTCTGCGCCACACATGCGAGCATAGACGAATAGTTGGCCCTTGTGGTGGATTTCGTGATCTTTGAGCAATTGCAAAGCGGCGCTGGCAGGAACCTGGTTGCCGAATAGTTCGATTGTGGCGTCGAGTTGCTCGTCGGGGATAGCGTCGATAAGGTTGTGCAATTCGTCTGTACGTTCACGGACGATGCGTTGCACACCTTCGATAGTCGTCAAGTCTGGCTTGTCGGTGATTCGTTCAAATTGGCCAGTGGCGGCGGCTGAGGCCATGCTGTGGCTGACCGAGAGGATGTGCCAGACGAGATCGGCTGTCGTCATCGCGCCATCCCATGGGCGGAAGCTGAGGTCCTTGTCCTTCATCGTCGCGATTAGGTCTGGAAGTACGGAACGGTGTGCCATGAATTGTTGTAAAAAGGTCTGTGCTTTTGTCATCGAAATGCCTCCTTGACCATGGATTCCCTTCATAGTTTAGCAAACTCCCTTTGAAAATCTAAAAACACAATTGCCAACTTGTGCTCATCCGTTACAATGAGGGAGGGTTTTTACCTTGATAAATAGGTTGCTCTTGGAGCCAGGATTGAAAGGAAGGCCATTGCATGCATATTTTGCAGGTCATCGTGTACGCGATTATGCAAGGCATCACAGAACTGTTTCCGATTAGTAGTGTGGGACACGCCGTCATTTTGCCGTACGTGTTCAACTGGAAGCAGTTTTCGGAATCGGATGTCTTTCTTCCGTTTGTCGTGATGCTTCATTTGGGGACAGGCATTGCATTACTGCTCTATTTTATTAAAGATTGGATTCGGCTGATTGCCAGCCTCTTCATCCGACATCGTCGGAATGAGCGTCGGCAGTTGTTGCTGATTATTGTAGCGACGATTCCTGCGGCGATTATCGGTAAGTTGTTTGAGACAAAACTGCAGGCATTGTTTCCGTCGGCATTGTCAGCGTCCATTTTTCTAATTGTCAACGGATTTGTGCTATTTGTGGCGGACGCGATGCGCCGCCGGAGACGCGCGACGAAACAACTGAGTGACTTGTCGTATGGACGTGCACTGATTATCGGGATTGTCCAAACGTTCGCTTTGATTCCAGGTTTTTCGAGGTCTGGTATCACGATGACGGCGGGCCTTTCCAGTGGGATGTCGTATGAGGATTCGGCGCGTTTCAGCTTTTTGCTGGCGACGCCTGTGATTTTGGGCGCGGCAGTGCTTGAGGTGCCGAAGCTAATGCACGCGGGCAGCCCGCAAATGATTCATGACGGGCTCTTGGGCGGATTGATTGCCGGCATTGTGGCAATTTTGGCGACCGCGTTTTTGATGCGCTATTTCCGCACGTCGGAAGTTCGGGCGCTGCGTCCGTTTGGCTGGTATTGTATTGTTGTTGGCGTTGTTGTCGCCATCATGGCTGGCGTGGGCGCGCATTTCTAATCTGTCGGTAGGCGGTTGTCCAAACCGCGGCCCCTGTGTGCACATAGCATGAGAGCAGCACTTGTAGCGCACAGACGAGCAGGGGGGCCGTAAATGAAGCACCGTCGTTTAAGTGTGGTCATCGCCGCACATAACGAGGCTCGAACGATTGGCCCGTTGGTGCGGCGTTTATTGCAATGGAATCGCAAACCAGAGGTTATCGTCGTGGCGAATGGCTGTCGCGACGGCACGGCGCGTATCGCCAAGGCCACCGGGGCGCGGGTCGTTCGTTTTACACATCAGCTTGGGCCCGATGTCGGACGCGCGATAGGCATTGGTCTGGCTCGAGGGGATATTGTGCTCGTTCTCGATGCCGATATGCTGATTCCGCTGGCGCAGTTGGAGCCGTTTGTTCGCGCGGTGGAACGCGGTGTCGACGTCGCCCTCAACCGCTACCCTTTTCCTCACACGAAACAATTCCACCATCAGACCGCTGTGGCCAAGCACGCTTTAAATATCTTCGCCAACCGAGCAGACCTGCGTGCAGCTAGCTTGACGGCGGTACCCCACGCTTTGTCGAGGAAAGCCATCGAGACGTTGGGGCCGATGGCCTTTTGTGTGCCGCCTGTGGCACAAGCGCGGGCCATGTGCACGTCAGGGCTCAAGGTTGCGTTGGCAGGCCGTGTGCATGTGGGAAAATTGAATCGCGTGCGCAGCGCTCTGCATTTGAAGGCGTATCGCGAACTGATTCTCGGTGATTGTCTCGAGGGGATGGCGGTCATCATTCGCGAACGGGGGATTCGGGCCGGGTTCACGGACTTGGGGCGGCGACGCGAGTTAGGTGACCGGTTGGCGAGTACGGTCGTCGCGCCGACGCGTGTGCGAGTCGCCAGTGTCATTCCGACGCAGGGTGAACGACATTTGCCAGAGCTTGTGGGCACGTTAGGGGCCTCGAATGTCGATTGCATCCAGTTGATTTGCAACGGTGTCGATGAGTCGATGGCCAAGGCGTATGAAGGAATGCCAAACGTATTGGTAGATTATCATCGCCAGCGGGTGGGGCACGATGTGGGTCGAGCAATGGGATGTTTGCAGGTTGAGGCCGACAAATATTTTATCACGGACGCCGATATTGTCTTACAACAGGGAGATATCTTGCCATTTCTGAATGCGCTGGATACAGGTGTCGATGTCGCCCTCAACCGGCTCGATGATATCTTGCCGAAGGCGCGTCAGACAGACCCGCCCTCCATCGTAAAACGCTTCCTCAATCTGGCTTTGGGCCGCAGCGATTTAGGCGTGTCCTCGCTGACAGCCGTCCCGCATGCTATTCGCGGCGATGCCGTTCGCACGATTGGTGCGGACGCGCTCATGGTTCCACCACTCGCTGAAGTGAAGGCGGTACTCGCGGGTCTTCGCGTGCAAGCGGTCCATGCGGTGGACGTCGTGAAGACCAACGCGTACCGGCCGCACCTGCACCACACGTCGGCAGGCAAGCCGTTGCAACAGTTGATTATCGGGGACTATATGGAGGCGATTGCGTATTTGCAAAGGCGATTGGGTAGTCGGGGGAATTTCCCGGACACCCTGCGTAGGCGTGATGTTGCGGAGAAATACATGCAACGAAAAGGTTGGTTGCAACAAGAGATGGGATAGGCTATGACCCAGTCTCCGTCGCTGTGACCAGGATGCCCGTTTAACGGGCATCCTGTTTGCGGCGAAAGATGAGATGTTCGAAAATGAGGACGAGGATGACGCCGACGATGAGGCCGTTGTCTAACAAGTAGCTGAGTACCGGTGGAATGCCGGACCAAGCCGTGGACGGGATGAAGTAGATACCGACACCCGTCAGAACCGCCAGGGAGATGACGAAGACGTCTCGCTGGTCAAGCGCCAGGCGTTTGTAATCCCGCAAGCCGAACCCGAGCAGTTGGGCGAATACCGTGAACAAAATGGCGTAGCCGACCGGGGAGGGCAACGTCGCGACCCACTGGCCGATAAACGGAAAGAACCCGAGAATTGCCACAGCTGCGGAGGCGATAATGAACGGCAGGCGAGAGGCGATGCCGGTCAGTGCGACAAGGCTGGCCGCTGCCGTCAATGGGACGACGCCGGCGACGCCAAAGATGCCGCTAAGCCCTGTGCCCACACCAGTGAGCAAGGTGCCACGCGTGTAGGCGCCATTGGAGGGGGTGTCCTCAGCTGCACTTGCGAACGCCTGGACGCTCGCAATCAGGTTTGAGAGCAGGATGATGGCCGTAATCACACAGGTTATCGTGACGCCAAGGTGAATCTTCGGTGGGCCGAATGGAAACAACGACGGCAGGGCGAAGACGGCTGCGTGGGTCTGGGGCGGATCGACCAAGCCCAAGGCCGCATAGAGTACCCAGCCGATGATGAGCCCGATGAGTACAGCGATGGATTGGATGATGCCCCGCCCTTTAAACATGAGCAGCAGCGTCAGCACCATCAAGAGAACGGACAATAGGATAATTTCAGGAGATACGGTGGAGCGGTTGCGAAAGCCAATGCCGAGTACGCCTTCGACCAGTGAACTCGATACTTGCAATGCGAGCAAAATCAGAAACGTCCCCGTGACCACCGGTGTGAATAGTTTACGAATCCACTTCAGGAGGCCGGTAGCGCCGAGGATGATGAAGACAATGCCGGCAATAATCAGGCCGAACTCTAGCTCCTGCAGTAAATTTGTCAGCGATTCGTGTTGTTGTTTGGTCATTTGGATGAGGATGAGAAAGACGCCCCACCACATACCGGCAGGCCCTTCGATAATCGCGTAGCGATGGCCGATGAGCGTTTGCAGCAGGCTGACAATGCCGCAGACGAAAAATGATCGCTCGGTGTACATGGCGATATCATGGGCGGACAGCCCAAACGCGTGCCCAAGGACAATGGGGACGGTGATGACGTTCGCCAGCGAAAAGACAAACCATTGAATTGATGCGAGCAGCAATGCCGCCCCCTTGGGCCTATCTTGTAAGCCGTATTGTAGTCCTTGCATGTCATGAACCTCCTAAGAATGAAGAAAACAACGTTCGTATGATATCATTCGGGAGGCGTATCTTAAAATTGTTTTGGTTCATCGAGAGGGTGAAATGGTATGGCAGAAGGTAGTATCGAACGCGCGGCCAGTGGCATCAAGCGGGGTGTGGTCTGGAGTTTAAGCGGATCCCACTTGCTCAATGACCTGGTGACAACTGGCGTCGTACCGGCGTTGTCCCCGTTGTATATGAGTACATATCACTTGAATTACACGCAGACCAGTCTTGTCGTTCTATGCTCTTATTTGACATCATCGATATCGCAACCACTCTTTGGCGCATTGACGGATAAATACCCACGTGCCTGGTTGCTTCCACTGGGTCTATTTTTATCTACCTTGTGTCTCACGCTGACGGGCTTTGCGCCAAACTTCGCCTGTCTGTTGATTCTCATTTCTATTAGCGGCCTCGGATCCGGCGCCTTTCACCCGGAGGCATCACGCGGCACGCAGTTGGCCTCAGGCAACGCCCGGGGCTTAGCACAGGCGATTTTCCAGGTGGGCGGCAACAGCGGCCAGGCGTTAGGGCAGCTGATGATGCCTTTATTTTTGCTCGCGATGGGCGTGCATGGCCTGCTTTGGTTTTTTATCGCCGTCGCATGCGGCTTGTTGCTCACAGGGCGGATTTACCCGTGGTACCGGGATAGCTTGCAAAGCAATCGCAAGCGTATGCGGGAGGCCGAGGGCGACAATCAAATCGGGGCCGTTACGCTTTTGGTCGTCATTGTCATCCTCCGGTCGTGGTGCCAAATTGGCATCGCCGTGTTCCTGCCCTTTTACTATCGGCAACAATTTGGCATGAGTTACAGTCTGGCCGATTCTTTCACGTTTATCTTCTTGGCGGCCGGCGCCATTGGTACGTTCATTGGCGGTATGCTGGCGGACAGAATGCCAAAGCAACGGATTTTGCTGTACTCGATGTTGTGCTCTGTGCCGTTTGCGCTCTTCTTGCCGTTTTTGCACGGCGCATTGGCACTGATTATCCTGATTCCGTTTGGCTTTTTTATTCTCTCGTCGTTCGCCGTGACCGTCGTGTACTGCCAGTACCTGTTGCCACGCAACGTCAGTTTGGCTTCCGGTTTGACCATCGGTTTCGGCGTGGGTGCAGGTGGTATTGGCGCGACGTTTTTTGGCGCGTTGTCGGACGCCGTGGGACTCAATGTCGTCTTTTACATTTTGATGTTCCTGCCAGTCCTCGGAAGTATTTTGAGCTTCTTCTTGCCGAATGACGGTGGTCGCCATACCGCTGCGTAAAGATTTTACATCCGTGGTTGTGAGAATCAGGGAGTTTATCGAATATCCAAGCCATAGGGCCCTTCTGGGCCCTATGGTGCGTTTGGGGGAGCCAGGTGGCTGTCGTGGAGGGTGGCACGCCCTGCAGGCTACGAGTGCTTAGCTCAGGCGTGGATGGCCAAGTATGCCCCAATTCGATTCGCCGCTTCCTCGAGAACCTCTGGAGCGTGCACGATGGCCATGCGGATGTGGTGTTCCCCATTGGGGCCGAAGGCCGAGCCAGGGGTGACGGCGACGCCCGCGTGACGAATGAGGTCGAGTGCGAACGAATAGGACGTCTGACCGCTTGGTGTTTGCGCCCAGACGAACATCGTGGCAGATGGCTTGCGGATCTCCCAGCCATGGCGCGACAGCGCAAAACACAGCGCATCACGTCGCCGCATGTATTCGGCCCGCTGCGGGGCGAGACCGTCCCACTCTGTGGTCAAGGCCGCGATGGCAGCGCGCTGGATGGGCAGGAAGATACCAAAGTCGATATGTGACTTTAGTTTGCGCAAGTGGCCGATGACCTCGGCGTTTCCGACCAAGTAACCGATTCGGCAGCCAGCCATGTTGAACGTCTTGGAGAGCGAATTGAATTCGACGGCCACTTCCTTCGCCCCTGGCAGGGACAGGATGCTGATGGCCGGCTGATTGTCGAAAATCAATTCAGAGTATGCGAAATCGTGGGCGATGAAAATGTCGTACTGCCGCGCGACGGAGATGACCTGCTCGAACATCTCGACAGTGGCGATACCCGCGGTCGGGTTGCTTGGGTAGTTAAGAATCATGAGCTTGGCGCGTTCGAGGACGTCTTGTGGGACGAGATCGAAATTTGGATGGAGCGTCTTTGCGTCGATTGGGATGGGGTATGGGATACCGCCACCCAAGCGGACGCTGCCTTCGTAAATCGGGTAACCTGGGTCTGGCAACAGCACCGTATCGCCGGGGTTCACGAGCGCCAGCGCGAGGTGGGCGAGGCCATCCTGCGAACCTTGCAGTTGCAAGACTTCTCGCTCGGCATCGAGGACGACGCCATAGCGAGCATAGAAATGGGCAACTGCTTGGTTGAACTCAGGCAGACCGGTAATCGTGTATCCGTAGGACGTCTTTGCAGAGGCGCTCTCGACGAGCGCTTTCATGGCGTGTGGCGGTGGGGGGAGATCCGGGCTGCCCACGCTCAAGTCAATGACGTCTTTGCCGCTGGCCAAGAGTTTTCGCTTTTCTAGCGCCAGTTCCTGAAAGACGCCTTCGTCTAGTTGGTTGAGCCGTTGAGATGGTTGAATCATGTGCAGCACTCCCCATGGTATAGTGGTGTCAGAAAGATTGAGTAAACCCCGGCAGACTTTTCTTGTTTCGTCGATTTTACCGTAGGCGGTTCAAATGATCATAGAGGCAATTACAGGAGTGTAATCACCGTGACTATGAGACTGGGTTTTCTTGCATCGTACAATGGTTCCAGCATGCAGGCCATCCTGCGCGCGATTGACACTGGGCGGCTGGCTGCAGAGGCGGCGGTGGCCATCAGTAATAATCCGGACGCAGGTGCGCTGAGCGCCGCGAAACAGGCAGGCATCCCCGCTTTTTGTTTGAATGCCAAACGCTGTGGCGGCGACGCGGCGGTTGACGGTGAAATTGTCCGGGTGTTACAGGCGCACCAAGTGGACTACGTCGTTCTCTCCGGGTATATGAAGCGAATTGGCAAGCGTACGCTGGAGCAGTTTCCACAGCGCATTCTCAACGTCCACCCGAGTCTTTTGCCAGCGTTTGGCGGACCGGGGATGTACGGCATGCGCGTTCATACCGCCGTCCTGGAATCCGGTGCGACGGAAACGGGCGCCACTGTTCATCTGGTCGACGAACTGTATGATAACGGCCGCATCCTCGCCCAAACGCGCGTTCCCGTCCTGCCAAGCGATACGCCAGACAGCTTGCGCATGCGCGTGGCTGCGACAGAGGGCGAGTTGTACATCCAAGTCCTTCAGCAGTTGATTCAAGCGCCTTAACTAGCGCAAGGCGGCTGCGCCGTCTTCTCGTTTATCTCAAGTGTAACGGCGACTGACGATTTTTCAACAGGCATGTGCGGGCGCCTTGAAGCACCGCACAGTCTCGGATGACGCGGAATACCTATGTTTCGAACGGCCGACATCGGTGGCGATGTCGCGCGCTGTGCCAATCCGCGGCTTTCGTCTGTCCAGCCGCCGATATTTTTATTGAGATCGAGGTGCTATCTGATTTGAATAGCTTAGTGCTGGATGAGAATACGATTCAGACGCTTGCAGCGAGGCATGAGACGTCAGCACCCCAGGAAATCCTAAAGGTCGCATTGGAGCGCCTACCGCGTGTCACATTCGCTTGTAGTTTTGGGGCGGAGGATATGGTGATTCTGGATATGCTGGCGCGCATGAACGCTCGTGTCAACGTATTCTACTTAGATACGCACGTTCTCTTCAAGGAGACTTATGCGCTTATCAAAGCCGCGAAAAAGCATTATCAACTGACCGATTTGACGCGGGTCGAACCGAAGCTCACGCTGACGGAACAGGCCAGGCAGTATGGGGAGGAGTTGTGGCAGCGTGATCCGAACCAGTGCTGTAACATCCGCAAGGTGGAACCATTGAAGCGGCATCTGCAAGCGTATGACGGCTGGATGACGGGTATCCGGCGTGATCAGGCCCCGACCCGCGCCCACGCTCAAGCGTTTGAAGCCGATAAAAAGTTTCACTTGGTAAAAGTAAATCCGCTGATTTTGTGGACAGATGAGGATGTGTGGCGCTATATTGACGATCACGACGTCCCCTACAACGCCCTTCACGCACAGGGATACCCGAGTATCGGTTGCGTCCACTGCACACGCCCTGTGAAGCCGGGTGAGGACCCGCGCAGCGGCCGTTGGGCCGGATTTGCGAAGACGGAGTGCGGCCTCCATCGTTGACCTGTTTACACGCGGTGGCACCTGTTCAAGTTGGACAGGGCCGCCCTTTTTGTTTACTAGAAAAAGATGTTAAACTACAAGCAATACATACGTTTTGCACGGTCAGGAGGATGCATCATGAAAGCTGTACTGATTCGCGAATTCGGGGGGCCCGAAGTCCTGCACATCGGCGAAATAGAAACCCCTGTGCCAGGTGCCGGCGAAGTGTTGGTTCGCGTTCGGGCCACGGCGCTCAATCGCGCCGACTTATTGCAGCGGCGCGGGTTTTACCCACCGCCGAAGGGAGCCTCAGAAATCCTCGGGCTCGAGATGGCCGGGGAAGTCGCGCAGGTGGGCGAAGGCGTGACCTCTGTCGCAGTCGGAGACAGAGTCTACGCGCTACTTCCCGGTGGGGGCTACGCACAATATGTGACCGTGCCCGCAGGGATGCTGATGAAGCTCCCGGATAGCCTTACGTTCGCGCAGGGCGCCGCGATTCCAGAAGCCTTTCTGACCGCTTATTTAAATTTGTTCTCCCTTGCCAAACTGGCACCGGGAGACACGGTGCTCGTCCATGCTGGGGCCAGCGGTGTCGGCACGTCAGCCATCCAGTTGATTCGGTTGGCTGGGGCGACGTCGATTGTCACGGCCGGCTCATCCGTGAAACTGGAGCGTTGCATGTCGCTTGGCGCGTCAGCAGGCTGGAATTATCACGACGGGTCGTTTGTGCCATTCGTCGAAGAACAGACTGATGGCCGGGGGGCCGATATCATTCTCGACTTTATTGGCGCGTCCTACTTTGAAGATAATATTCGGGCGCTTGCGGTCGATGGCCGCTTGCTGCTCATTGGGACAATGGGGGGCACGGAAGTCCAAAACGTCAATCTGGGTACCCTTTTGGCACGCCGGTTGCAGGTCATTGGAACCGCCCTCCGATCTCGCTCGCTCGCGACCAAAATCGAATTATCCCAGGCCTTTCAGACATTCGCGGGGGATGCACTCGAACGCGGTGAAATCGCTCCGGTTATCGACTCGGTGTTTGACTGGCGCGAAGTGCAGGATGCACACAGATACATGGAGGAAAACAAAAATATCGGGAAAATCGTCCTGAGTATCGCTGACTAAATCGACGCGGGCGCCTGGTGTGCGGTAAGTCCCCTAGCTAAATGTAAACGATATGGGGGCGTGTGCCGCGAAGACGTCGATATTGCCGACTTCGCGGCACGCCTCTGGGCGCTAAGTGAGCGATTGACTGGGGCTAAGTTTACCATCTAAACAAAGAAGGTTGCACATCGTGATGAGGCTTCGTAGGGTCGACTTGAAATCTGTCACGCGCGTGACTAAACCAAACGCGTTATGATGGAGGTAGTCAAAGGCTTTGACTCAAACCCCGGTCGACCACCAAATGTATGGAATTTACCTGTAGGGATTCCGTCATTCGGTGGTATTTTTCTATTGTTTGTCTTTAGGCTTTGGTTATCTCTCATCTATAGGCCTCGTTTTGCCGTCCATCGGTAGACGTTCCACAAAGTACCTATTCCCCGATTTTTTTGTAAAAGTTCTGTTTTATCTCTTTTGGCATATTCGGATCCATCGTATCGATGGTCGTCTTTAATTGCGGCCCTAGTAATCCTTTTGCAGCTTGCCATGCGTCTTCTTCGCGCGATGGTTCTTGTAGAATCAGATAAATCCTGCTCTTCCACAAGAAGAACTTCCCAGCCAATGCAGCGTCGAGCCCTTTGAGCAATTGCAATCCGCGATTGCAAAATGCATTAGCCTCTTCAAAGCGCCCCTTGTAAAATTCGGCCCGAACAAACTCTTCGCACAATTGGGCTTCTGGCAGCATCATGTGATTCGCTCGATAATACTCTTGGGCCTCGGCGAAATACTTGGCTGCCTTGTCGAAATCAAGTTTGTCCAGCCAAAGTATACCAAGCCCGTGCTGAATGTGTATATACCGATTGAAATCCTTGTGCAAAAAATACTTACCAGCAAGCATTGAATAATGCTCGGCAGCCGACCATTGTCCAAGATATCGGCAACACACGCCTAGCCCTTGATGTGCGCGGGCCCGCAGTGCTTCGGGCAAGTCGGCTAGTTCAAGCGCCTCTTGCAGTTTCTCGTACGCAGCCTTGTAATTGAGCGTCCGAATTAAGGTACTGCCCAGGCTGATTTTAATTCGTCCCAGCAATTCGTTGGGCAAGTCGCGTTGTTCCAGGCCTTTGTATGCTAAAATAGCCTGATCTAACATTCCTAGGTAAAAATACGTATTGGCTCTGCAGAGCAGCAGATCGACATTTTGGGGAAACTCTTCGTCCAGCGTCCCCATTAAAAAGATGGTGTGATTGATTGCTTCTAAGAGTTCAACGTGTTGATTCAAATTCGGCAATTGAATCCTGGACCATTCCAGCACGCATTCTATCATGGATTCAATTGCTTCGACACGCACGCACAGCGTAAATGCTTTACGAACCAGTTGAATGTCTTTTGTCTTGCGCACGTTATCGAGCATCTCACTGACTTTTGAAATCACTTCCATATAATCTGTGAGTTGGCTGAGTGGAACTTCCAAACGCGTTGCGAGAAGCGCGAGTGTCTCGACAGGTGGTATGATTTTACCGCGCTCGATATTGCTCAAATACGACCGGTCAAACAGACCATCAATCAATTGTTGCTGTGTCAATCCCTTTGCAATGCGGAGACGTTTAATTTTGCTGCCTATCATCTTCAATCTCCTTATGCAAATAGTCACGTGCGTGAGTGATTTGCGATGTTGTAAGATTGAATGAGAAGGAAATGGACACCTCTGGACCTTAGTGCGAACGTCCCCGTGGTCGCACTCGCCCAAGCTGATGTTGACTAATGCTGCGCCATTGCCCATTATTTATACCCATCGCATGTCTACAAAAGGTTGCTTTGCTTTCCTCCTTGCACAACATGATTCACCACTCTTACTTAATATTACCACATCACTGCGTTTCCTCAAGAATCAAATCCTAAACGAACCATTGTATTCCTACAACGGCCGTCGCAAACGCGAATCCAATCAGTGCAACCATCCAGTCCCGCAGCCGCAATTTCTCAGGTAAGAGCTGCGCGGATGGAATGGGATGGGTGAATAGATTGCGCGCCATTAGCGCATCGTGCGTCGTTTCGCCATAGCGAATCAAGCGGATGACCAGTGGTGCGAGGACGTGTGTCAGGCGCAACGACGCAAAACGCCGTTTGCGGGTGGCGAGTGTGCGCACGCGATAGGCGCGAAGTTGCACCTGATAGAGTTGTGACACCGCTGGTAGGAAACGGTACACTATGCCACCTGTCAGGCTGGCGAGGTGGCGGAATTGGGCAGGGAGGTGCAGGAAGCGCAATATCCACTCAAGCATCGCTTGGACTTCGAGAGCCGTTGTACCCGTTACGAGCAGTTGGCTTGACTGCAGGAAACACCAGTATGGCAGGATGGAGACTAGGGCGTGACCAGCGGTAACAAAGGAAAATGCATCATGGGCGGTGGGGTGAAACGGCGGGCCAACACGGGTTGCCCCAATCGCTGTTGTGAACAGCGCAAACAGGCCCCACACGATACTCCACTTTGCAACGCGACGCCAACTCGCGCCAAAGGCGATGAGCAGTGCAACGGTGCCACAAAGCCCTAGTACGATGCCTAGGGGGGTGTGGACCAGCGCGATTGCAACGGTGACCAGTGAAACCGTGATCCAGCGGGAGCGGCTATCGATCTTTAAACGTCCGTGAGGCTTCTGGCTGTACCCCAGAGAGACTGAGGCGTGACTGGATAGTACTGTGCCCGCATGTTCATTTGTCTTTGTAATTGAGTTATCTGGTATCTCAGTTGTTGGATTTGTCGCGCCTGTCGCTTCGTCGATTGGCTTGTGATGTGGTCCCAGAGATTCAACCAATGTGTTCGCATCGCGCACGGCGGGAGCATCGAGGAGGCCCACTCGCACAAGGCGAACCTGCAAGCGCAGTGACGGGGGGAGACCGAGTCGGTGTGTGACCAAGCGCTCAGGTTGAGCGTAAAGGTCAGAGAGCGCTCCGTCGTAGACGAGCGCTCCATCTGCGAGAATCCACGCGCGGGTGGCAAGCGATATGAATGCATCTGTGTCGTGTGTCGCAACAATGACGGTGCGACCTTCGTCACGCATGTGTTGAAGCGTCTGTAGGAGCTGTTGTTGGCTCCATCCGTCGAGTCCGGCAGACGGCTCGTCGAGGAGGACGATTTGGGGATCCTCTGCAAGCACTAAAGCGATGGCCATGCGCCGTTGCATGCCCGTACTCCAAGTGGCAGGGATGTCGTCCAGTTCGATTGCGTCCAAGCCGACGCGGCGCAGGAGTGATTGTACTTCTGCGGCGCGCGCGTGTACTTGCCGAGGGGTTATGCTCCAAGTGAGGGCAAATTCTTCGGCGACTGTCCCAGCAAAAAGGCCGGTTTCCGGAGATTGAAAGAGATAGCCGACACGATTTATGAGTGCATTGTTGGCTTGGGCCGTTTTGCTGTCATCGCGTTGCCACGTGAGGGTGCCCTCCGTGGGCACCGTTACGCCTGCCAAGACGTCGAGCAAAGTCGACTTTCCCGCGCCATTGTGGCCGAGAACGACGATAAACTCACCCTTGTCGACACAGGCGGTCAGTCCGTGAAGCCGCCGCTGTGGCGCTGTGCCGACTGTTAGGTTGTCAATGGCTAAGAGCATAGACATGAAGCAGTTCCTCCACAAGTTCTTCTTCTGATAATGGCCTCATCGACAGGCCGAAGCGATGGTTGGCGGCTAACGCGGCATCGACGATATAGGGTGGCCGGAATCCCCATGTTGCGCAGCGCGGAGTTTGTCCGTGTTCGCCGTAGAAGAAAGTCTGTGGGTCGGTGGCTAGCCGGACTTCTCCGGCATCCAAGATGACGACTCTATCGGCGATGAGGACGTCCTCCATGTCGTGCGTGATGAGGACAATGGTCAACGCGTGCCGCTCGGCGAGTGTGCGCAGTTGCTTGCGCAACGCGGTGCGCGCCTCGTCGTCCAGTGGTGCAAATGATTCGTCGAACAGCAGTACTTTTGCACCTGAGGCGAGCGCTTGGGCGATACATAGGCGCTGTAGTTGTCCACCAGAGAGTTCGTAGACACTTGTTTCGATGGGCACTGTAAGCTGCACCATGTCTGCGTAGTGCTGCACAAACACATCGAGTTGGGCGCGCGTAATCGCGGAATTCCGCTGTAGCGCAGTGAGCGCCAGCTCCTCGAAAATGGTCTGCCCAATTAACTGGGCACTCGGTGGTTGAAAGACCATCTGAATCTTCCCTGGCGACAATTCGCGGATGGGCGTGCCTTCATATGTAATACATCCTTCTGTCAGTGGATAAAGACCCAGTATTGTGCGGGCGAGCGTCGTCTTGCCGGCACCATTGTGGCCCACGAGCGCTACAATTTCTCGCTTGCCAAAAGCGAGGGAGACGTGATTGAGGACAGGCAACGGGCGGTCAGCACGTCCTACTCGAGCCACGCAGACGTTGTCTAAAATTATCCTCGGCTGTGCCAAAAAACATTCCCCCTCTCTCGACATATGTGCTACATTACGTATTGTTAACTTTATGTTTATTGTAAGTTAACGAATGAAGATCGTAAAGGAGAGATTGTGTGCGGTATCGCGGACTCGTTTTTTCTGCTTTGTTTGCGGCTATGTTTGCTGTACTCAGCCTGGTATCGATTCCCATTGGCCCAGTTCCCGTGACCATTGAGAATTTGGTCATTATGCTCACCGGGGCGCTTTTAGGGCCTTGGTACGGTGGCCTTACATACCTAATCGTCATTGGATTGGATGTATTGGGGCTCCCACTCATCGGCGGGCACGCTGGCATTGGGACCTTGCTTGGTGCTACAGCGGGATACATCTGGTCGTGGCCAATCCTGGCATGGCTCACTGGATTTTTTGTGGGCAAAATCAAGATGCGCACGCGCAGAGAATTCTGGTTGATTTTCATCGTGCTATTTATTTTCGGCGATGCGCTTAGCTACATTCCTGGTGTGTTCTGGCTGCGCCATGTAGCACCGGCGATTCGCCCTTGGGGCAAGGCGTTGATGGCTGGCGTCATTCCATTTTTGCCAGGCGATTTGATTAAGGCGCTTATCGCCAGTGCGATTGTGGTGATTGTGCGTCGAGTCTATCCACAGCATCGAATTATTCATGGCGAGCAGTTCATGACGAAGCGGGAAAATACGCGGATTTCATGAGGTTCGAGGACAGCCGTTTCACTCCCGCCCGTATGCGGTCGCTGGCGGGAGTGACCTCGCTGTCGGGAATCTTTTTGCTCGTCCAAGATTTGTACTCTCCTTGAGATTGAGGTAACATAACGAGGAACCCAATACGCTGAATTCCTTCTGGAAGCGGGGGAACCATTTCTGGGGTGAAACGATTTTTTCGTGGGGTGCCTTTCAGCCCTAACCCGACAGCTAACCTCGCAAGCGTTTTGAAAGGAGATGCTTCAAATGTGTAAACCCTCTTGCTTAACCCTTCAATGCGTTCTTCCATTCACCACGTTTCTCCAAAGCCTGGAATTTTAAGCGACCTGCGGTTTTCCTGGCAAAACACAACTGAATAAGGGCTGTGTATTGGTGGATGTTAACACCAAATCATGGTCACCCGTCCGTGTTGCGTATTCACCCATGAAAGGAGCCAAAATGCAGAGGAAAAAGAAAAATGTGGTGGAAGACGCAGCGTTTAGCGCCTTTCACATGAAGCTTACTGTGTATTCGTCCGGTGGTCCTTTTCTCGACGGCTATATTCTTAGCATTATCGCCATCGCATTAACGCAAATTACGCCGCAACTGCACTTGGATGCCACGTGGAGTGGCTTAGTGGGCGCATCTGCGCTGATTGGTATTTTTATCGGTGGTTTTTTAGGTTACGTGACAGACCGCGTCGGTCGACAATTGATGTACACCATCGATTTTATTCTTTTGATTGTTGCTTCCCTTCTCCAGTTTTTTATTCAGACTGGTTGGGAGTTATTTGTCATTCGGTTGATCTTGGGGATTTCCATCGGCGCTGACTACCCGATTGCCACATCATTGTTGGCAGAGTTTTCCCCTAGAAAACACCGTGGTGCGATGTTGGGTGTGACGCTGATTGCGTACTACGTGGGTTCAACGGTCGCCTATGTTGTCGGTCAGCTCATGTTGCACATTGGGCCTGAAGCCTGGCGATGGATGCTGGCCAGCAGTGCGATTCCAGCAATTATTTTGGTACTCTTGCGCATGGGGACGCCAGAGTCGCCACGTTGGTTGCTGCAAAAGGGTAGGGTCGCAGAGGCAGAAAAAGTGCTCAAACAGGTGTACGGACCGAGTGCATCCCTCGATGATATTGTTGTGCCAGATGCGGTGGAAACTAAAACCAGCTATCTCAAGTTATTTTCTCGCGGATACTTAAAACGAACGCTTTATGTCGGCTTGTTTTATATGGCAGCAGTAGCACCGTTGTTTGCGATGCTGACCTTTGGTCCAGAGATGTTGACGTCGTATCACTTGTTCCAGGGATCTGCTGGTTATGGTTCAGCCATTATTAGTGCGCTGTTCCTTGTTGGCTGCATTCCTGCGCTGTTCTTGGTTAACAAACTCGGCCGTCGACCGATGATTATTTTGTCGTTCGCGGGGATGACGGTAGGTATTCTCCTGCTAGGGATATTTCCGAATGGCCCAATCGGTATCATCTTGCTTGGGTTTATCGTCTATGCACTGTTTTCCGGTGGCCCAAACGTGATGGAGTGGTTGGCCCCAAATGAGTTGTTCCCGACAGAAGTGCGCGGAACGGCGGTTGGGATTACAACGTGTATCAGTCGCTTTGGTGCGGTTTTTGGCACGTACTTGTTCCCGTGGGGATTGCAGAACTTTGGTATCGGACCGACGATGCTTGTCGGCGCGGCAGTCACCTTTGGTGGGTTGATTGTCTGCATTGCGCTTGCGCCGGAGACGACGAACAAGACGTTAAATGCGGCGAGCAATGCAGAAGTATCTGGCCATAGCGGTCAGGACAGAGCGTCTGGAAAGGTTAAAGTGCATTCCTGACAAGGTTACTGTTGTCATGTTTTCTGGAATACATTTTCACCATGACGTTCTTGTGAAACTCAGTCGTATCTTTCTTTGATGATGAGAGGGGCTGGCACATGTGCACAGCCCCTCTTTTTCTATGTTTGTTACACCAGTAGGGCGATGCTGATACGCTTGCCTTTGTCGCGAATAGATTCGTGCTAGGCCAGTGGCGCACCTTTTGATTCACGCCAGAGTAGGGCGAGGACGATGACGAGCACGGATGTAATGGCGACCGAATACGTCATTGCGTGTGCCAAACCGCCTACAGAAGGTGCGATGCTGGAGACGATGAGAGGCACAATTGCGCCGCCGACCGCAGCGCCAAAATGGTAAGTGGTGCCTTGACCGGTGGAGCGCACACCGGTTTTGAAGTGTTCGGCGATATAGGTTGGAATCGCTGCCCACACACCGCCAATGGAAAACAGGCCAATGAGAAATGTAAATACGTCTCGCTCCCAATTGGTGGAGATGGACTGGAAGACAAATGAGCAGGCGAGTGTGCCGATAGCAGAAAGAACCAACATCAGTTTTCGACCAATGAAATCGGACAAGTAGCCACCGAGAATATTGCCGACAATCCCAGCAATGTTCAAAATAATGATTGTATCTGCTACGACTGCTACACTGAAGTGCCCATTTGTCTTGAGCAAAGTCGCGTAGAACGTGTTGATAGGGTAGGTCACACCGAATGCAATGAGGGAGATTAGTGCAGCATGAATGGTATTCCACGTGTTTCCATCTTTAAATAAATCGCGGATGGGAACCGATTTGCGCGGGGCTGCCGCCCGTTCCTGTTTCCAGCGAACTGACTCAGGGACTCGTGCCCAGATATACAACGCGACGATGAGTGCCGGTATGCAGGCGATATAAAACATGGCGTGCCAGCCCAGGTTTCCATACCAAGCCCTGTAAATGAGCGCGGCAAAAATATAACCGAACGAAAATCCTGACTGCATGAGGCCTGATGCGAGTCCCCGCCATTTTGCTGGCATCATTTCCATCAACATCGGCGTGCCACTTGCATACATCGCGCCCATCCCAATGCCGTACAAAATCCGTACGAGGAATAAGAGCGTAAAGCCAATTGAAAAGCCGGTGAGGCATTCAAACACGGTGAACCATAGGATGGATGCTACAAGACTCGCTTTGCGGCCCCAGTAGTCACCGAGCAGGCCGCCTAAAAATCCACCGCCGAGGCGTGCAAATGTCGTTGCTGACGAAAGACCTGCAGCAAGTGTGAGCGGCACGCCATAATCTTTCATAATGTCTGTGAGGACGAACGTGAGGATAGAAAAATCCATCGCGTCGAACGCCCATGCCAGTGCAATCGAGATGAGCGCGCGGGTTTGGTGTGATTTTTGCGAAGATCTCACAGGTACCTCCGGTGTTGTGGACATGTTCTTCACACTCCAATGCGTTAGATTATCCGGTTTTGGAAACGGTTACATAATCATCTTATGCAGGGTTTGTCATTTGCAAAAGTACTTTTGTTGGCTCATAGCATGGCGGGTTTGGATTTTATTCGCGGTGGTGAAAAGGTGTCGTATTGTGCGCTGAAATAGATCAGATCATGTCCGAAAAGGCGACATCGTTGTTGGCTGAAAAATGTAAAATTGCGCGGGAAATGTCGAAACAGCTACCCAGTGGGAGTCCTGCTGTGCAGTGTGCCAAGAGGCATGCCATCTCACTTATGAAATTGCAGTAAAATAGTATTTGCTAGGGCGGTCTAGTAAAGGAGAGATGCATATGCGAATCGTGTGTGCCGGAGATAGTTTAACCCGAGGCGTCTCATTTGAAAGAGGGCGCCTGAGAATTCTGCGAGACAATTATCCAAGATTATTACAAGAGGCGTTGGATCAAAGAAGCGATTCTGTCGAAGTGATGAATCGCGGTGTGTTTAACGACAACTCTGATTTGCTACTCGAGCGATTGGACAAGGATGTGTTGTCTCTTCATCCAGATGTCGTTCTGATTGAAATCGGCGGCAACGACTGCAACTTTCGCTGGGATGAGGTTGCAAAGCGGCCGGACGCAGACCATGAACCGTATGTCCCGTTGCCGCGATACATCGACAATATCACGACACTCGTAGAGAACATTCGATCCGCTGGTGCCACTCCCGTGGTGATGACACTGGTTCCCCTGCAGCCTGTACGTTATTACAAGCATCTTGCGGCGACGTTTGGTACAGAAATCGCACATTGGATTGCGCTGTGTGGCGGTATTGAGTACTGGCACCGCAGCTACGATGACGCACTGCGCAAGCGACTTTTTCAGTTAGGGGTAAATCCGATTGACGTCCGCAAACCATTCGAACAACTCGCATCAGGCGATGATTTCATTAGTTTGGATGGTATTCATCTCACCGCGGACGGTTATCGTTGGCTCACCCAGGTCGTACTGGCCGGGTTATCTGTGCGCTTTGAGCAGGTCACGCTGTCCGCACACGTGTAACGGTTGTTCCAATTTCGGCCATTGGTTAGATTTGAACTGCCAAATTCTCCAATAATCTAACCAATCCAACCAATGGCCGAAATTGCTGTCGTTCTCTCCTATCTCCCGTATATAGGTCATGGCAAGCTACCAGGTACATTTACTGTGTTCCTGTAGATTTACTGATTAGTTTGCGGGATCACTGTGATTTGATGTATGATGAAAAAGAAGTTCATAAACATTCGCTGAGTTCCTGATGGAAGCGGGGGAACCATTTTTGGGGTGAATCGTTTTACGTAGGGTGCTTTCAACCCGAACCCGACAGCTAACCTCGCAAGCGTTTTGAAAGGAGTCGCTGAACTTGTTAGATCCCTTTAGACCACCATGCTAATCCCCCAGTATTTTTTCTGCGATTTCACACTGCGAAAACTTCCACAGGTTATCGCCAATCCGTTTCAGTCCAATTGGAATTAGTCTAATGCGTGATGGACGATGCTTTGTTGCGATGAAGTCATGTACACAGGGCTCAATAGACATTTACGTCAAAGAGTGACACTGGGCTGCGGTAAAGGCTTGCTACTTTGGGCTTTCACCGCTATGTAAGTATGCGTATTTCGCTTGGAAAATTTCGTGAAATGGATCGCGGGAGATGATTTAAGCCCACTTTACGGGAGGCATAGCATGGGGGAACCTTATATTGAAGTGCACAAGGTGACAAAAGTATTTGGAGGGCGCTCGGAGCAGGCCATTCAAATGCTTGAAAATGGCAAGAGCAAGGAAGAAATTAGACAAGCGATAGGCGTGAATGTTGGCGTTGATCGAGCGACGTTCACCATTGAACGCGGAGAGTTATTTGTGATTATGGGTCTTTCTGGCAGCGGAAAATCAACACTTTTGCGATGCTTGAATCGACTGATTGAACCGACTGCTGGTTCCATCGTGATCGACGGTACGGATATTACTACGTTACGGAAGGCTGAACTTCTGAAATTTCGGCAGAGAACAATGGCGATGGTCTTTCAGAATTTCGCCTTACTGCCTCATCGAACCGTAATCGATAACGTGGCATACGGTTTAGAAATACAGGGAATCAGCAAGTCGGAGAGGTTGGAGCGAGCCAAGGAACAGTTGAAAATTGTCGGTTTGGAAGGGTATGAAAATCAGTATCCACACAACTTGAGTGGCGGAATGCAGCAACGTGTCGGACTGGCGCGTGCCCTGGCGAATGACCCGGAAATCCTGCTTATGGATGAAGCGTTTAGTGCACTTGATCCACTCATTCGCGATGACATGCAAAACGAGTTAATTAACTTGCAGCATAAACTGCAAAAGACCATTGTGTTTATCACGCATGATCTGAACGAGGCATTAAAGCTTGGGGATCACATTGCTTTGATGAAGGATGGAGTAGTCGTTCAAACTGGGCGCCCTGATGACATCATTAGCAATCCGGCTAATGAGTATGTGGAACGGTTTATTCGCGGCGTCAATTTGTCGAAAGTCTTAACAGCAGCAGATGTCATGAAGCGTCCTTCCCCATTGTTGCGCGTTCGCGATGGTGTGCGTGTAGGGTTGCGAAAACTTAATGAGGCTGGTCTGTCTTCAGGGTTTGTTGTGGATGATGAGCAGAGACTCATGGGGCTCGTCAGTGCAGAGGTCTTAGCTAAATCTGCAAAGGGCCCGATGCAGATGGTCGGAGAGTGTGAATTGCGGCCTGTCACTACGATAAAACCTGAGACCAGCCTCGAAGATCTGTTTCAATTGGTTGTTGAGACAAATTATCCGATGCCAGTTGTCGCGGAGGACGGAAAACTACAGGGCCTTGTGTTAAAAAGTTCGATTTTGGAGGCATTAGCTTCGCAAGGGGGTGAAAGAAATGGCGTTTCCGCTTCCGAAGCTCCCGTTATCCCAGTGGATTGATGCGATTGTCAATTGGCTGGAAGCGACCATCGGGCCGTTCTTAACAGACGTTTCTAACGTCGTACAGGCTGTGGTGAACGCCATAATCCAGTTTTTAAACTGGGTACCGCCTTGGTTGCTAATTATCGTATTCGCGATTATCGCGTACCGTGCTGGTAAGTGGAAGCTGGCGCTGGGTACGGTTATTGGACTTCTATTAATTTGGGACTTGCAGTTGTGGCGAGATTTAATCACCACATTTGTGTTGGTGATTCTGTCAGCGCTAGTGTCTGTGGTAATTGGTCTGCCAATTGGCATTTGGAGCGCCCGAAGTCGGGGTGTTTACCGCGTTGTGTCTCCTATTTTAGACCTTATGCAGACAATGCCGTCCTTCGTATATTTAGTCCCGGTTTTGATTTTCTTTAACATTGGATTGGTGCCTGCTATTTTTGCGACAGTAGTCTTTGCCATGCCGCCGACTATCCGTTTGACGCGACTTGGGATTCTTCATGTTCCAGTTGATTTGGTGGAAGCCGCCCGTGCATTCGGAACGAATGACTCGCAACTTCTATGGAAAGTGCAGATTCCGATTGCGATGCCGAATATCAAAGCGGGAATCAATCAGACCATTATGCTTTCGCTTTCTATGGTGGTCATTGCTTCCATGATTGGTGCGGGTGGACTAGGTGCTGACGTGATGAGTGCTCTACAAACGTTGAATGTTGGACAAGGTTTTGAAGCGGGAATCTCTATTGTGATTCTTGCAGTCATTATGGATCGGGTTTCACAAAAATTAGGTGGGCGCAATGCGAACGTTACAAAGTGAACTGAATTCGTCGGTAAATGTTTTGGAGATATAGGGGGTATGTGTCGTGAATGCGAAAAAACTTGGAATGGGGATTGGCACACTCGGAACGGTGATAACCCTAGTTGCTGGATGCGGTACGACAAATGGGACGTCCGCTTCCAACAATTCTAGTTCGGGAAGTGGTTCTGGAGCAAGCAAAACCATCACAATCGGTTACATCACGTGGGATGAGGACGTCGCAGCTACGTATTTATGGAAAAACTTACTTGAAAGTAAAGGGTACACCGTTCAACTGCAACAGCTTGATCCGGGGCCGTTGTTTGCTGGTTTATCAAAAGATAATCTAAATGTGTTTTTTGATACGTGGTTGCCAGATACACACAAACAGTATATTGCACAATATGGGTCACAATTGACAAGCTTGGGAAAGTGGTATCAGGGTTCCACGACAGAGGGTTTTGTAGTTCCCACGTATATGAAAAACGTGAATAGCATTCTTGATTTGAAAAATATTTCAAATCAAATTCAAGGTAAAATTGTTGGGATTGAAGCAGGCGCCGGCGAAACGGGATTAGCGCAACAAGCGATTAAGGACTATGGTCTGCCAGAAACGTTGCAAACCAGTTCTACGCCAGCAATGTTGGCTGCTTTGAAAAAGGCATATGACGCCAAACAGCCGATTGTGGTGACACTATGGAGTCCACACTGGGCATTTTCGCAATATAAGTTGAAATATTTGTCTGATCCTAAGAAATCTTTTGGCGCGGGTGGGTGGATTCAAACCGAAGCCAATAAGAATTGGGCAAGTAGTAACCCAACAGTGGTAAAGTGGCTGAAAAATTTCAAACTCACCCAAAGTCAATTAGGTCAACTTGAGACCGACATTAACAACGATGGGGATACCCAAGGTGTTCAAGAGTGGGTCAGCGCAAATCAATCCTTAGTGGATAGTTGGTTAAACAGCTAATCCTAGTTGTTTCCTGATACATCCTAGCTGATTGTATGCCCCACGTTTGACATGTGCTTACATGTCAGGCGGGGGCATTTTTAATGTTATTTAATCAATCACGTTGTATTTAGATTTGCCACTCAGGAATTGTGTTTTCTATATTCCCTTTTCTTTCCAAGCAATTTTTATCAATACGTTGGCAAAATAGCGCAATATTTATCAACACAATCGCCAGGACGGCGAATAACATAAACAGCAAATGATAACGCTTACATTGTTTTGCTTCATCATAGTGCTTCGTCGCTTAATCAGATGTTTGAAAACTGGGGGTGAATGTCTACGGATTCGTTTCATTGCGTTTTCCGTCCATTGGTGTGTGAGAGACTTTTTGAGCGCGGGGATTCCGACTTGGAGGTAGGAAGATGTCCCAAACAGACTACCTGACGAATCGCATCCTGACTGAGGACACTGTATACGTGCAGTACCGAAAAACAGCGAAGGCACCGAACATCGCGCAGCCGCACACGCATGGTGGATATGAGATTTATTATTTTCAACACGGTGAGGCGACTTATATTATCGGCGACAAAGTATACGCGCTGAAACCGGGAGACATGTTGTTGTTTCGGGGAGAGATTGTACATCTCGTAAAACCGTCGGAACGCGTTCCGTACTTGCGCAGTATCCTCAATTTTCGGGAGGATGTTAGCGATTCACTTGATACATTGCTCCAGGAGAAACTCGCAAAGTTATTTGGGGCGTCTGGGGGACAAATAATCCATTGGACAGAGGAAGAACGTGGGCAAATCGAACACCTGTTTTTCAGTATTGCCCAGGAGGCCCGTCGTCGCGAAGTTGGCTATCAGGATATGATGCATGCGTTGTGGGCGGTCCTTGTATTGCGAATTATGCGCAAGTATGAAGCGGATGTAGTGAGGAATCGGATTCTATATGGTAACGGGCAACGCGAGGCCAATATCGAGCGCACGCTTCACATTTTAAATCAGAAATTTCGGAATCGCGTTTCTTTGGAGGGTGTGGCGGAGCAAGTGCATTTAAATAAGCACTATTTGTGCCACTGTTTTAAGCAAGTGACCGGATTGACGATAAACCAATATGTCACGAAATTACGTGTCGATGAAGGAAAACGTCTCTTGTTGCACACGAACAAACCGGTGGTTGTTATCGCGGAGGAGGTAGGCGCAGGTACTGCAGCACAGTTTAGTCGAATGTTTCGCCAACAGGTTGGGGTGTCGCCAAATGCTTACCGTAGAGGCTTTCATGTTGACTGAGGAGAATCGAGTATAGGAGGCAGGACGATGCGTATGAGTCGAGCGTTCGGGAAACGTGCATCTGTCACTGGGATGGCAGGTTTGGCCATTCTGACAGTGGCTGGTATTACCGCTTGTGGGGATGGGACATCCGCGGCGGGGAATTCCGCAGGAGGCACAAGTGGGGATGTCACTATCAGCGTTTATGTTGGAGCGGATACGCTGGATGCACAGGCGCAAAAAGATTTGTTTGACAAAACGTTGATTCCAGCGTTTGAGAAACAGAATCCGGGTATTAAGGTGAAGTGGTCGACATATGCCTCTTCCTCCGAAGAAAATACGTCTTTACAGACTGCAGTGACGACGCACCAGGGGCCGGATGTGTTTGAAGTCGGAACCACGCTCGTTCCAACGGTGTTTTCGACCCATGCGTTCCACGTTCTAACCAATGCAGATTGGAATGCGGTGGGTGGGAAAAGCAAGTTTTTTGCCCCGCAGTTGACCATGTCCGGTCCCAGTGCCAATAAGGACGTAGCCATCCCTGAGTATATGTTGCCATTTGCACTTGTCTACAACAAAAAATTGTTCAAGGAGGCGGGAATTGCATCGCCGCCGACCACCTGGACTGAATTTGTCAACGATGCGAAGAAACTGACGGATGCAGGCAAAGATCAGTGGGGAACAGAGATCGATCCCGCTGACTCATATGATCCATGGAAAATTAATTGGGGGTACACTCGGCAGGACGGTGGCGATTTCCTCAGCCATGACTTGAAGACGGCGACGCTTGACTCGCAACCGTCCGTCAATGCGCTCACATTTTGGTTTGATTGGATGACGAAATACCATATCGCGTCACCCAATGACGTCACATACAAATCCACGGACGCTATCAAGGCTTTTGAGAATGGTCACGTCGCGATGCTCGTGATGCAGGGGCCTACTTTGATTCCGTCGTTGAACCAATCTGCCGTCAAATCGGATTACGCGTTTGCACCACTGCCGACCGTCCCGTACGGCATGTCCGCCCGACCAACTGGCGGCGTTCCAGCGCAGACCATCGTCTCCGGCCAAGATTTAGCCATTCCGAATTATGTGACGGGCGCCAAATACGCCGCGGCGCTGAAATGGATTCAATTCGTGACGGATCCGACCCAGCAGAAGGAATTCTATGATGTCTACGGCTATTTGCCGGTCAATCAAAGTGTATACGGACAATACAAAGAGTTACAGACACCACTGATTCAGTCATTTGTCGACGCTGAGAAAAACGCCTCGCCAACGCCGTTCACAGGTGCGTGGGGCAATCTCGAGGTGGTCTACGCAGGGGTTACGAATAAAATTGCGGATGAAATTGCCACCAATAGTTTTCAAGAAGGCGATATCGCACAACTGTTAAAGGTCGCCAACACACAGGTTCAGGCTTCACTGCAGAACTGAGTGGCATATGACAACTGCGCATCACGGATGCTTGTTTACCGACTGGTTTCCTGCTCAGTGAGGAGGGAGAATCGTGAATCATTCCGAAGCCGTTCCAGATGAAACAATCGATTTGCAAGTCATACAGTCCGTCCATCGGCGGCGGCGCATGGCACACAAGCGCAATCGAGTCCCGCTTTGGATGCTCATTCCGGCTGTGGTGTTGCTGGTGATTGTGGTGGTAGCGCCGTTTTTGGTCAGTATCTATACGAGCTTTACAAAGCTAGACCAATATACCATTGCCAACTGGACGGCAGCGCCGTTTGTCGGCTTGAAGAATTATCTCAGTGCATTGCACCAAGGAAATGCACTAGGAGCTTCTGCCCTCCAAAGCGTATGGGTGAGCGTCGCGTTCTCCGTCCTGACAACGCTCATCATTACACCCATTGGTATCATCGCAGCACTACTCGTCCACCATCCATTTCGTGGACGAAGATGGGTTCGCGCGCTGTTTTTGCTCCCCTATGTCATGCCTGTGTTCGTCAATGCGATTACGTGGCGGCTCTTATTTATGAACGGTTGGGGGGTGATTGACAGGGTGCTCGCATTTCTTCATATCGCGAGCAAGAATACCTTTTGGCTGATTGGCCCGAATAGTTTCTGGGCCATGACCATTGCGGATGTCTGGTCGTCCTGGCCGTTCATTTATCTGATGGTGCTCGCTGGACTTCAAAATATTCCAGGCGATCTCTATGAATCTGCAACAATTGACGGCGCGTCGCGCGTCCGCAGTTTTTTCTCTATCACATTGCCTATGCTGCGTCCTATTCTGGCATTGGCGCTGCTCTTGTCGACGCTGAACCATTTCAACAACTTTACGTTGCCATTTATGATGTTCGGTACACCACCTTCACCACAGGCCGACGTATTACCGCTAAACGTCTACGTCACATCGTTCCAAACGTTTAATTTCGGGCTCGGCGCGGCGATGTCCATGCTTACCTTAATTTTGATGATGATACCTGCATTTTTCTACATTCGTATGTTGCGGCTGGGGGAGGCGACATCATGACCAGTCTCATCGCACAACGTGCGCATTGGAATCGACTTCGTATGCTTGGCATTGTCATCTTTGGATTGGCTATTTTGTTGCCCATGGCCTATGTCATCTTGATTTCTCTAACACCGGACACGGAAGTCGGCGGCGGCGCAATTTTCCCAACGCACATCGCCTGGAATAATTACGCTATGATGTGGCAGACAGTGCATTTGGCGAGTGATATTAAAAATAGCATTCTCATCGCGGGGGTCACGGGCATTTGTGCGACGGTGATTGCGCTCGGGGCTGCTTATGTGATTGCGCGCTTTCAATTCAGGGGGAGAAAGACGTTTTTGTACGCGTTGGTGACGATGCAGACCATTCCACAGGTCATGATGCTATTACCGTTGTTCGTTATTTTCGTCATCATTCAAAATGCGATTTCGGTGCATCTAGTGGGGCAGTATTACACGGTTATCATCACCTACATGACATTCGCGCTCCCTTTCGCATGTTGGCTCTTGTTATCTTACATGGCGAACATTCCAGTCGATTTGGAGGAAGCTGGTCTGATGGACGGATGCACGCGGTTACAGGTACTCCGTTACGTCGTCTTGCCACTGGTCCTTCCAGGAATGGTGGTCACTTTTGTTTTCTCCTTTTTACTTGCTTGGAGTGATGTGTTGTTTGCGAGTGTTTTGACGGGACCGGCAACGCAGACTGTGGCGGTTGGACTACAGGCTTACATTGCGAGTGGTGATGCCGGTGGGGATGTCCTCTGGGGACAGTTGATGGCGGCTAGTTTGACCAGTGGTATTCCCATTGTGATCATATTCCTATTTTTGCAAAAGTATATTATCGGTGGCTTGGCAAACGGCGCAGTGAAAGGGTGATGGATTTCTACGACACGCGAACCGTCGATGTGACTGGTGATTGTGTTGCAGCGACAAGTTGATACGCGAAGGGGTGTGAGGGATTGGTCACTTTAAGTGCGTTTGCCGATGAAATCTCATCTGATTTGCATGAGCAACTGGATGTTCTAGAATCGACAGGCGTTCGACACCTTGAATTTCGCGGTGTATGGCATAAGAACGTGATGGATTTAACAGATGAAGAATTAGCACGAGTGCGTTCTGTGCTTTGCGCACGTGGGTTTAACGTTTCAGCGATTGGTTCGCCAATCGGGAAAATACGGATGACTGACGATTTTGGTCATCACTTAAATCAACTGAATCGGGCAATGGATGTGGCCCAGTACTTCGGCACGAAGTATATTCGGATTTTTTCGTTTTTTATCCCGCGAGGGCACGCGGCAAAAGATTATCGTAACGAGGTATTGAGGCGCCTTCAGGAATTCGTTCATCGCGCACAGACGGCTGGTGTCGTGTTGCTCCATGAAAATGAGAAAGGGATTTACGGTGATATCCCAGAGCGCTGCGTCGATATTTTTTCTTCGTGTCCATCGCCTCACCTCAGAGCGGCATTTGACCCAGCCAATTTTGTGCAATGTGGGGTTCGTCCTTACACAGAGGCATTTGCTGCGCTTGAGGCGCAGATTGAATACGTCCATATTAAGGACGCGTTGCTGGAGAATAAGCGCGTCGTCCCTCCTGGTGAGGGGAATGGCGAATTGCGCGATGTGTTGTCCGCTTTGTTCGCGAAGGGCTACGATGGTTTTTTGTCGATTGAACCACATTTGGCGCAAGCGAAAACCTTTTCTGGATTTAGTGGCCCGGAGATGTTTCGGGTCGCGGCGGATGCGTTGAAGGATATGCTTGCCGAGCTGCATCAGATTTGGCGGTAGATTGTTAAATATTATCAGGAGGCGAAGCGGATATGGCAGAGACGTTAGGATTTGGTGTCATCGGGTGTGGGGTCATTGGGCGTAAGCACGCACAGGAAATTGAACAGTTGGAGGACGCTCGACTCGTGGCGGTTGCCGACGCCATTCCGTCGCGCGCGGAGGAACTTGGCGGGGGGCACGGGGTGGATTGGTATACGGATTTCCATTTGCTGCTTACTCGCCCCGATATCGACATTGTCAATGTTTGCACGCCGAGCGGTATGCACGCTGATATCGCAATAGAAGTCGCCAAGTCCGGCAAGCACGTGATTGTGGAAAAGCCAATTGATATTACACTCGCCAAGGCAGATGCGATGATTCAAGCTTGCCGTGATGCAGGGGTGAAGCTGTGTGTCATTTCGCAACATCGGTTTGACCCATCCACCGTGCGGGTGAAACAGGAAATCGCCGCGGGTAGCCTCGGCAGACTCATTCTTGGTGAAGCTGCTGTCAATTGGTATCGGTCTCAAGGCTATTACGACAGTGGTGACTGGCGTGGGACATGGGCTTTGGACGGTGGCGGTGTTTTGATGAACCAATCGATACACACGATAGACCTCCTACAGTACTTGATGGGGCCCGTCGAAAGTGTTCATGCCTACACAGCCACGATGGCGCACGAGCGAATTGAGGTGGAAGATGTAGCAACGGCAGTCGTTCGCTTTCAGAACGGCGCACTTGGAACCATTGTCGGTACGACAGCGGCTTACCCGGGGCTGTCTGCACGCATTGAACTGTTTGGGACGACGGGGAGTGCCGTGATTGACGCAGATAGATTAACGCATTTATACCTCATGGCGGCACCTGTGCAAGGGATGAAACATCATGTGGAAACCGTGAATCTGGCTACGACCGAGACGAACATGAATGAGGCTGCTGCTGCTGCAAGTAATCCCGCAGCGATTTCAGACGCCCACCGACGCCAGTTCCGCGACATGATGGAAGCGATTCGTGAGAATCGGGAGCCGCTGGTCAATGGAGAAGAGGGACGTAAAGGGTTGGAAATTATTCTCGCCATTTACCAGTCCGCGAAGACCGGGAAAACGGTTACTTTGCCACTTGGCTGAGGTGTGTGGTGCAGTTTTGATGCGTCGATGGTCAGTCAAATCTTGCGAAAAGGGGTCTCGATACATGCGGATAGCATATTCCAATCTCGCTTGCCCAGAGTGGTCGATGGAGGCAGTAATGCGGTACGGTGCTCTCTATGGGTACGACGGGGTCGAATTGCGCCTGTACGATGGTGAGGTGTTTCCGTGTGATTTAGATGTGTCGGACAGACAAAAAATCACGCGACTCGCGCAAGATTATGGATTGGATATCGTTTGTCTTGGGGCATCGACGCGGTTTGCGATGGAGGATACAGCAGCGCGCCAGCAGAATGTGCAGGAGTTGATTGCTTATGTAGAATTGGCTGCGAAGATGGGAGTGCCGATGGTGCGAACGTTCGGCGGTGTGGCAGGTTTGCCAAACCGACAAGCGCCTGAATATCTTGCGCGCTGTGTCGAACGGGTAGCTGAGTCGCTTTGCCAAGTCGCGCCACGGGCAGAGGAGTTGGGTGTGGAAGTCTTGCTTGAAACGCACGACGAGTTTTCTTCGTCGGCGCTCGTTCGTGACGTGTTACAGTGTGTCGAGAGTGAGTACGTCGGGGCGATTTGGGATATCCATCACCCTGTTCGCATGCATGAGACGGTAGAGGAGACGTACGCGAATTTGGCGGATAGACTGCGCCATGTGCACTTGAAGGATGCGGCTCGCAATGGCGACGATTGGCAACTGGTCGTATTTGGCGAAGGGGATGTCCCAGTGGCGGATATCGTCCGTAAGTTGCTACAGACAGGTTATAACCGGTATGTCACAGTTGAATGGGAGAAGAAGTGGCACCCTGAAATTGCTGCTGCGGCCATTGCGCTACCACAACATATTGAAATACTGAGAGGGTATCTCAGGGACGCTACTTTGTAATGGATACCGACTATGTTTTTTCTGTTCAGAACGACCGGTTAGTTGGACCGGCCGTTCTTTACTGTCTCGCAAGTTACATCGACCGTTTGATGATGTCTTTCACTATCGATTGTCCATGAAAGCGACCGGTTTCGATAAAAATGCGATTGGCATCATACCCGGAAACAATGACGCCGGCAAGATAAATGCCTGAGACATTCGTCTCATAGGTCTCTTCGTTGTACGCTGGAATACCCGTCTTTGCATCGACGTGAATCCCAAATTGTTGCAAGAAAGACATGTCCGGGTGATACCCGGTCAGCGCTAAGACGTGATTGACCGGGAATTGTAGCTGGCCGTTTGGGGTCTGGACATCGACGGCATCTGGATGGATGCGTGTGATCTTGGAATTGAAATAGTACTCTATCCGATTGTTCCTGATGAGGCTCTGAATTTCCGGCTGTACCCAAGGTTTGATTTTGGATGACAGCTCAGAGCCACGATGGATCAGTCGCACCTTTGCGCCGATGCGGTACAGGTCGATGACTGCCTCGGCGGCAGAGTTGGTCCCGCCAACGACCACAACACTTTGGCCATAGTAGGGATGGGCATCTGTATAGTAATGACTGACGTGCGGCAGGTCTTCTCCCTCGACGCCCAACCAGTTTGGATTGTCAAAGTAGCCGGTTGCGATGACAATGTTTTTTGCAAAGTACGCATGGTCGAGACCGGTTCGTGTCCGCGTATGTATCCGGTATGCCTTGGACGGTTCGTCGTAGTGCACGTCGTAGACGGTTTCGTACTGGAGCACAGGCAATTGCAGTCGGTCCACGACTGTTCGGTAATAGGTGAGTGCCTCATGTCGCGTTGGCTTCGCACCGTTCGTGTAAAAAGGAACCTCACCAATTTCTAGTTTTTCTGGTGTGGAGTTAAAGACCATTTGCGTCGGGAAGCGATAAATCGTGGATGCGATACAAGATTTATCGAGGACAATGTGATGAATATGATGTTTCTGCAGCTCGGCGGATACGGCCAAACCACAGGGACCAGCTCCAATCACACAGACATTGTACATATTATTTCTCTCCTCTAGCTCTCTTCTCTCTGTTCAAATTGTACGCTACAGTCTCCGCGAGTTCCAATTGGCGTACGCCAAGTGACTTCATGGGGCTCTCGTAAAATTGGTGATTTTGGGTAATGTTTGCGTTAATCTATCTTTGCAAGCAAATTTTTCGGGAGGGATGCACGATGTACGACATCGCGATTATTGGGGCCGGCCCCGCTGGTGGAAGTGCAGCACTGTTTAGCGCACGGGCGAATAAAAAGACTGTATTTTTTGACAGTGACCAGGGCGTGACACGTCGCGCGCTGCTGCGCAATCACTATGGCATCGCCGAAATTGGGGGGCCCGATTTAGTGGAGGTGGGGCAGCGCCAAGCGATGGAGGCGGGTGCAGAACTCGTCCGGAGCAAAGTGGTGGATGTCGAGAAAAATGGCGATACATTTACACTGAAGACGGATATGGGTACGTTCGAGGCTCGATACGTGATTCTTGCGACAGGTCTCTGGGCAGATTTGGCGGAGTCCATCGGAGTCACGACAAAGCCGGCCACCGAGCCGCGGATTAAGACCATTGTCGAGGTGGATGCGCAGGGGCGTACGAACATTCCAGGCATCTGGGCAGCTGGCACGATTGCGGGTACGAGCGTTCACACCATTATCACTGCGGGGGATGGCGCGAGAGTTGCGATTAACCTGATAAGTGAAATCAATGGGGAACGCTATGTCGATCACGACGTACTCCCAGCAAAATAGTTCTTTCGTCCTTCCACTGAAAGATAGGCGGGCGTTATCTGATGAGGTCACCACAGAGTGGCCTCTTTTTGGATAGCGACGCGTTTTGGAAAGATGGGTTTGTTGGCGGGCGAACGATAATTGCTTGAAAATGCAAGAGGTTGTCGATGAACCGTCGCACCGACGAACTCAGACAACCTCTTGAACTGAAGTGGAAAGAGGTTACGCTTTTATTGTAAGACACAGATGTATCCGATTACAACTAGCCTACGGTGTAGGTTTTCGAGAAAAAGTATGGCGCATCCTGTGGAACGATTTAATCGTGTAGCCCATTATCTAGTGAAAAGGACTTTAATTGCTTGCCTTTCCGATACCCACGCCAGAGAGGGATGACTGCTATTGCTGTCACAACCATCCAGCCGGCAAGTACATAAAAGCCGACGTTGAATGAATTGGACGCATCGGCGATATTCCCAACCACGGTTGGCCCAAATGCCGCCGCCACATAGGAGACGCCGTTGAACACGCCGGAGGCAAATCCAGATACGCCTTGTGGACTCATCTCTTGGACAATAGCCCACATCGGTCCTAAGGTACTGGCGAGCATGCCTACGCCAAGGGAGATAAACGTGATGGATACGCCAAGAGAATGTGTGACAGTGCCGATATACGAGAAGATTGCTGCAACCACATATCCGAATGACCAGAGCCGTGAGCGCACGCGCTGCTTCCGATCTCCAATGTAGCCACCGGCCAAGGTGAAGATTGTCGCGGCTATCCAAGGCAGGATGGCAAAAATACTAGCTGAACCGAATGTTTGGTGCCGCTGTTGTTCTAAGTAAGACGGTAAAAATGTTCCGATTCCCCAAAAGCCGACTTGATATCCGCAATAGGCGAACAAGGCAAACCAGTATTTGTGATAGCCAAATACCTTCTTGGCCTCCCCCCAAAACTGGCTTTGTGCAAGTTTTTGAGGTGCGCTTTGTCCGGTGCGAATATATTGAATCTCTTCCGGCGAGATCTTCTTATCGTCTTCTGGCGTGTTTTTTGTCCAAAACCAAATGAGCGGGAGTGCGACAAACAAGCCAATGGCAGCCAGCACGAAGAAACTCTGGCGCCAACCGAAGGAACCGACAATCCACGCGAGTAACGGATAGGAAAACGCTGGCGCAATAAATAGACCGCTTAACCAAATGGAATTGGCCCGGGCCCGTTCCTTATCTGGGAACCACTGTGCGGTCACCATGTTCACAGAAGGTCCCATGATGGATTCGCCGATGCCCAACAGGACTCGGAGAATCAGTAATACGCTGTAATTCGTGATGACTCCGCTTAAAACCATACAAATTGTCCAACCGATAATGGCGAGTGCAATACCTCGCCGACCACCCAGTTTGTCGCTAATTGGACCTGTAATAATATTGACTAATCCATACGGCAGCAGGAAAGCAGTGATGAGTACACCTTGTGCAGCTTTGTTGCCGGCGATGCCAAAGGTTTGGTCAAAGTTGTGATTGGCAATTAAAACAGCGACGTTTGTTCTATCGAAGTAAGCGACAAAGAAAGCAAACGAAATGGCAATGACGACCCTGATTCGTCTGCGGGTGGGGATGCCATGTACAGTGCTGGCAGAACTCTGCAACTTCAACACTCCCGTACTTAAAATCAATTTCAAATGAATAGATAACTCAGCCGCCATTTCTGAATCGAAGCGTATGAAGGCGGTTTCCTATTGTGCCTTACGATGCGTGTGTCCACCCTCCCATCCTCGTCTAGTTCACGATTGTGCAATTGTATACTAGTATTACAGAGTCGTCAAACACGTTAACGATGGGTATAGGTCGCACGCGGAGGCCACAGGCTAGCCTGTGTGAATGTGAAAACGGGGCTGTCATTCGCCCCGTCATTGCTAAATTTTTGGGTGTATCAACATTTGCTGAACGGCGGTATGGACGTTGTCGACGTATTGCCGCCGGTATGTCCAGAGGGGGTCCGGGTCAGGGGGATTGACCACCATCGTCGCGTTGGCCTCAAATAGGATGATGTCTCCGTTTGCGCTTAAGCCGAAATCGACGCCCGCGTAATCTAGCCCTAGTGTTTTCTGAATCGCCTTTAGTGCGTCCATGCCTCGAGAACCCATGACATCTGGCATGTTTTTGAGAAAAAAGGCGTCTTCCGAACGGTTGTCAGCGTTCTTGGCCATGTCTGCGGTGAAGTAATGAACTTTCCAGTCCTTTGATACAGCAACGTGCAACGGGTACAATTTCCCATTAATCATCATGACGCGGTACTTTCGAAACAGCCCGTCCTCCGCACGGGTGTCGATATATTGGATTACGAAAAGAGCGTCTCCTGGCATTCCGGCCAGCACTTTTGATAATCTCTCGGGTGTACCGACTTTCTCAAAATGTTGCCCAGTGTGATATCCGGGTGCGCGCAGTAATAAAGGGAATTCGAAGCCACATTCCTGTAATAGAGAGACGGCATCTGACGACGCAAGTTGTCGTCGCGGCATAATCGCCATCTTAGGGGTGATGACGCCTTTGATATTGGAAAGTCGCTCGGTAATGTGTAGACGTCCTGTTTCGAGGACCGCTTGCGGAGAATTGATTACAGGGGCAGTTGTTCGGGCAATCACACATTGTGCTGCGGTGAGTGACGATTCAGCGAGATCTGCATCACTAATGGCATTGAAGACAACGTCGTGTTGTGGAAGCGGGATATGTTCGTCGAGGAAATCGACAAAGACAATAAATACGTGGAAAATTTGGTTGGTGAGAGCCGTCCTTATGGGCGTGTTTCCACTTGTTGTAGAGACGAGTAACAGCAAGCGTACTGGCGTTCGTTGGCCACGAAAGGGCAATTCCGTTATGGCGTGATGCTGAAACCCTAACCTCCGGTGGAACATAGCTTTCTGTTCGTCGCCCAATTGTGTCAGGATATAAGACATCCCTTGATGTGCTTGATAATAATTGGGATTGAGCTCGAGGGCCCGCTCGAAATGCTCACGTGCGGATTCCATCTCTCCCTCTTCAAATAGGAGATTTGCTAAGTTGACATGTCCCATCGGATCGTCTGGATGACATGTTACAGCCTGCGTATATGCGGTCCGAGCTGCAGAGCGATACCGGGATTCGTGAAGAAGCGTGCCTAAGTTGTTTAAGGACCCACGGTGCGTTGGATCTATAGCGAGGATTTCTAAGTACTCATTTTGCGCCTCTATCATGCGACCCATTTCGGCCAGTAGGCATGCTTTTTCAAATTTGAGATGGAGGGAGGTGGGCTGGACGTTTAATTGTTGTTCTAGGTTTCGAAGGGCAATGGTTTGCAGTTGTCGATTCACAAAAGTCCCCCATCGTTCGCAAAGTGATTGCAGATCTAATTTGGTAAAGAATATGATTCGCAAAAAGAGCAACCAACTCATGTTGGTTGCTCTTTTTTTGGTGGGCCCAGGTGGACTCGAACCACCGACCTCACGATTATCAGTCGTGCGCTCTAGCCAGCTGAGCTATGGGCCCGAATATGGCGGAACTGACGGGATTCGAACCCGCGATCTCCTGCGTGACAGGCAGGCATGTTAGGCCTCTACACCACAGTTCCTCAGTGGCGGAGTGAGAGGGATTCGAACCCTCGATACGTTTTTAAGACGTATACTCGCTTAGCAGGCGAGCGCCTTCGACCTACTCGGCCATCACTCCATACAATGGTGACCCTAAGGGGATTCGAACCCCTATTACCGCCGTGAGAGGGCGGCGTCCTAACCATTAGACGATAGGGCCAGACGCGTTCAAGCGGTCAAAAGCTTGACGCGCCGTACGCACTTGGTGCGGTTAATAGGAATTGAACCTATGACCCCCACCGTGTCAAGGTGGTGCTCTCCCTCTGAGCTATAACCGCATAATGGAGCGGGTGAAGGGAATCGAACCCTCGCTCTCAGCTTGGGAAGCTGACGTTCTACCATTAAACTACACCCGCATGGAGCGGAAGACGGGATTCGAACCCGCGACCCTCGCCTTGGCAAGGCGATGCTCTACCCCTGAGCCACTTCCGCAAGAAGCGATTGAAATTATATATCCTAGTTGTACAATCTGTCAAGATATTTCTCAACAATGGTGACCCCAGCGGGATTCGAACCCGCGTTACCGCCGTGAAAGGGCGGTGTCTTAACCGCTTGACCATGGGGCCATGTACTGGAGCTCCCAACCAGGCTTGAACTGGTGACCTCATCCTTACCATGGATGCGCTCTGCCAACTGAGCTATGGGAGCAGATTGGCTCCCCGAGTAGGATTCGAACCTACGACCCTCCGATTAACAGTCGGATGCTCTACCGCTGAGCTATCGAGGAATATGGTGGAGGTAGACGGATTCGAACCGACGACCCCCTGCTTGCGGAGCAGGTGCTCTCCCAGCTGAGCTATACCCCCATTTGGTCCCGGAGGCCGGACTCGAACCGGCACGGTTTCCCGCACGATTTTGAGTCGTGTGCGTCTGCCAATTCCGCCACTCCGGGATAAGCATGCAATCCATTGCACTGGTCGGAGCAGCGGGATTCGAACCCACGACCTCCTGCTCCCAAGGCAGGCGCGCTACCAAGCTGCGCTATGCTCCGTTATAGATGGCGTGCCCTGAGAGATTCGAACTCCCGACCTTTTGATTCGTAGTCAAACGCTCTATCCAGCTGAGCTAAGGGCACACTGGCTGGGGAAGAAGGATTCGAACCTTCGCATGACGGTACCAAAAACCGTTGCCTTACCGCTTGGCTATTCCCCAACAGAAATGGCAGGGGCGGCAGGACTTGAACCCACGACATGCGGTTTTGGAGACCGCCGTTCTACCAGCTGAACTACGCCCCTATATCTAGGTGATCCAATAATGAAGACCACTCTGGAGCCAGCGACAGGAATCGAACCTGCGACCTACTGATTACAAGTCAGTTGCTCTACCTGCTGAGCTACGCTGGCATGGAGCCACCTGTCGGATTTGAACCGACGACCTGCTCATTACGAGTGAGCCGCTCTACCCCTGAGCCAAGGTGGCGAAACTGGTGAGCCATCCGCGACTCGAACGCGGGACACCCTGATTAAAAGTCAGGTGCTCTACCGACTGAGCTAATGGCTCTCGCTTGTGTTCTTGAATTAGGCAGTAGCCAATTTAACACGGCTACTGATGCAAGTCAAGCAGTATGTTACAAATTCCTACGCGAGAGATGTTGGAGGACGACCTAGCGATACCGTACATTGAAAATCCCTTCATATAAAGTCGTCCGTAAGTCCCGTGGAAGTATCCACTGAATGTGGGCAGTTGAGAAGTTCCGACACCATGCTATCTATGGCTACATATGAACTGTTTCGATTCATTCGTACATCCATACATGTGGTGGGCTGCTCGTCATGGGGATGAGTTTGTCACGCAACATTGGCGCTGTGTCGCATCATTAGGCATGTGGCGAAAGGTGGCGTGTAATGAGGTGTAGATTGATTTCGTGTCATGGGGGCGGTATCGGAATTGCGCCATATCGATCCGTTAAAGATGTCGATTTATCCCGGGCTCGCTCAAGAGCAGAACATCCGATTGCGCACATCCGATAGCGAGTGAATGTTTATCTGCATTTCATTATTAAGCTGACTCAAATCAATTGTGAAACGGTTATCGTGCATAATGGTTGACGCGTTGTTGCATCCTGTGATATTATTCACACCGTCGCTTTGCAATGTTGTCCTTTTATGAAGACATGTCGTGAGTCATATGAGAGGATACTTGCGCAGGTGGTATATCTACATCGTTCGGTAGGTTGTTATCGTTTCCGTATGTGTAGAAATTACCGTTGACAACGAACGTCAGTTCGTGATATTGTACTTAGGCTGCTTCGACAGAAGCGGCACTTGCTCGAAAGAATCACGTCATCTGATTCCGCATT
>NZ_JAFMTW010000033.1 GCF_017329615.1 Alicyclobacillus suci | reverse complement strand
TTGCATGTATTAGGCACGCCGCCAGCGTTCGTCCTGAGCCAGGATCAAACTCTCAAAAAATGGCGTTGTTACTTGTGTTTCCATCGTCGCTGTGACCAAAGTCACGTCGACCGAAACTTTTAGGCGTGTGTGTTCAGTTTTCAAGGAACCAAACCTGCTATGAAAGCCCCACGAACGCGGATTCTGCGAAACATAACGCGGAATCAGATGACGTGATTCTTTCGAGCAAGTGCCGCCTCTGTCGAAGCAGCCTAAGTACAATATCACGAACTGACGTTCGTTGTCACTGGTAAGTCTTTCATCCTTCTTCGAAGCTGACAAAGACAACCATCGACCACCAGATAATAAACAACCGTGACTTGTACCGCTACTGTGTCACCACAGCATCGCCGAGGCGACAAGAAGGAATATAACATCTCTACTGGCAATATGTCAACAATGAGATTCGCTCTACAACATTTCTTGGTGATGCTGCGCAAGATTGTCATACAATCAGGCGCGCACGGGGCGTTCCCCCCAAAAAATCAAACCACCAGCACGCTCATCAACACACTTAACGGAGGTCGAATTCGGCTGTCTGGCCACAGAGCAATTCGGCTATTGACAAAATAAATGGTGCAGGAGAAGCTACGTGAACGTACCACAACTAGATGCCATACGATACACCAGCTACAGCGGGCGCTCCTTTCCCCGGGATACAGCCATCAGCACTGCGCACCGCTGTAGCCTTTTTCTACGGCGGTTGTCCGAAAAATTCGGCCCACAAGTTTCATCCTATGAGATGTCGATGTCGCGAAAGTCGCCACGCTCGAATTGTTTCAACCACTGCGCTTGCTCGTCGTCTAAGTCAAGGCCATCAAGCAGGTCGGGCCGTTCGCGCCATGTCCGATACAACGCGTGTTTCCTTCGCCATTTGGCAATCCGTTGATGGTTCCCCGACAATAACGTCGGAGGAACATCCATGCCTCGAAATGAAGCGGGCCGCGTGTACTGTGGATACTCAAGTAACCGCGCTGCATGCGACTCATCTTCGAGTGACCCCGCATTGCCGAGTACGCCTGGCAACAACCGCACCACCGTGTCAATCACGGCCATCGCCGCAATCTCACCGCCAGTCATCACAAAGTCACCTAGAGACAATTCCTCCGTAACCAGGTGCTGACGCACTCTGTCATCAAATCCCTCATAATGGCCACAGAGGAACGTAAGGCGTTCGCATGCCGCATACTCTCGCGCCACTTCCTGATTAAATCGGCGTCCCTGCGGGGAGAGCAAAATGACGCGCCCAGCGGGAGGCGAAACTATCCCGTGTCGCTCGTGAATATCATCCATTGCGGCAAAGAGCGGCTCCGGCTTCAACAACATGCCCGCGCCACCACCAAATGGCGCATCGTCGACAGTATGGTGTTTATCAGTCGCGTATTGGCGAAAGTCGACGTATTCGATGTTGGCAACGCCACTGGCAAACGCGCGCTTCATCATACTCTCGCCAAAGACGCTGGAAAACATCTGTGGAAATAGCGTCAAAACAAAAATATTCAGTGCCATCTCACCCGGCCCTTTCTCAGCTCTCGTCGTCTCCAATAAGGCCCGGCAAGAGGTGGATGGTCATGCGGTTAGCGGCGATATCGACTTTGAGAATACAGTCCGGAATCGCCGGCAATAAAATGTCGTCCCTGCTGAGCGGTCCACGTACGACATACACGTCGTTTGCTCCCGGTGTCAACACTTCCTTCAACTCGCCCACAAACACGCCTTCCTCTGTATAGACTTGAAGACCAACCAGCTGATGAATGTAATATGTACCCTCCGGCAGTGGTTCCAGTTGCGCCTCTTCCACGCACAATTCCATACCGCGCCAGCGCTCCACATCATGGATAGTCACCAAGTCCTTAAACCCCACTATCCACATATTCTGCTGTCGCCGCCCCGACCGGACCTCCACAGCCGCAATCGGAGAGCCACCTTCTGGGCGTACATACAATTTCGATCCGGCCGCAAAACGCTTCTCAGGAAAATCCGTGCGCGGGTACACCTTCATTTCGCCACGCAAGCCGTGGGGCTTAGTCATCACGCCCACTGTGTAGTACGAAGCCATCCTTCACCTCTCCATTTCCACAAAAAAAGGTCCAACACCATGTGCTGAACCCTGGGACTGCGTCGGTCGCCATCAACCCTCGATTTTCTGACCGTTCTGGCGAATCTCCTGGATGATACCGTCCCGAACGATAATTTCTGCTCCGAGCAAAACCTTCGTCCAGTCGTCACCCGGCTTAACAGAAACCGTGGTTTCAACGGTCATATTTTGCAACTCAGTTCCCAGTTCCATCTGCTGAATTTGTTGCATTTGCTGGAACAATTCTTCACGGCGACGTTCGCGCGTCGTGCGCTCGTTATCAATTTGTTGACGAACCTGTTGCGCGATGTCACCACCTTGTGCCATCGCCTGGGCAAGCGCTTCCTTGCCTTGAGCCTCAAGTTGTTCTATCTCGTTGCTCACCTGCTCGATTTGCCGGCGCTGCTCCTGAATGATCTGCTGCTTCGTCGTTTCCGTCAAAACCACCTTGACGGCGACAGGCTGACGAATTTCCAACCCAATCTCTCCTTCTCACTGACGACAATTGTCACGACTGAATATCTACAAATACACGCTTGTGTTGCCGATACGCAGCCGCACTGACCACGTTGCGAATGGCTTTTGCGATACGGCCTTGCCGGCCAATGACGCGGCCCATGTCGTCCGCGTGGACTTTCACCCGATAGGTGATGATATCGTTATCCGTCGTCTCGACGACTTCCACCGAATCCGGGTGATCTACCAACGAGGACACCAGATATTGGACAAGCTCCTTCACACGCCATCACTCCGAAGGGCGGCACAAGGCCGCCCACAGGTTCACTTCTGTACTTTTTGTTCGTGGAACTTCTTCAAAATTCCTTCCAAGTGGAACAAGTAACGAACTTTATCAGAAGGCTGTGCACCTGTACCTAACCAATACAGTGCGCGTTCTTCGTCAATTTTAATCTGCGCTGGCTCTGTGAGCGGATTGTATGTTCCAATCTCCTCGACAAAACGACCGTCACGAGGGGAACGGGAGTCAGCGACAACCAGACGATAAAACGGACTCTTTTTTGCACCCATACGCTTCAAACGAATCTTTACTGCCACGAAAACCACCTCCAATTAAATTGTCATTTGCGCTTCTTTTTCGCGCGGTGATGTCGCTGTCGTGGCGCGTGCGACGTCCCCTTCGATGTCAACGATTCTTCAAGGTCAGCAAGTTGCGAAGCGTCTTTCATGCCGCCAAGGGCGCCAAGGCCCCCCATCGACTTGATGGCGTTCATCGCACTGCGACGCCCCATTTTCTTGCCCATCCCAGACATTCGTTTCATCATTTGTTGCGTCTGCTCAAACTGATTGAGCAACTGATTGACCTCTCTTACGGTTGTCCCACTGCCATTGGCAATGCGACGGCGACGACTGGCGTTCATCACGCTCGGATCTAATCGCTCTGCCGCTGTCATCGAGGAAATGATAGCGTCCATTCGAAGGAATCGCTTATCATTTAAATCGACATTCTCAATACCCTTCAATTTGTTCATCCCAGGAATCATTTTGAGAACTTGATCAAGCGGTCCCAAATTTCGAACCTGGCGGAACATCTCCTGAAAGTCATTGAGACTAAAGGTGGAGGAACGCATGCGTTCTTCCATCTCTTTGGCCTTCTCGAGGTCTATCCGCTCTTGCGCCCGCTCAATCAGACTTAACACGTCGCCCATGCCAAGAATCCGGGACGCCAGTCTATCTGGATGAAACGGTTCAAGTGGCTCGATTTTCTCGCCAAGGCCGACATATTTAATCGGACAACCCGTGACGGCCCGTACGGTAAGTGCAGCACCGCCCCGCGCGTCGCCATCCAACTTCGTCAGAATAACCCCAGTGACTTCCAAACGCTGATGGAATGTTTCCGCCACATGGACGGCATCCTGACCCGTCATGGCATCGACCACGAGCAAAACTTCATTCGGCTCGACAGCCGACTTGATATCGTCAAGCTCCGCCATTAGATCTTCGTCAATATGCAGGCGCCCTGCCGTATCCACAAGCACGACATCCGCGCCCTGGCGTTCGGCTTCCTGCATGCCTTGCCGAACAATCTCGACAGGTGACGTGTCGGTTCCCATATCGAAAACCGGAATGTCGACCTGTTTTCCGAGGACGTGTAACTGATCAATCGCGGCAGGTCGATAGACGTCGGCCGCAATCATCAAGGGTCGATGTTGGTGCTGGCGAAACGACAGCGCGAGTTTGGCAATAGCCGTCGTCTTCCCTGCACCCTGCAAGCCAACGAGCATGATGACAGTAGGGGGCTTCGACGCCATCTGGATTCGCGCTTGCGAGCCACCCATCAATTCCGTCAGCTCTTCGTAGACGATGCGAACTACCTGTTGACCCGGTGTCAAACTCTTTTGGACATCCTGACCCACAGCTCGCTCGCGAACGCGTTCGACAAAGTCGCGCACAACCTTCACGTTGACGTCAGCCGCCAACAGCGCCAAGCGCACTTCCCGCATCGCTTCGGCGACATCCGCCTCACTCAGCTTTCCTTTGCCACGCAGTCGACCCATCGCCTTCTGCAAGCTGCTCGATAATCCTTCAAGCATCTACCTCACCTCCCATAAAGCCTGGCGACGTCCGATTCATTGACGCAATTGCCGCATCCATTTCCCTCTGCGAAGCCGCCGAAAGTTCATGGCGAACCTTCGCCCAAACACGCACGAGCTTTGACCAAGCTTCCTGCTGCGCCCGTGCCGCCGCTCGCAATTGTAAAACAGCCTCATACTGTTCCAACTGCTCGCCAGCGCGCCGCAGCTGGTCGTGAACAGCTTGACGCGTAATAGAAAGCGATTCGGCAATCTCGCTGAGCGACCAATCTTCAACGTGGTACATCTCAATAATCTGACGTTGCCGCTCTGTCAGCAGTGCACCGTAGAAGTCGTACAAATCGCCCATTCGAGTGACCTCATTCATATTATCCGCTGAAGAAGACACTGTCAAGCATATCTCCTTTACACCTTGACTTCACCGGCCACTAACCGCTACCTCTCGTGCCAACGCGCGTGCGGCGTGGCGGTTTTACGGACGGCACACCGCCTCCGCAAACGCACGTGCATCGAAAGGTTGCAAGTCGTCTATCTGCTCGCCAAGGCCAATCCATTTCACAGGGATCCCCTGCTCATGCACAATCGGCACGACGATGCCCCCCTTGGCCGTGCCGTCCAGTTTCGTGACGACAATGCCAGTGACGTCGACGACTTCTTTGAATACCTTGGCTTGGTTGAGTCCGTTCTGGCCCGTCGTCCCATCGAGTACCAAGAGCACTTCGTGCGGCGATCCCGGCAATTCGCGCGCCGCTACCTTGTGAATCTTCGCAAGCTCCGCCATCAGGTGTGTCTTGTTTTGTAAACGACCTGCCGTATCGCACAAAATGATATCCGCGTTGCGCGACCGGCCCGCTTGAATTGCGTCGTAAATGACTGCAGCCGGATCGGCCCCCTGACTATGCCGCACCACGTCACACCCCGCACGCTCGCCCCAGGCTAACAACTGCTCGATGGCAGCCGCCCGGAATGTATCCGCAGCCGCCAACAATACACGCTTGTTCTGCTGCAAGTAATAATTCGCCAACTTGCCAATCGTCGTCGTCTTGCCAGCGCCGTTGACGCCCACGACCAACACAAGTGTCGGACCCTCTGCGGCAAAATTCATGTCGCTATCAGCCTCGGAGAGCATCGCGGACATCGCCTCGACCATCAAATCCGGAAGCTCTTCAGCCTGCTCAATGCGCTTTTTGCGCGCCAGCGTCCGCACGTTCTCGACAAGGGCCATCGCCGTCTCGACGCCCATGTCCGCAGCGATAAACGCCTCTTCCATCTCTTCATATACCGACTCGTCCAACTTGCGGGAGCGAAAAACACTGCCCAGCCGCTCCGCAAGCGTCGTCCTCGATTTCTGAAGACCCTTTTTAAAGCGGTCAAATAACCCCACGTCACGTTACCCCTTTCACAGTGGCATCCAACAACCAGAAAACCGCGCAAGTTCGTTCCCTCACGCGGTCTCAAAGTCGAGATCGTCCGTCAATCGAACACTCACCAGTGACGAAACGCCACGCTCTGGCATCGTCACCCCGTACAATGCATCCGCCTCTTCCATCGTCCCGCGTCGGTGCGTGATGACGATAAACTGCGTCTCTCCAGCGAACATGCGCAGTTGTTGGGCAAACCGCGCGACATTCGCCTCGTCGAGCGCCGCCTCCACCTCGTCGAGCACGCAAAACGGTACCGGACGCACGCGCAAAATTGCAAACAAGAGCGCCATCGCCGTCAGTGCTCGCTCGCCGCCGGACAATAGATTCAGGTTCTGCAGGCGCTTGCCAGGCGGTTTGGCGATAACGTCAATCCCCGTCGTCAGCGGGTCATCCGGTTGCGTCAATTCCAACCGCGCTTCCCCGCCCCCGAATAGAACCTCAAAGGATTTGGCAAACTCCTCTTGAATTTGATAAAACGTCTCCAGAAAGCGGTTTGCCATCTCCGTGTCAATTTCCTCAATCAGCTCGTCGAGCTTCTCCTGTGCAGACACGAGATCATCGCGCTGCTGGGTTAAAAAGCCAATCCGTTCCGCCAATCGTTGGTACTCCTCAATGGCACCAAGATTGACGTCGCCCAGTGCTTGCAGCGACCGACGTAGCCGTTGCACCTCGCGTTCCAGTTCTTCCGGCGTGGTCGTGAGCGGATAACGCTCCTTGGCCCACTCGTAAGTCATACCAAAGGAATCGCCCATTTTTTGCAGTGCATGCGCCAGATCTGCATCGGCGCGTTCGGCCGCCACCTGTACCCGATGCAACAGTTCCTCAGCCTGTCCGAACGCCTGACGTTCTTTGCTGACCGCTTGCTCAAGCTGCCGCACCTCAGCCTCTAACTGCAGTCGGGCCTGACGGGCATCGTCCAAGTGCGATTGTCTGGTGGAAACCTCGTCCACCAACGTCGTCACCTGTTCGGATGCCGTTTGCGCCTGAGCCAGAAGCTTTGCCTTGCGCTCCGCAAACGCGCGAGACTCCGTCTCCGCACTCGCCATCAACTCTTGAAGGCGAGCCTTTCGTTCAAGCGCCTCATCCAGGCGCACGCGCAGCGTATCTCGCTCCTGGCGCAAGGTAGCGACCTCAATGCGCAACCCCGTCAGTCGTTCCTGCATGACCTGCTGCTGTTTCTCGAACTCCGCCAGCGCCTCGCGCTGTGCAGTCATCGCTTGGGCAATGGTAACCAGGAGCGCGTCCGTTTCAGCAAGTGATCTCGCCGCTTCCTCATGTCGCTGCGCAATCGCCTCTTTGCCTGAAGCCAACTGATGAAATTCCCATTCCAGCGCCGCTAAACGCTCCTCTGCGGAACGCTTCGCGTGCTCGTGGTCTCGTAGTGTGACTTCCAACCCCTGCTGCTGTGTGGCGTGCTGCTCCAATACCCGTTGTGCCTCTGTCCGACGTGACTGCGCCTCTGTCACGGTCAATCGCAACTTAGCTTGCTGCGCGCGCAACGCTTCCTCTTGCGCGCGCAATTGGGCCAACTTGTCCTCGAGATCCGTACGCTCTCGCGAACGGCCCAACAGACCTGGTCCTTTACGCTGGTGATGCCCACCACTCATCACACCGCCTGGTGCGACAACATCCCCTTGGTACGTGACAATCCGTACACGGTATTGCAACACGCGCGCGAGCGCATTGGCATGTTCCAAGGTATCTGCGACCACTACGTTGCCGAGCAAATGCTCGACAACGTAGCGAAATGCCGCATCGGTGTCCACCAAATCACTGGCAATCCCGACAAATCCCGCTTGTTCCCGCACGCGTTGAATCTCCGCATCGCGCAAGCGGCGGGATTGAATAACGTCAATTGGCATAAACGTCGCGCGCCCAGCCTGACGCTGTTTGAGCATTTGAATAGCGGCCCGCGCATCCGCTTCAGTGGCCACCACAATGTTCTGGAGCGCCCCACCAAGTGCCGTTTCTACAGCCAATTCGACGTCCTTTGGCACGCGAACAAGTTCGGCGACCGTCCCGTGAATCCCTGACAGACGATTGCGGCTGGCCTGCTGCATGACGGTTCGAACCCCGAGTGCATAACCGTCATAGCCTTCCTCTAAGTCGCGCAGCAAATCATGACGAGCCGACAACGTTTGGATGCTCGCCCGCACCTGCTGCAGTTCCGCGACGGCGTTTGCCTCAGCCGCCGTCGCCTCCTCATAAGCAGCGTCGCACGTGCGAATTTCATCCGCAGCCTGTTCGAGCTGCTGCGTCAGTTGCTGCATAGAAGCTTGAACCTCGGCGATGGCGCGATTCGCCTGTTCAATTTGCTCTGTCCAACGCGCTGCGTCCTGCTCGTATTTTGCTCGTTTCCCGGCGTCAGACTGAAGTTGTTCCTCCAGCATTTTCAGCTCGTTGCGCAACGTCGCCGCCCGGTGATTGGCCTCAATATACTCCGCATTGAGGTTGTCAATTTCATTGGAGATCTCAACCCGCCGCGACTCTTTCGACCCTTCGGCAGCAACCTCCAGTTCCCCAGATAAAACGTGCAACTTGCCTTCCGCTGCTTGATGCGACGCGCGAAGTTGCTCGATGCTCGCATCCAAGGTCTTGAGTTCCTCGGCGTGCTGCGCCTGTTGCGTCAAACGCGTACGCTCCGTCTCCTCAAGATACCCCAGTTCCTGCTCGATTAACGCCAAATCACCTTGCTGTTTCTGACGCTGCTCGACGACGGCCACGTAGTGTTGCTGCAACTGTTCGACCTGCTGTGTGAGTTCGTCCAGCGCCTGACGCTGCTGCTGCCATTTGGCTTCAGCCGCTGCCACGGATACCTGCGCCAGGTCGCGCGCCGCTTGTCGGTCTGCCACGCTGCGCGTGGCTTGCTGAAATCGTTCATTTAACTTGTCAATTTCCACAACCAGCAGCGCAATTTCCGCCTTTTGGAGTGCATCCACAAACTCGCGATAGCGCTCAGCCCGCTCCTTTTCACGTTCGAGCGGTCCAACCTGTTCCTCTAGTTCAGCGAGGATATCCTCAACGCGAACGAGATTCGCTTTCGTCTCCTCAAGTTTGCGTTCAGCCTCCCGACGGCGATGCTTAAATTTGACAATTCCGGCGGCATCCTCAAACGGACCACGACGGTCTTCCGCCCGCGTCGACAACATTTCTTCAATTTTCCCTTGGCCGATAATGGAATAAGCATCGCGTCCAAGACCCGTGTCCATGAACAGTTCATGGATGTCTTTCAGCCGGCATGGTTGGCGATTGATAAAGTATTCGCTCTCGCCAGACCTGAAGACGCGGCGCGTAATCGTGACTTCGTCAAAGACAACCTGCAAATGCCGGTCTTCGTTGTCGAGTACAAGTGACACTTCACACAGATTGGTGGGTTTACGAGTCTCGCTGCCGGCAAAGATGACGTCCTCCATCTTACTACCGCGAAGGTTGCGAACGCTCTGTTCGCCCAAGACCCATCGAATCGCGTCGGCAATATTGCTCTTCCCGCTTCCATTTGGCCCTACGACACCTGTGACACCGGGCGCTAACACCAACTTACTTTTGTCGGCAAACGACTTAAACCCGATAATTTCAATCTGTTTTAGATACACTCGTGTCCCGCTCCTCTGAAGCGCTCTCCATAAACGACTTCAAAGCTGCAGCAGCCGCCTGCTGCTCAGCTTCCTTCTTCGATTTACCAGCGCCAATCCCCATCACTGTGTCGCCTACCGCAACGTGTACGACAAACTCTCTCGCGTGAGCGGGGCCGCGCTCTTCGACAATGACATACCGAAGCGACACGCCGAGACGCTGCTGCACCCATTCCTGCAAGGCTGTCTTATAGTCAACGCCTACCTTCGCATCCGCGAGGTGTGGGATAATGTACGTATCGACGAACTCACGAACCCGCTCAATCCCCTGATCAATATACAAAGCTCCGAGGAATGCCTCAAACACGTCCGCTAACAAAGCCGGGCGACGCCGTCCGCCAGACCTTTCCTCACCGCGACCCAAACGGACATACTCATCAAACTGCAGGCGTTTTGCGAACATGACGAGTGACGGCTCACAGACAATCGCTGCGCGCATTCGCGTCAACTCCCCTTCGGGCATATGCGGATACGCCTGAAAGAGAAAATCGCTAATCAACAGTTCGAGTACCGCATCACCCAAAAACTCTAATCGTTCGTTATCTTGAATCTGCGCCTTTCGGTGTTCGTTGCGATAAGAGGCGTGCGTAAACGCCTGCTTTAATAAATTGACTTCCTGAAAGTGCATATTCAAATTGTCCTGCAGTTCATCCCACTTGGACTTCATGTCTGTCGCTCCCCGTCGGAGATCTTGAGGCGCAGCCGCTGCGCCAATCCGAGCGGCGTCCCCTCAAAACCCTGAATGGTGCAAAGCCCCCGGTCAACGCCAGGGGCTTGCCATCAATCAACTCAAAAGAATACTCAGTCTCGGCATCATCACTTATGTCGCCCTGAGCGGTAGGAATTAAAGAATCCGTAAACAGGTTTACTGTTCGTACTTCTTAAAAATCAACGCCGCATTATGGCCGCCGAAGCCAAATGAATTGGACATGACATATCGGACGTCACATTTGCGGGCAGTATTCGGCACATAATCCAAATCGCATTCCGGATCTGGCGTTTCATAGTTGGTCGTTGGCGGAATGATACCATTCTTCAGCGTCAACACGCAGGCGACACCTTCGACGCCACCAGCTGCGCCCAACAAATGACCCGTCATCGATTTGATGGAACTCATCGCCAGCTTGTACGCATGTTCACCAAACAGACGTTTCACTGCGAGTGTCTCAATGCGGTCGTTAAACTCTGTAGAAGTTCCATGTGCATTAATATAATCGATATCCGTCAACTCAATACCCGCATCGGCAATTGCCGCAGACATCACACGAACCGCGCCATCGCCATCCGGCGCTGGCGCAGTGACATGATACGCGTCCCCAGACATACCATAGCCGACGATTTCAGCAAGGATGTTGGCCCCGCGCCGCTGCGCAAACTCAAGGTCCTCAAGCACCAAGATGCCTGCGCCTTCGCCCATGACAAACCCATCGCGGTCCTTGTCAAATGGACGGCTCGCTCTCGTCGGGTCATCGTTGCGCGTCGACAGGGCCTTCATGTTACTGAATCCCGCCAAAGCGATATCAACGACAGCCGCTTCAGCACCACCAGCCACCATCGCATCTGCCGCGCCGCGCTGAATCAATTTAAACGCGTCGCCAATGGCATGCGAACCCGTCGCGCACGCCGACACCGGCGCGCTATTCGGGCCGCGTAAGCCAAAATCAATAGAGACTTGTCCAGCCGCCATGTCACTTATCATCATTGGTACAAGGAACGGGCTCACACGTTTGGGACCGCGTTCAAGCAACACACGATAGTTGCTGAGCGTCGTGCCAATTCCTCCGATACCTGAACCGATATAAACCCCTATCCGATCTCGGTTCTCATCGGTAATCTGAAGTCCCGAATGTTCCACCGCTTCATGAGCTGCGCACACAGCATACTGTGTGAACAAGTCCATGTGGCGAATTTCCTTTTTATCGATATAACGCTCCGGCTGAAAATCCGTCACGAGCCCAGCGATTTTCGTCGGATAATCTGTTGTGTCAAAGCGGTCAATCTCTCGAATGCCCGACTTACCGGAGAGTAGACTTTCCCAAAAAGTAGGTACATCGTTCCCGACGGGTGTCACAACACCGAGACCTGTCACCACCACTCTTCGTGTCACGTTGTCACCCCCCTCTATATAACAGCAGCCCCGGCTCGCGCACGGGACTGTCCAAATGTGACGCGTGTGATTACTCTTGGTGAGCGCTGATGTATGTAACTACATCACCTACCGTGCTGATTTTCTCAGCATCTTCATCAGATATTTCTAAGTCGAACTCATCTTCCAATTCCATAATCAGTTCGACAATGTCCAAAGAATCCGCCCCAAGATCATCCTTAAAGGTGGCTTCCATAGTAACCTTATCTTCATCGACACTTAAGCGGTCGACAATGATCTTTTTCACACGATCAAACGTATCGTTTGCCATCCTCTCACCTCCTTCAGCAGTATACTACATGACCATGCCGCCGTCGACATTGAAGACTTGCCCAGTAATGTAACTGGCCGCATCCGATGCGAGAAAATCCACAACCGCAGCGACATCTTCTGGTGTTCCAGGGCGTCCGAGTGGAACAGCGCCTAACATCTGCTGAGTGACATCCTCACTCAACTGCTCCGTCATGTCGGTCGCAATGTAGCCAGGCGCAACGGCATTGACGGTGATATTGCGCGACGCGAGTTCCTTGGCTGCCGATTTGGTCAGGCCAATCATGCCCGCCTTGGCCGAAGCATAGTTCGCCTGACCTGGATTGCCAATGATCCCTGAGACAGAAGTAATGTTGATAATCCGACCACTGCGAGCCTTCATCATCGGTCGGGAAACCTGACGAATCATATAAAAAGCCCCACGCAAGTTTGTATTGAGCACGTCGTCCCAATCTTCATCTCTCATGCGCATCAACAGTCCGTCGCGCGCGATACCGGCGTTGTTGACCAGAACGTCAACCCGCCCAAACGTCGCAACGGCCGCATCCACTAGTCGCTTCGCACCATCGGCTTGACTGACGTCAGCCTGTTCAATCTGCGCACGGCCACCAGCAGCCTCAATCTGCGCAGCCGTCTCCTCGGCGGCATCTCGACGTCCCTGATAATTGACTACAACGCACCCACCACCGGTGCCCAACGCAACGGCAATCGCACGGCCAATTCCGCGCGACGCCCCAGTCACAATCGATACTTTAGACAAAATCTGTTCCTCCTAGTTGCTGAACAGTTCAATCACTTCCGCAAGTGTAGCTTCATCTTCCACATGCGCCGTTGAAATCCCTCTATCAATTTTGCGGATTAAGCCAGAAAGGACGGTCCCAGGCCCAATCTCCACAATCCGTTCCACGCCCATGCGGCGCATCGCCTGCACATCGTCCGTCCACCGCACCGGAGAGTACAACTGCCGCTTGAGCGCCTCCCGAATCTGCGATGCATCCTTATTGGCCACTGCATCGACGTTCGCGACCACTGGAATCGATGCGTCTTGAATCACAGTCGCGTCCAACAGCGCGCCAAACGAATCGGCGGCCGCGCGCATCAAACGACAGTGGAACGGCCCACTGACAGTCAACGGAATCACCCGTTTGGCGCCTTGTTCCTTGGCTAGTGTGGCAGCAACCTGGACACCAGCAGCCGTCCCTGAGATAACAATTTGACCCGGGCAGTTAAGATTCGCCAACTCCACGACTTCGCCCGTCTGTTCCATCACTTGTGCACACACGGAGGTGAGCGGTTCTTCATCCAATCCGAGGACGGCCGCCATCGCGCCCTGTCCAGCGGGAACCGCTTCGTCCATCAGTTGCCCCCGTCTATGTACGAGATGTACCGCATCGCCAAATGCCATTGCACCCGCTGCCACCAACGCGCTATATTCGCCCAGGCTATGTCCAGCTGCTACAATTGGATTTAGTTCTACACGTTCAGTGAGAACGCGGTAAAATGCGATACTCGCCGTCAACAGCGCCGGCTGCGTATGATAGGTGAGCCGCAATTGTTCCTCCGGGCCCTCCAGACACAATTTGGTCAAATGAAACCCTAGTCTTTCGTCCGCTTCCTCGAATGTCCTACGGGCAGTCGGATACGCCTCAATCAGGGATTTACCCATCCCTACATACTGAGAACCTTGTCCTGGGAAGACGATTCCCGTCAACATGTGTGTTCCTCCTAATGTATGGTCACTTGCGCTCTTCCATCGCAGCCGACAACTTTGTTAAGACGTCGTTTGCAATAAACTTCCGACCTTGCGATAACGCCATATACCAAGCGCGCGCATTGCTACTGCCATGCGCCTTAATCAAGCCGCCCGCAACGCCCAGAAAGGGAGCGCCACCGTGCTCAGCCCAATCATATCTATCACGGAACCCCCGCAGTTTACCACGGATGAGCCCCCCTGCGATGCGCGTCATCAAACTCGATGTCAGCGTCTCTTTAATGCCGCTGAACAGCCCTAATCCAATGCCCTCCGCCAACTTCAACACGACGTTGCCAACAAAACCGTCACAGACGACGACGTCAGCAACTGACCCTGCCATCATTTCACGTGCTTCGACATTGCCGACAAAGTTCAGCCGTGATTGCGTGAGTAGTGAAAAGGTCTGCTTTACAACCGCATTGCCCTTGGTATCTTCTGTTCCAACATTGAGCAATCCCACGCGTGGGTTCTCAATATCGAGAACATGCTTGGCATATTCTGTAGCCATATATGCATAGGTCACAAGATTTTCTGCCGAAGCGTCCATCGTTGCCCCAGCATCAAGGAGTAGAACCCCTCTTCCATCAAACGTCGGTAGAACCGGCGCCAACGCGGGACGGTCAACGCTTGGCAGCCGACCGATAACGAGCATGCCCGCAGCCATAATCGCCCCCGTATTACCGGCGGAGACCATCACATCCGCTTCCCCATCCGCAACCATTTTGGCGGCCAAAACCAGGGAAGATTCAGGTTTGCGACGAACCGCTCGAACCGGTTCGTCATCCCCTTCAATGACTACATCGGTATGCTTCAGCGTCACGTTGTTCGGAAGATTCCCCTTTACCGCCGCCAAAATCTGTGATTCGTCCCCAATCAACACAAACCGTGTGTCGGAAAACGATGTAGCAGCTTGGCACACGGCTTCTACCGGCGCGTTGGGCGCGTAATCCCCACCCATCGCATCTACGGCCATCGTGATCACCGAGCTTCCCCCTCATCCATAAAATCCGCACCAAGGTTCGCCGGGTCTTTATGTACCCAAACGATGCCCTGGACGGCTATCTCCGAATTCACTTGACTTACCGCGCGACAGCGAACGACGTCTCCATGTTCGCCAATCACGTCGACCCGCGCCCGAACATTATCGCCCAGGCGAACGGGGCGGTAGAACCGCAACTCCGCCTTTGCGGTGAGGGCCACATCTGCGTCCATCAAGGCCGTCGCAAGAGAGTTTATCTGCGCAAATAAAATATGTCCACGCACAATGCCAGTCTTACGAAAGACATGGACAGGCTGCACTGTCAACTCCGACTCTGCATACCGGTTGAGTTCCAGCTTAATCAGGCGCCCAATCAATTCTTGTTCGTCCAATGAGCGCAACTCATCCTGACGGTCTGACGCAACACGCCGAATCCGCTCTCGCGCTTCCGGGATGTGCAGTGCGCTCCTATCCAAGCGGATGGTCGCAACACTGACGCCAAACCGCTCCGCAAGTTGTTCGTCTGTAGCAAACGGATTTTGCTCTAACAAAGCAACTAAAGCATAGCGTCGTTCAGACTTTTTCAGAATGAAACCCCTCTTTCGATCCCACCGAACTTAGTACCACATAATAATATCCCGTTTCATCACCTGCGTCCATTCACTTTTTTACAAACCAGAAGAAGCCACGTGCGAGACCAGCGCGACGACCCGAGGGACGATAAAAAAGACCGACCCGCTGTGGTCGGCCTTACATCCTATGACGCTTATTTCACTGCGATGACTGTTCGTCCCTTATACGTACCGCAGTTTTTGCACGCGTGGTGCGGGAGTTTGTATTCGCCGCACTGTGGGCAAGTCACCAAGGTTGGTTTTTCAAGTTTAAAGTGCGTTCGACGTAGACGTTTTCTCGTTTTAGAACTACGATGTTGTTGTACTGCCAATGCCGTGACACCCCCTTTACAGACTACCGCTCATCATCATACTCTGTTTCATCATCTGAAAGCAAGTCTTTTAATGCGGCCAATCGAGGATCGATTTTGCGCGTGTCACAAGAACACGTCTCATCATTGCGATTGCAACCACACTCCGGACATAGCCCCTGACAATCCGCCTGGCAGAGCGGACGCTCATCCAGACTCAAAAATACGGACTCCTCGATATCTGGTGTCAAATCAAGCAGTTCCCCCTCGACCAGTGGAATATCTTCCTCAGCCTGACCAGCATCCACCGCATAAGCGCGCGACAATCGCGTGGAGAACGGACGTTCAAACTCCGTTAGACAACGGCTGCAAACGTAGTGGACATTCGTGTCAATCCTGCCCTCTACCAATACAATCGGGTCCGCCCACGTGGCCGCACCCGTGACCCGAGCGGGATCGATATCCTTCACATCGACAACTTCCTCGGTTATCCGCGTCAATCGCTCCGTCTGATCAAATTCGACATTTCCCTCGCGCTTGATAGACTTGATGTTTAATTGCATATTCCCTCGTCCCCTTCTAGAGGTTGTCCGAACAGATTCACCTAGTTATGATTACCCGAGCGATTGCACAGGTTGCAACAAGCGTTTAATCTCGTCTATCCGCTCAACCGTAGCGGCGTAACCAATCTCAATGGCCTCAGCGGCCCGTGTAAATTGCCCTGTCCCGATATGCGTGACTTCTGGTGTGATAGTCAATGATGAGCCACTGTTTACCTCACCGCACACTTGCTCTTGCATCATCTCAAGACTTTGCATAATGACGTCCATAATCGACTTCGGCACCGTACCGACCGGCGTCACCCCAACATCGACCCCAAGGACCACGTCACACCCTAATTCCCACGCCGCAGCCACCGGTACCCGCTGAAGCACACCGCCATCGACATACACGGCGCCATCGCGAACAACCGGGACAAACACGCCGGGAATGGAAATGCTGGCCCGCACAGCCTGTGCGATATTGCCGCTGCGAAAAACGACCAGTTTGCGGCGAATGAGATCTGTCGCGACCACGGCCAGCGGAATGGCCGTGTCCTCAAACGTGCCATTGCGGGTCAAGAGTCCTATTAATTGTTCCACTCTCGCCCCTTGAATTAACCCCATCTTTGGGACGGTGAAGTCAAGCCAATGTCGACGTTTCAAACTGATAGCGAGGCCACGCAACATGCGCGGTGAAGTTCCCATTGCATAGACTGCACCAACGAGCCCGCCCATACTAGAGCCCGCCACGGCGTGAACAGGAATCCCATGGTCCGTCAACGCAGCAAGGACCCCGATATGCGCAAACCCTTTTGCACCACCGGACCCTAAAGCAAGCCCGAGCTTGCGCTCGCACATGTTCCTCACCCCTTGGCATTCGCTCCATTCTGCCCAAAACGACGTACCAATGCCTCATTCACGACGTCGGGTACAAACGCCCGCACCAATCCGCCGTGTGAGGCAACATCCTTGACCAACGAAGAACTGACAAACGACCATTTTGGAGAGGCGGGTACAAATAACGTATGTACCTCGGAATACAGCGACTCGTTCATCTGCGCCATTTGCAATTCCACCTGCAAATCCGCCGAGCTGCGAACGCCTCGAACGATATATGCAACGTCACTAACACGACAAAAATCGACTAACAAGCCAGAAAATGAGGCGACAGATACGTTGGCATATGCCTGTGTCGCCGCACGTGCGAACGCGACCCGTTCATCGACCGTAAACAACGGGTGCTTCGCAGGATTATGAAGAACACCGACGATAATCTCGTCAAACAGCCCAACGACATGCCGTAAGATATCTAAATGTCCATTGGTTATCGGATCAAATGTGCCAGGATAGACGGCGCGACGCATGTTTATGCCTCCGGTTTCCAATTGATGCTCACCGCAGCATAGGCCGCAATTCGTCATCAAATCGATGATTGGTAGACGCTGACGGCGATATCGCCATACACTTTATACTTTACCCGAACAAATCCACCCATGTTGAGCGGGAGTGTGTGGTGTTTTGGCGTCTCGCAAACAATGCCTCCTCGAATCTGGACATGCTCTGCGAGTGCCATCGTCACAGGTTCCCATAATGCCTTGTCATACGGCGGATCTAAAAACACCCAATCGACATCGGGCACTTCCGCCGAGAGTTTCACGACGGCCCGCCGCCAATCTAGGCTCCATACCGTCGCCTGCGCAAGTGCGTCGAGTTTCACAAGATTCTCCCGCACGACATTAAACGCGCGCCTATCGGCATCGACAAATACTGCCCTTTTGGCTCCGCGGCTAAGCGCTTCGATTCCAAGTGCGCCAGAGCCCGCAAATAAGTCAACGACAATATCGCCCTCCAACTGGTGCGGCAAGAGGTTGAACATCGACTCTTTCACCCTGTCGGTCGTCGGTCTGGTATCTCGCCCCTTTGGCGCTTGCAGTGAATGACCTTTCCACTTTCCCGCGATGACGCGCACAATTGTCTACCCCACTTACGAATCTTGATTTCACAACTTTACCATATGGCTTTAGTTCATCAAAACTACGTAAACCTCAACAAACTGTGTATGAGCATACGCAATATAGTCGATACTAATTTCGACAACGGCGATAGCTGTTGTAGGCAACCGAGTGCGAAGAGAGCGGTGTCCCCATCCACTCTTCCTCCGGTTTTCTCCTCTCCCAGAAGCGTGCGAACCGACCATGGTAAGCACCGGCAGACCCACGCGTACCCGGGCGTGGGTTTTCTGCACTGCATAGTTCAACTTACTCTCCCTGTTTCGAACCTTGCCGTAGTATAATTTCAGCAAGATATGGGGGTGTGTAGACGTGTTTATCCGCAATTGCTTAACGCCGATTTCCGAATTGGTGCTCATTCGCCCAAATGAATCCATCCGAGCTGCACTACAAAAAATGTCGAAGCATCTAAGCTTGCCATGTATCGATGACGAGGAACAGTTCTTAGGCATTGTCAGCAAGCGCAGCATCTTCGAAGCGTTCGAAGCGTTTTACAAGGCGGAAAATGGTTCGTATGAAGATTTTCTAGATCAGCCGATTGACACCTGCGTCCTTCGTGACGTCCCAAAGCTCAGTTTAGACCATCACTTTGAGGACACCATCGAAATCATCACAAAAATCCCATTTGTCCCCATCGTTCAAGGGGAACATTTTCTCGGCATCGTCAAGCGCAGCAATGTACAAAATGCACTCGCGGTCGCATTTGCGAAAAATGTCGAATCAGATCGGCTGCTGTTGGGTGTACCAGAAGTAGAAGGTGCATTTGAGCGAATGTTCAACGCGACCCATCGCCTCGGCGTCAGCGTTGTGACCTGCGTTCCTTTTGACGCGGGAGAACCTTTAAACCGCCGCGTATTGTTAAAAGTACGGAAATCCAGCAAGTTGAACACCCTCGTCGACGACTTGGAACGCGCAGGATTCCTCGTTATCCAAGTCAACGGATAAGCTGCAGCAAATACAGCACCACCCATAGCCCTAGAAAGGAAGTAACCCTCCATGGCCATAACGACGCTGCCCGAGACGCTGGTCGCCAGTCTGCAAATGCTAAGGCGCCACGCGTGTACGGCACTTGAGTTAACAAATCATTGCCTGGAGCGCATTCAATCGGTCAATCCCGATTTGAATGCGTTCTTGAGCGTCAGCGACGACTATGCGCGGCAAAGAGCCACAGCCGTCGACACACTTTATGAAACATTTCCAGAAGCACTTGGCCCACTTGCGGGCATCCCACTATCCATCAAAGATTTGATTGACACCTCCTTCGCCAAAACCACCTATGGAAGTCAGATATACCGCGAGTTCCAGCCACAGGCGAACGCCACGGTCGTGAATCGCCTCGAGCAAGCACAGGCCATTATCGTCGGCAAGACGCACCTTCACGAGTTTGCCTACGGCATCACCAACGAAAACCCACATTTTGGGCCTGCGCGAAATCCAGTTGACCGAGAGCGAATGACGGGCGGATCAAGTGGCGGTAGCGCCGCATCCGTCAAGGCGGCACTCGTCCTCGCCAGCATTGGCACAGACACTGGCGGCAGCATTCGCATTCCTGCATCCTTAACGGGGATTGTCGGTTACAAGCCGTCACACGGCCTCGTGCCCGTCGACGGAGTGCTCCCCCTTGCTCAAACGCTCGATCACGTCGGCCCCCTCACTCGCACCGTCCGCGATGCGGCGCTTGTGACCGACGTGCTGACGGGCGCATACGGGACGAGCCAATCCCTGTTCGCCGCACTCGACCAAACTGCGCATGCCCCCCTCTCTATCGGCATTCCACAAGGGCTGATTGACCGATTCGGTACTGCGTCAATCAAGCGGCACTTTGCATCCATTCTCGGCTTTCTGCGGGAGAAAGGCCTTGTCGCCCACCAGGAGAACATTCGCTTTGACGAGGACGAAATCGCCAGACACCAAGGCAACATCCAAGGCGCAGAGGCATTTGCCGTCCATCAAGCTCGATTACAGACGCACCGGCACTTATACGGGGCGGACGTACTCGAACGCCTGGAGACATCTAGTCAGGTATCCGCAAAGGAATACATCGAGAGCTTGAGCTTCCGTACAGCGTTTCAAAACGTCATTGAACAGTGGTTCGTCAATCTTGACGTCATCCTTCTGCCCACCACGCCGGTGACCGCACCAAAACTCGGCACAGAATCCATCGACATCACAGAAGGCACCACTCACATTCGGCCACTCATGACGCGCTTCACCAATCCATGGAATTTATCGGGCGTACCGGCCATTTCTATCCCCGCTGGTACGATTGATGGCTTGCCATTTGGCCTTCAACTCGTCAGTAACATGGGGCGAGACGCGCAGTTATTGCGGATTGCCGAACAAGTTGAACGATTACTGGCAGAGCGAAACGAGTAGATGGCAATCATCCGTTTCACTGCCTTTATCTTCAACCCTCAAGTCAAATGAGTCCATCCACTCAAAAAGAGGGATGCCCCAGTGGATGGGGGCATCCCTCTTTTTCAAAAACAAACCACGTGACAGCCTTATCTCGTACCTGACTGTACCGGCCGTGGAACTAACTTATGTGCTTTGCAAACCGCCTCGTAATGTTCCAGAAGTTGCCGACTTGGCCCCTCCCAGTCTAACGTTTTGGCAATTTCCAACCCGCGTTGCTGAATAGCACGCCGACGTTCGTCGTCCGTCAACAATTGCCGCACGCACTCAATCATCGCGGTATCCGAAGAAGAATCGAAAATGAACCCGGCCCGTCCATTCTCCAAGACCTCACGTGTCGGAGGACTATCCGCAGCGAGTACAGGCAAGCCCGTGGCCATCGCTTCAAACAACACCAAGCCCAACGTCTCGGTGGTCGACGGGAATAAAAATGCATCCGCCGACGCGTACGCCTCCGCCAGTTCAGCGCCGTGCATATAGCCAGTGAAGTGCGCATTCGTCCCCGCAAAGATTTGTTCCAAATCGCGTCGATAAGGGCCATCGCCCACAATCGCCAAATGCAAATCAGGGAATTCGTCTAAGCAAGGGCGGATGCGTTCAATATTTTTCTCCGACGCCAAGCGACCAACGTACAAAAGAACTGGGTCATTCGGCCCGGCCTTCGGTGCGAGGCGCCTGCGCATCTCCGTCGAACGCTTCGCCTGTTGAAACAACTCGACATCTACACCGCGTTCCCACAGGCCAAGGTTCAAAAATCCTTGCTTTTCTAACTCGTTCATCGTGGCGCGAGAAGTGGCCAGATTGATATCCGCACGGTTGTGCAAGGTACGAAAATACCACCACAATGCGGGTTCCAAGAAATTCAGCTTATAATGCCGAGCATAAGCCGGCACATTCGTGTGATATGACGCGATAAGCGGCAGATGGTAACGCCATGCGTAGTAGATGCCGCCTAACCCTAGAAACGCGGGATTGACCGCGTGAATCAAATCGGGTTGAAACCGTTTGATTGCTCGGCCAATCCGCGGTAGCGGCAACGCGTACCGCTTTTCTGGATACAGGATAAACGGCATGGCCGGAATCCCTACGATGGTCGCGGAGGCGTATTTCGCCGGCGCGCCAGACGGCGCGAACATCAACACTTCATGCCCTTCCTGCTCCAAATAATTGAGCGTGGCACGCAATCGTGTCACAATCCCGTCTGTCGATGGCAAAAACGTCTCCGTAAACATCGCTATTCGCATGAGTCTCAATTACCTCCAGGTTGCATTCGGTCGGATTACGTCAAAATCGACGCGTTCGCGGTATTTCCCAGCGGTTTCAATCAACCCTTGAATCAACTCATCAGACAACAAGTGCGGCTGCAATCCAAGATCTAGCAGCTTTGTGTGAACCGCATTATAATAGTGCTCTTCCTTCTCCACACGCGGATTCTCAAGATGGGCAATCTTTGCTTCAATCCCCATCCCTTGTGCCACGTTCTGAACGCGCTGTGCCAATTCGAGCACGGAAAACTGCTCCGTAAACTGGTTGAATACGCGGAATTCGCCTCTATCGGCAGGATTGAGCGCAGCCAGTTCAACACATTGGAGCGTGTCACGGATATCGAGGAACGCGCGGGTTTGCCCGCCTTTCCCATAAACAGTCAAATCATGCCCGACTGCAGCTTGGATACAGAAGCGATTCAACGCGGTTCCAAATACACCATCGTAGTCAATCCGGTTGACCAAACGTTCGTCGCCCTGTGTCTCGTTAGTCCACAAGCCATACACGACACCTTGGTTCAAGTCAGTCGCACGAAGACCCCACGAACGGCATGTGAACATGATGTTGTGACTGTCGTGAACCTTCGACAGATGGTAAAACGAGAACGGCTGTTTCGGATACGGAAGGACATCTTCGCGACCCTTGTGGACAATTCGGATGTACCCTTCCTCGATATCGATATTTGGCGTCCCATACTCTCCCATTGTACCCAACTTAATCAGATGGCAATCTGGAACAATCTCTTTAATTGCAAACAGGACGTTCAAGTTGCCGACCACGTTGTTTACTTGCGTAAATACAGCATGCTGACGATCAATCATGGAATACGGCGCAGAACGCTGTTCAGCGTAGTGAACGAACGCTTCCGGCTCGAAGTCCTTAAAAATATGTTCCACAAATTCATAGTCCTGCAAGTCACCAAGATAAAAGCGAATGGACTTACCAGACTTCTCTGTCCATGCTTGCAATCGTTCATCCATGGAGGCAATCGGTGTTAGCGATTGGGTTCCTAATTCTTTGTCCCACTCGCGGCGGATGAGGTTGTCGACAATAGCCACGTCGTGTCCCTTTTCAGAGAAGTACAGCGCCGTCGGCCATCCACAAAACCCGTCTCCACCGGCAATCATAATTTTCACGTTGACGATTCACCCCAACAATTCATATGTAGACGCTAGTCTATTCCTACTACAATGTACAAGTTTTCATGCATAGGGGCAACCCCGTAGCATAGGCTGGTATGTTTTCCAAATTGATAACCTGGTGATTTATCACCGCCAAAACGGGAAAAATCGGTTACCTCTCAATTTGGGCAATGGTGCACCCCATCCGGATTTTATCCCCAGGCGAAACGACAAACCGCAGCGTCACCGACGGTGGAAATAGGAGAACTACCGTAGAGCCCAGAGCAAAATAGCCCACTTCTTCTCCCTTGACAAATGACTCTTGGCAAGGTTTATCGAGAATCGGACCACGCTGTCGCCTGCGCCCAGACGGCAGGTCCCCAAACGGAACGACGATACTGCCCACCCCAGCTGCGCCCACCTTGACCATTGCAAACGAACCATGCGCTGAATCAAAGTGCGTAACGACGCGCTCATTGCGTACAAACAGCCTTTGCACATGTGAAACCCCATGCACGTTTACGGGATATAACGTGCCTGGAATATGTCGATAGCGGCGTGCAACACAGTCCAATGGCGCATGAATGCGGTGATAGTCACTGGGACTCAGATATAAAGTGACATACCAGCCATTGGCATAGTTGGCCGCGGCCTCGCTATCGGCCAACAGTTCATCAAGCGTGTAAGTATAACCTTTGATTTGCAAAAGGATGTTCTTATCAATTTTCCCCATCGAGCTGACCTCACCATCGACAGGCGATACTATACCATCCGCAATCGGTCGTGCTTCCGCTGACAATTTTCTAGAAAAGAACTCCCCCAAACTCGTATGCTCCTGAAGGGGCTTCGCCAATTCGTCCAGATTAATGGAAAAATGACGCGCATACCACGGAATCAGACGCGCACTAAAGCGGCGACGTACGATGGCACCAATGATGTTTGTATAGGCACGCTTTGGCATGAGCCAAAGTAGACTTCGAACGAACAAAGACTTCATGATTCCCTCTTTTTTACACTATGGATTAGAGTCAATATAGGGGTTTTTCAACACTTTGTCTAGGTGTACGCGCCTACGAAAATAGAAGAAAGCCCACCTACTGTACCAAAAAACGGTAAGAAAACCGCTGGTACAGTGGGTGGGCCTCAATACAACAGATTAAAATACTGGGACAACTGAACCCTGGTATTTCTGTTCAATAAATTTTTTCACCTGCGGGGAGGTAATTGCCTTATCAAGATCTTTAATCCGCCAATCATTCTTCTCGTCTGGGCGGATGACAATATAATTGGCATAAGTTTTTGCAGCCAAGCTATCGGCTTTTTCCACGTCGAGCGCATCTTTCGTCGTGTACCCGGCGTCGATTGCATAGTTGCCGTTGATGACAGCGTAGTCGACATCGTGCACTGTCCGAGGAATTGCGGCCGCATCGAGCTCTTCAATTTTTACATTGTGCGGATTCGAAACAATATCGGCCGTCGTCTCATCAATGCTGTTTGGATTCTTCAATTTCAAAATCCCTGCGTTTTGTAGCAGCAACAATGCACGCGCCTCGTTTGTCGTATCATTCGGCACGGCAATGGTCGCCCCGTTCGGAATGTTGGACAGTGACTTGCTCTTACCTGGATAAAGGCCGAGCGGCTCAAAGTGCACGGCAACCGTCGGTACCAAATCCGTATGGTTCTTCTGATTGTAGTCCTCCAAGTACGGTTTGTGTTGAAAGTAATTTGCATCCACCTGACCAGCCGCCAGTGCACGGTTCGGCTGAATGTAGTCGTCATAAACGACAACCTGCAAGTCGATTCCTTCCTTCGCCAGCACAGGCTTAATGTCATTCAGAATTTCCGCATGTGGTGTCGGGCTGGCGGCAACCTTCAGGACGACCTCCTTTTTTGCAGAAGCAGTCCCATTGCCACGAGTTATCGATTGATTGTCTGTCCCCGCAGTACCACACCCGACGGCAAACGCAGAACTGAACATAACCGCCGCGACCACTGCGGTCGCACGTTTGATGTTGCGCATGATTGGCAAGTCCCCTCTCCACTCCTCGGCCCAACGACAAAAGCCTCTTTTCCACAGGGAAAAGAGGCATGGTTTCACATGTCCTCTCATCTCCCGGAAAATCCGCAGGAGTTAGCACCGTGCATGTTAGCCATGTCGGTTGCCGGGCTTCATCGGGCCAGTCCCTCAGCCTACTCTCGATAAGAGTCAATTGCTTTTTATCGTTGTCACGTACTTTATTTTTGACCGGCGCAAGTAGCGCCGTGGGCCTGAAACAGGTTATACTGCGGACACCATCCAGTTGTCAATAGAGTTGCAAGGATTTTCTCTGTGGTATAAACTTGGTGACTGTCTGATTTACACGACGAAATACGACGTAGGAAAACTACGCGACAAGATAATCATTCTCATCGAGAGCGGCGGAGGGACTGGCCCTATGAAGCCCGGCAACCGATGTGGTCGTACTAACACTACGACGCACTGGCGGTGCTAAATCCTGCGGACAAACGGATGTCCGATAGATGAGAAGACGAGCACAAGCGCGCCTTCTCAAGGCGCGCTTTTCGTTTTTATCCTGTTGAACAGATAGGAGATTTAGCGACAGTGATTATCCTCGACAACATCTCGAAGACATATCGCCAAAGCCGCGGCGACGAAACAACAGCTGTGCGCAACGTGTCTCTGCGCATTGATACAGGTGAGGTGTTCGGGCTCATCGGCTATTCCGGTGCCGGCAAAAGTACCCTGTTACGCTGTATCAACTTGTTAGAGCGTCCGAGCGCCGGGTCAGTCATTGTGGACGGTGTCGACCTGACCCGCCTATCAAAGCGCGAGCTAAACCAGAAACGCAGAAAAATCGGCATGATCTTTCAACATTTTCACCTGCTGTCCTCGGCGACGGTGGCTGAAAACATCGCGTTTCCACTGCGTTTAGCCAAAATGCCCGCCGCGCAGGTGCGCGCACGCGTGGCAGAAATGCTCCAACTCGTTGGACTGACTGGCTATGAACGACAGTACCCAAGCCAACTCTCTGGCGGGCAAAAACAGCGGGTGGCAATTGCGCGCGCACTCGCGGCAGAGCCGTCCGTGCTCTTGTGTGACGAGGCGACATCCGCATTAGATCCGGAGACGACAAAATCCATTTTGTCGCTATTAAAAGACATCAACCACCAACTTGGTCTGACCATCGTCATGGTGACACACCAAATGGAGGTCGTGCGAGATATCTGTGATCGGGTCGCTGTCATGACAGAAGGCGCCATTGTCGAATCAGGCCGCGTTTTAGATGTGTTATTGAAACCCTCGCACGACGTCACCAAGCGCCTGTTTCAGATACATCAAGCGCCGCTTTCGCCGACTGTGCCATCGGCGGCGACGCGCGTTGTCGAAATCGCCTTTACCGGGGCCACTGCGCACGACCCTATTTTGGCTGAGGTCGCGCAATCGACAGGCTGCACATTCAGCATCCTGCGCGGCACGATTGACACGGTGAAAGATGTTCCCTTTGGTCAATTGACCGTCGCCTGGTTCGGTGAGAAAACGGTCGTAGATGCGGCAATTCAGCGCTTGGAACAGGCAGGATTCATCCTGCTGAAAGAACAGATAACCGACATTTTGCCACAGGCGACGGAGGTGACTGTATCGTGTTAAATGGAATTGTGTGGCCGGATATTTGGCAGGCAACCGGATCGACTATCTATATGATTGTCATTTCCACACTGCTGTCGGTCGTCATCGGATTGCCCATTGGCATCCTTTTGTACATGACTGCAGCAAGCGGTTTGCGACCGAATCGGATTGTGTATCAAGTGACATCCGTCGTTGTCAACATCGTTCGCTCCGTCCCGTTCATCATTCTGTTAATCGCCTTGATTCCGTTCACAGAATGGATAGTCGGGACATCGATTGGTATCAATGCGGCGATTGTGCCTTTGGTCATCAGCGCAGCGCCATTTTTCGCCCGCGTCGCTGAGACCGCCCTGCGCGAAGTTCATCCTGGCGTCATTGAAGCAGCGCAATCAATGGGTGCAAACGTCATGACAATTGTATGGCGCGTGTTACTTCGCGAGTCCTGGCCGAGCATCCTCGCTGGCGTCACGCTCACAGCCGTAGCACTCGTCGGCAACTCGGCGATGTCTGGCGTCATTGGCGGCGGTGGCTTAGGTGACTTAGCCGTGCGCTATGGTTATGAGCGCTTCCAGACCAACGTAATGATTGTGACGACCATTGTTTTGATTATCCTCGTTCAAATTTTGCAAATGACCGGTGACCGGGTCGTTCACCATTTCGCGAAACGCCGTGGCTAATTTGCATGTTCCCCCAAATTTCGGTAAACGGCCCACGAAAAAAAGGCTATCCCATAAGGGACAGCCTTTCTTTCGTGCAACGCAAGGTTTAGCGGCCAGAAAGCTGTTGTTCAGCAAACGCCACCAAACGTTTCGTAATCTCACCACCGACCGAACCGTTCTGACGAGCGGTCGTCTCAGCGCCCAATTGCACGCCGAACTCGGATGCGATTTCGTATTTCATTTGGTCAAGTGCGCGGCTTGCTCCGGAGATCAAATGCTGGTTGCTTCCACTGTTGTTATTCGCCATGCCATTTCACCTCCCCTTGTCGTTGTAGTCGTAGTATGCTCGCATCAAGGAGAATTATAATTACCAGTTTCGACCACATCCGACAAATTCCGCACACGTTAACAAACGTACTCAGTCCCGGTAAAACGCCTGCTCCGGTAACTGCTCAATTGCCTTGCGCAGCGGCTCATACGCTGGTGACAACCAAAACGTATCCGATTGCAACATCGCCGTCGCTTCTTCGCGGGCAACCGTCATAATTTTGTAATCCCTGACCAAATCGCCAACCGCAAACTGCGGAAGGCCGCTCTGCCGAACGCCCAAAAATTCACCAGGTCCACGCAGTTCCAAATCCTTTTCAGCAATCACAAAACCATCTTGCGTCGACACCATCGTCTCAATGCGCGCTTTCGCGGTCTCATTGTGCACTTCCGTCAATAGAACACACGTGCTCGCCTCTGCCCCGCGCCCCACGCGGCCACGTAATTGATGGAGTTGCGCAAGGCCAAACCGTTCCGCGTTGTAAATCACCATCACCGTCGCGTTCGGTACGTCAATTCCGACTTCAATCACGGTGGTCGCCACCAACACTTGTGTCTCGCAGTCGCGAAACCTGCGCATAATATCGTCCTTTTCCCGGGCGCTCATCTTGCCGTGCAACAGTGCCACAGAATAGCCTGCGAGCTTGTCCTGCAAGCGCTCGAAGATGTCAGTCACTGCCGCCATCTCCATCGTTTCCGACTCTTCAATCGTCGGTGCCACAATATAAGCCTGCTGACCTTTCGCCAAAGCCCGTCGAACGAGGCGAATCGCGTCGTCCTCGTGATTCATCGAAAAGGCGACGGTTTCAATCGGTTGGCGCCCTCTCGGAACTTCATTCAACACGGAGACATCGACATCCCCATAGACGGCCAACGCAAGCGTCCTGGGAATGGGCGTAGCCGACAGCATGAGAACGTCCGGAGACTCCCCCTTTGCCCGTAACACAGAGCGCTGCGAGACGCCAAATCGATGCTGCTCATCTGTGACCACCAAACCCAATCGAGAAAATGCCACGTCATCTGTCAATAACGCGTGTGTACCGACAATCAAATGCACATCACCACTGGCAAGACCAGACAGGGCCATCCGCCGATCTTTGACACCCGTACTCCCAGTCAAGAGTCTTACTTCGACGCCAAGTGGCGATAACACGCGGACGGCTTCCCGATAATGCTGTTCCGCCAGAATTTCTGTCGGCGCCATAAGTGCCGCTTGATACCCCGCCGTATATGCCGCATAACACGCAAACAAAGCCACCCAGGTCTTTCCTGAGCCAACATCACCCTGTAATAACCGAGCCATCATCTTTGGTGCGCGAAGGTCCGCCAGAATTTCCGCACATGCCTTCACCTGGGCGTCAGTCAACTGCGCCGGCAGCGCTTGTCGAAACCGCTCCACAGCCGTATCCGAGATTTCTTTATGATGCCCCACAGGTTGCGCCCGATGTTCGCGAAACCAATGTAGCTGCATTTGGAAAAGCAGAAACTCCTCAAACACCAGTCTCCGCCTCGCCTGACGCAAATCCTCCATCGAGGTCGGTTGATGCATAGCGCGAACAGCATCGCGATGAGACCACAAACGATACTTTTGCGATAAGGCAAACGGAAGTAATTCGGGCAACTCATTCGCATAGAGGTCCAATGCTTTTAAAATCAACTGATGCAACTGGCGGGAGGAAAACGACTTGCTCGCGTGATACACAGGTAAAAATGGAACACCTACGCGAACGCGTTCAGCGGCGTCAAATGACGTCTCAGACACAGCAAGCAAGCGCTTTTGCTCGTTCCACTTCCCTGTGACGGTTACAATGCGCCCATCGGTCATTTTCGGTTTCAAATAGTGCTGTGAAAACCAGGTCGCGAAAATCGTGTTTTGGCCGTCCACGCGGAGTTTCGCCGACAACATCGATTTCGATCCACGCCAACGAACCGTTGCCTCACCAGCAACGGTTGCGCGTACAGTGATGCGTTCTCCATCCTGCCATGCGGCAAGCGGCTTCACTCTGCGGTCTTCATAGCGATACGGAAACGCATGTAATAAGTCGTTTACTGTATAAATACCGAGCGCAGCCAATTCAGTCTCCTTACTGGGACCGACCCCTGGCAGGCTGCGTACGGGCGTTTGCCTTAGATTCACTCCAACGACACTCCATCGCGGCACGCGGACTTGTTGGCGCAATCACACGGAACAAGCCCGAGCATTAAAACTTCACACCTTGAACAAAAATATTGATGGTCGTCGGGTCTACGCCGACGGTGTCCGACAAGAGATAGTGCACCTTCTGCCGAATCGTCTGTGCCGTTTCGTAAATATTGACGCCATAATTGACCACGATATATAAGTCTACATGCAGAGAACCATCGGCAAACCGCACCTCCACACCGCGTCCAGGGTTATCTCGCCCAAACACTTCTGTCAGGCGGTCTACCACCTGACGTCGCGACGCCATTGCGGCGAGCCCTTCACATTCCATCGCCGCGTAGCCAGCACTGGTGGCAATGACTTCGTCTGCGACGGATACTTGGCCGTACTGCGTTTCAATGGTCTTCGGCATGGGAGTCCTCCCTATCCACTTCTGCGTGTTTTCCACCATTGTACTATAAAGACGCACGTCCTCGGAAGCATAGTTGCGGAAACTATGCATATGTGCTAAACTACACGAGGTCAATTTCGGTTTTACAACCATGAGTATGCCAAAATTTACGAATTATCGTGGTCAAGGAGGTGTTCGCATGGCTAGACGATGTGAAATTTGCGGACGCGGACCTCAGGTCGGCAACAAGGTAAGCCACTCACACATCCTGACCAAACGCCGTTGGCTTCCCAACATTCAGTTGGTACGTGCCAACGTCAACGGGACCGTGAAGCGGGTTCGCGTGTGTACGCGCTGCCTGAAAGCGGGCAAGGTTACGCGCGCTGTATAATTGACACGAATGTGAAAAAAGCACCCTTTGGAGGTGCTTTTTTCGTTTTGAAATTGTGCCCTACAATCAGTACATATTAAGAATCCTTCGTAAACGTGCCTAGCATCGCTTTGACGATGCCCCCTAAAAACCGCGGCAACTTGATTGTATAAAATTTCAAACCACTTCCCCCCCTCGACCAGCCTGCACCAGGGTATCTGGCTGGGCAAGCGCCTCTATCGCTACCTATGTATATTCGCAAACTGTCGAAATGTGCTGAGACAAGTCTAAATCGCAAAAGGCAAAAACCGCGACGATGCAATCTCCTGCATTGACGCGGTTTTTAAGCGCCGCACGAACTGCAGCCGCTTTACTTGCCCACTTACGCCTGTGCCGCGTCGAGCGCGCGCAACAACGCCCCGATGGCCGCTTTGCGATCCGGCTCTCCAAACACAGCCGATCCCGCTACAAAAATTTCTGCTCCAGCCAACTTCGCATCGCCAATGGTCTGCAAATTGATGCCGCCATCGACTTCGATACGAACATTCCCGCGATTCGCCTTCACCAACCGCGCTCTCGCATCGCGAATCTTGTTGCGTGTGGCGGGGATGAACGTCTGGCCACCAAATCCCGGATTCACAGTCATAATGAGTAATAAATCGATTAGATCATCGACGTACTCCAAGCCATCCAGCGCCGTACCCGGGTTCAACGCCAGACCTGCCTGGATGCCGTAACTGCGGACCAACTCTAGCGCCCGATGTACATGTGGCGTAGCCTCTTTGTGGACCGTGATGACATCGGCACCTGCGTCCGCAAACGCAGAAATCACCCGCTCTGGCTCCGTCACCATCAAATGCACGTCCAGCGTGCAATCAAATCGCTTGCGAAGTGCCTCAACCACCTGATGGCCCATCGTGATGTTTGGCACGAACTGGCCGTCCATCACATCCACGTGAATCCAATCACAACCGGCTTCAATAACCTCTTCGACTTCCGCCGCAAACTTGCCAAAGTCTGCGGACAGAATCGAGGGCGCAATCTGCATCCTCAATACATGTTCTCCTCCTGCTCCCGCAACGCTTGATACATCTGAACGTAACTATCGTAACGCGACCGGTGAATTCGCCCAGAATCGACCTGTGCCTTCACCCCGCAACCGTCCTCATCCACATGCATACAACCGCGGTATGCACAAGTACCTGCGGGCGCTATAAAATCTGGGAAATATCGTTTCAGTTCACGCGACTCGACATTCAACTGCAACTGACTAAAACCCGGTGCATCTGCCAGCCAGGTATCCTCGTCCAGTTGAAATAGTTCAACATGTCGCGTGGTTTGTTTGCCACGGCCAATCTTTTCGCTAACTTCCCCCATTTGCAATTGCAAACCCGGAGACAACGCGTTCGCGAGCGTCGACTTCCCGGCACCAGAAGGACCGGCAACGACATTGACGCGACCTTTCATCAACTCGCGCACCGCATCGACACCCGTCCCCTGCTTGGTCGCAATGGCCAGAGTGCGAAACCCACAATCGCGATAAATGGCACACGTTCTCTGTGCCGTCTCTTCGTCGACCAAATCCGCCTTGGTAAACACGACACTCGGCTCAACTCCAGCGATGAGCGCTGCCGCAATCGTCTTGTCAAGCATCAAGAAGTTGAGGTCTGGCGTGACAAATGCAAAGACAACCAGGACGTGATTGACATTCGCAATGGGCGGCCGAACCAACTCGGATTGCCGTGGCAACACGGATGTGATAATCCCCTCTTTCGTGCCGATGGGGTCATACCTGACGATGTCGCCAACAAGCACTGTGACGCCCTGTTTTTTAAACACGCCGCGCGCGCGACATCGCCGCACCAAACCGTTGTCGTACACGTCGAAAAACCCGCTAATCGCCCGTACTACACGCCCTTCTGCCACACAGACACTCCCTTCATTCGGCTCATCCTCGAACCGGATAATCGTTGGCCAATTTGCCGTTCTCGTAAACTTTCACATCGCCCGTTTGGCCGGGATCCAAATACAATGTCTCCTGCCAGGTCGTCGTCTTATGCACTGATTGATTGACGACCACTTGATTGTCGCCATTTGCGTCGTCAATGACCACTTCCACCTGCGTCGCTGGCCCCTTTTGCGCTTGCACCGTTATCGAGACTTTGTGTGGCTCTGCGGTAGACGACGCCGATGTACCATTGCCTGTGCCATTAGCTAATCCCGTTGCGCCACCGCTCGCCGTCGAATTGTTATCGGCCGAACCATTCCCCGTACCATTGTTTCCGGAACCCGAAGTGTTACCGGGATTTTCAGCCACGTACAAATTGACGGTCGATCCCGCCGGCACACTCTGCCCCTCCACATACGGATAAATGTAGTACACCTGCCCGTCCGGAATCTGCGTCGTCTTGTTATAAGAGACCTTACCGACCTTGAGATTGGCGCTCTCCAAGGCCTGTACGGCATCGTCATAGGATAGACCCAGCAAATTCGGAACCGTCGTATTTTCCTGCTGGCTGACCGTCAAAATAATCTTACCGTTCGTGGCCACTGGCTCACCGGCGGCAGGATTCGAGGAAATGACCTGACCCGAGGGCACCGTCGAACTCTCTTGCGTTTGCTCCGTGATATTCGCAGCCGAAAAACCAGCAGAGATAAGCGACTGTTTAGCTTGGTCATAAGGCTGTCCCGTGACGTCCGGCATCGACAGCTTTGGTGCACCTTTACTAATATACAACGTGATTTCACGGGTTCTCTTCACCTTTGTGTTGCCACTTGGCGACTGGTCGTACACGATGCCCTTCGGCTTACTGGCATTCGGTTCGTAGTCTTCTTTGATTTGATTCGCACTAAAGCCTGCGTTCTCCAAAGACTTCATCGCCGCGTCCGCAGACTTCCCGACGACCGACGGCAACGAAGCATCTGGCACCTCGACGAGGTGCGTGACCAAAGCAATCGCCGCATATCCACCCACGCCAAGCGCCGCAGCAGCAACGACGCCAATGCCAATATAAGTACCCACCCTGCGCCACGAACGACGCGGCTTGACCGCTCGAATCTCGGGCGAAACATCGGAGAAGCCATCCCCGACCACGGGTACCGCGATGGTCTTGTCATCGTAGTCGAGCGCCGGTTGAAACTTCGGGACATTTGGATGTTCCAGCGCATCTTCCAAATCGGCCTTCACAGCGGCCATATTGACGTAGCGGCCCTCTGGCGCCTTCACCATACACCGAAGAATAATATTTTCGAGACTCTGCGGAATATCCTTATTCAACTCACGCGGTTCGACAAACTGTTCCCGCAAGTGTTTTAGGGCAACACTCACCGGCGACGGTCCACTGAACGGCAAACTGCCTGTGAGCATCTCATAAAGTACGACGCCCAGCGAATAGATATCGCTTTTCGCGTCGGTCTGCCCACCACGCGCCTGTTCTGGCGAGAAGTAGTGCACAGAACCCAAGACGCTCGTCGCCTGCCTATCTGTGATGGTATTACCTGTCACCGCACGCGCAATCCCAAAATCGGTCACTTTGACAACGCCAAACTTGTTCACCAGAATGTTGTGTGGTTTGACGTCGCGGTGAATAATATGCTGTTCATGCGCGTGTGCTAAAGCTGCGCAGATTTGCACACAAAGGTCAATCGCCTCGTCAACGGGCAAGGGCGCTCGTTCGACGATGACATCCTTCAACGTCTGGCCATCGACATATTCCATCACGATGTAGTATTCTTTGTCGGCAACTCCGACATCATATACGTTGACGATATTCGGGTGGGACAGACGAGCCGCATTTTGCGCCTCCTGGCGAAAACGTCCGACAAACTCCTCGTCTTCGACGAACTGGCTGCGTAGCATCTTGATAGCCACCACTCTATCGAGCAATGTATCGACCGCTCGATAGACAATGGCCATGCCACCGCCACCTATAACCTCCTGGAGTTGATAACGCCCACCAAGAATCCGTGCGTTCAAGCGTCACCACGCTCCTCTCGGTGGACGACAACCAGTGCGGTCACGTTATCAGAGCCACCGCGCTTGAGCACGAGTTCAATCATATCTTCCAGGACTTGATTCAAAGACGCCTCGTCTTGACAACACTGCGCCCTCTGCATAAACTGCCCGATTTCCGCGTCGTCGACCAGGTTCGTAAGGCCATCCGAACAAAGCAGCATGGTATCCGCCTCTTGCCAAGTAAAACTGTTGACATCCGGAACACTGCGCGGTTCCGTACCGAGTGATCTCGTCACGATATTGCGCTGTGGATGGACTTTTGCTTCATCCTGTGTCAGTTGTCCTCGACGTACCAATTCAGCAACCAAGCTGTGGTCTTTCGTCACCTGCCGGAGTTCACCACCGGACAAGAGGTATGCGCGGCTGTCGCCAACGTGCGCGATATGAACCTGATGGTTGTCCGCATAGGCGCAGACAATCGTCGTCCCCATCCCCTGGTAATCAGGATTTCCAGTTGCCTCTTGATAGATGGCCTCATTGGCGTGATGGACAGCTGCCAACAACACATCAGCCGAATCGCTCTGACCTCCAATATGTTCCTTCATATAAGCGCTCACTCGCTCGACGGCGAGTTGACTGGCGACATCCCCTGCAGACGGGCCACCCATGCCATCCGCGACAAGATACAGTTCCCCTTGTCCGAGATTGGGCACGATAATATATCCGTCTTGATTCATTGTCCGAACTAGGCCGATGTGAGATTTCGCAGCATATAACATCCCATGAACACCTCTGTAAGCGAACGAGGCCGTCCGGGGCGCGGCGCACCCCCGGACGCGCACTCTAAATGCACACCATTTACCCTTATGCGCGCTCTTTCATATGCTCAGCGCGAAGCTGACCACACGCAGCCGCGATATCGTGCCCCATCTCTCGGCGGATTGTCGCATTCACACCGTACGACTGAAGGGCATTCCAGAACGCGTAAATCTGTTTCTTCGCCGTTCGTTGCACATCGCGCTCCGGTACGTAATTGACCGGAATCAAGTTCACGTGGCAAGGCAATCCCCGCAACAAGTCAGCCAGTTCCTTTGCGCACTCGAGCGAGTCGTTCTTGCCGCCGACCAATGCATATTCAAAACTAATTCGCTTGCCTGTTTTTTGATTGTAATAATGACATGCATCCATCAGCTTGGCAATTGGATACGCCTTATTGACAGGCATCATGGACGAACGCAGCGCATCGTTGGGCGCGTGCAGAGATACCGCCAAGGTCATCGCCCTGCCTTCGTCCGCCAACCGCTGAATGCCAGGTACCAAGCCGACCGTGGAAATGGTGATATGGCGCTGGCCGATATGTAAGCCATGTGCATCGCTAATGATATCGACGAAGCGCATCACTTGGTCATAGTTGTCCATCGGCTCACCGGAACCCATCAAGACAACCGACGATACACGTTCACCCTGATTGTCAAGCAGTCGCTGACTGAACAACAGTTGTTCCACCATCTCACCGGCACGCATCTGACGAATCATACCGCCGAGCGTAGACGCACAAAACGTGCAGCCCATCTTGCACCCGACCTGTGACGACACACAGACGCTGTTGCCGTAGTTATGCTGCATCAAGACCGTCTCCACGGTGACGCCATCGGGCCAACCCAATAAAAATTTTGTCGTCGGATCAACCTTCGACTGTTGATGTGTCACTTCCGTCGCCGTGCCAAGAACACAGGTTTCCGCCAGCTTGCTACGCAAGCCTTTCGGCAGATTCGTCATCTCGTCGAACGTCGTCACGCGCTTCTGATACAACCACTCAAACACCTGACGCGCCCGGTATGCCGGCTCGCCGTGCTCCTCTTGCATCCACGTCGTCAGTTCACGCAATGTAAAATCATACAAGTGTACCAACTTCGTCACCCCCCTACTGCTTTTTCAACCGCGCCATAAAAAATCCATCCGTGCCATACTGCTCGGGCGTGATGGTCAACCCACCTGACACATCGCCCGCAAGATTAGCCGGAACCAACTCGCGAATATCCTCTACGACAACCGATACACCGGTATGCTGTTGAATCCAATCGACGACTTGCTGGTTTTCTTCCGGCATGAGCGTGCATGTCGCATAGACAATCACACCACCCGGGCGTGTCGCTTGAATCGCTGCCCCGAGCAATTCACGCTGCAGCGTCACCAACTGCGAAATATCGGACGGCTTGCGGCGATGGCGGATATCTGGTCGCCTGCGCATGACGCCTAACCCACTACAGGGTGCATCGACCAAGACCGCGTCGTACTGAGCTTGTTTGTCTGCGAATTGGCGCCCATCGCCGAGTGAAGCCACAATGCTGCGCAACCCCAAACGCTCCGACTGCGCCTGAATCATTCGCACCTTCTGCAGATACACGTCGTATGCGTCTATTGTGCCCTCATCGCGCATTAATTCGGCAATGTGCGTCGTCTTGCCACCAGGGGCCGCACACATATCTAGAACATGCATTCCTGGCTCTGGCCCTAAAAGTGGCGCAATCAACATCGCCGCCTCATCCTGTATGGTACATTGACCCGTTTGGTACGCAGACAAGTTCTCCACGTTGACCGCGCCCGGGACGACAAGCGCCTGCGGCGACAATACGCCATCTCGAACATCCGTGTGCAGCGCCTCTGCGAGTGTCTCTTTCAGTTCATGACGCGTCGTCTTCAATGGATTCACCCGAACCGTCAACGGTGCCGCGTCGTTACAGGCGGCAAGCATCGCCTCTGCCCGTGGGCGCCCATAAGCATCGAGCAACGCACGAACCATCCACTCTGGAAATCCATGACGCAAGCTGAGCGCCGACACGTCGTTCGCTCGACGCTTGCGGAGCAAATCTTCTATCCGCTCCTCCAGCGTCCCACCTGCGCGCAAGTAGGAACGCAACACGCCATTGACAAAACCGCTGGCAGGACGCGCGTGACGTTTTGCGAGATTGACCGCTTCGTCAATCACGGCATACGCTGGAACACGCGCCAGATACGCCAGCTGATATACACTCATCCGAAGGATTGTGAGCACTTTCTGCTCGACGTCCCGCAGTTTTCGCTTGATATATAATTGGAGCAGTGTGTCAATCGTAATTTGATGACGTACCGTCCCATAGACAATTTCCGTACAAAGGGCCTTGTCCCGCGGGGACAACGTATCGTCCGACAGGGCGTGTAATAGTGCGACATTCGTAAACGCCTCGTCCTCATAGACGCGGGAGAGCGTTCGAAATGCGACAGAACGCGCGGTATCTTTCATGATGGCAGTCCTCGCACAAACGCAAAATCGTCCTGGCGCAGACCAGCAAACCAATCGCGCGCCGACATTTTTCGCTTTCCTGAAGGTTGAATCGTCTCAAGAACGAGCGCGTCGTCACCGCAGCCTACAACAATCTCCCCACCGATACGACGTACCTGGCCCGGCTCGAGTTTCACAAGGCCTTCACTTTTTTTCGCCGCCCATACTTTGTACGTCTGTTCGCCATCCCAGGCACTGGCGCCTGGCCAAGGTGACAAGCCGCGAATCTGACGATGAACAACTTGTGCCGACTGTGCCCAATCGATAAATTCGTCTTCGCGTTCGATTCTCGCCGCGTATGTGACACCCGTTTCCGGTTGTTCGGTGACCACAATGTCACCGGCCAAATACTTTGGCAGCACCTCGACACACATCTTGGCACCCAGTTCCGCTAACTTGTCGTGCAGGGACCCGACGTCGTCCTCATCGAGAATCGGGATAGCCCGCTGTTCGAGCATAGGGCCCGCATCGAGCGCCTTCACCATCTCCATCAGAGTCACACCCGTCATCTCGTCCCCCGCCATAATGGCGCGATGAATGGGTGCAGCGCCGCGCCATCGCGGCAACAAGGAAGCGTGCACATTAATCGCGCCAACCTTTGGGATAGACAACACCGAGGTTGGCAGCAACTGGCCATAGGCCGCCGTGACAATCAAATCCGGCGCAAACGCTAGTATTTCCTCGACACTTGCCTTGTCACGCACCTTTTCCGGTTGGAGAACAGGCAACCCATGGCGCAAAGCAGCCGCCTTGACTGGCGGCGGCGTAAGCACTTTTTTTCTTCCCACTCGTTTGTCCGGCTGCGTGACCACCAGCAGTTCCCAACCTTGCGACACCAACGCATCTAGCGTTGGCACCGCAAAATCAGGCGTCCCCATAAAGACCACCTTAACCGACATTACGCGCGCTCCTCCACTCGTTCAATCTCATCTTCGCGCAAGTAATCCGTGAACAGGATGCCATTGAGGTGGTCGATTTCGTGTTGGATGCAACGCGCCAACAAGTCCTCACCCTCTAATTCGAACGGCTCACCGTCGCGATTTTGCGCACGAATCTTCACGTATTGTGCGCGCTCTACCTTGCCACTGATGCCTGGCAGCGAGAGACAACCTTCTGGTCCATACTGCTGACCGCGACGTTCTAGAATCTCTGGATTGACCAGTTCTATCAATCCTTGTCCGACATCGATGACCACCAAGCGCTTTAAAATACCAATTTGGTTCGCAGCGAGTCCAACGCCATCCGCGTGGCGCATCGTCTCTGCCATATCGTCGAGCAGCTTGTGAATCGCCGCATTAAATTTCGTCACTTCTTTTGCCCGCTGCCGCAGCGCAGGGTCTTCCCCAATTCGGATGATTCGAATCGACACGATACGGCCTCCTTTCATTGAATCAAAAACGTTGAATCAAAAACGTTGAATCAAAAACGAACATTCAAGACCTAAAGATGATTTATCTAGCCAATGCGCTGCGCATTGACATCGAGCCGACACGCGCCGCCGTACTCGTTCATTCGTTGCTTGACGAGCCTGAACGCCGCAGCGACTACATTTCGCACGTCATCCCAACGTTGATACTTTAACACAACTTGATATCGATATTTATCCTCAATCCGCCGAATTCCACTCGGCGATGCAGGTAAAATGACCGTTCCCTCTGGCAGTTGCGCCCGGCGAAGTTCCCGTTCGAAACGAGCAGCCGCACCGCGCGCGACAACCTCGTCCGTGTGCGTGGCCAGCAACACAGCCAATTCACAAAACGGAGGGTAAGAAAACACCTCCCGCTGCATCCGCTCTTCCCGATAAAACGCGGGAAAATCGTGGCGAGCCGCGGCCAACACCACAAAGTGATCAGGGCGGTAGGTCTGAATTACCGTGACGCCGTCCGTCTCAATCAAAAAGCCCCGACTTTCCACCGACACACCGGCCAACTGCAAAATGTTAAAACCGAGCATTCCCAAAAGGCTTGCAATATCACCGAG
>NZ_JAFMTW010000032.1 GCF_017329615.1 Alicyclobacillus suci | reverse complement strand
ATGACCGACCGATATCCACTATATGTAAGGCGCTTTAGCTGTACTGCGATGCTGATTCTTTTTTCACTTCAACCAAAAACGCCATTCTGCAAAACGCTCGTACATATGATTGATCACTGCGTAGCTTTCCACTCCTCGACATAACGCTCAAGCGCTGCATGGAGTGCGTGACCAATTTGGGTGTATGAGTCATCGTTCAAATTGGCGAGAGAAACTCGAATTGACCACGTAGGCCCGTGAAATCCTCCACCATTCAGCAACACAATCCCCGATTCCTCGGCAAGTCGAAATAGAATGTCGATAGGCTCATAATTCGCTTGAAGAAACTTGGTAAACGAAACACCGTAGTGGTGGTTTGACCATTCTTCGAGATCGAATTCCGTGTAATAGTCCGCGTCATTCGGGATGTTTGGCATTGGCAATCCGAGCCCTTGGTAGAGCAACCGCATCCGCCGATGACAAATATCCTTCGTCAACTGCTTGTATCGATTTTCTTTGTCCAACAACGCAAACCCACAGAACAACGCCATTTGGACTTGCTGCGGTGTCGATAACCCCGCCGTGTGATTCAGTGCCACTTGCCGGCTGTCGGCGACCATCCTATCAATCAAACGAAGCTGTTCAGGATGCATCGTCATCGAGGCATAACGCTGATTGAGAATTGCAATCTTGTCCTCAGACAACTGCTTGAGACGCTCATCAAAGACATTGTTCTGATGCACTGCGACCACACCTAAGCGCCAACCCGTCACACCAAAATACTTCGAAAACGAATAAACGCCTATTGTGTTACATGGCAGTACGGACATGAGAGAACGAAAGCCGTCGACAAAGGTGCCATACACATCATCCGAAATAATCATCAGCCCCGGGTTCTTTTCACGTACGATACCGACGAGTCGCTGTATCGTTTCCTCATTCATAGCTACCGATGGTGGATTACTGGGATTGACGAGAAATAAGGCCTTGATGGCGGGATCCTCCAACTTCGCCAGCTCGGATTCTGGATACTGCCATGTGTGATTTCCCTGTTCGTCGCGAGCACTGGCATGAATCTCGACCAAGTCAAAGTTGTATTTCGACAGCTGCGAAATCTCGATATAAGGAGGAAAAATGGGTACCATTACAGCAACCTTGTCCTTTGGCTGCAACAAATAATTTTCATGTAGCGTGTCAAATATGTAGCACATGGCCGCGGTTGCGCCTTCCACCGCAAATAAATCGAAATTTCCTACCGCCTCATCCCCGGCACACATTTCCTGAATCAGAAACTGATGAACCACCTTTTCAACATGAACAAGCATTCTATCCGGTTCTGGATAATTGTCTCCGATAATGCCATCAACCAACTCGTAAACAAACGCGTCTGCATCGACGCCCAAGACATCGCGTCCGTATTCGATGACATCCCGAAGTAGCGACATACCCGGCATCTCTCTATGCTGCGCCGCAAACTCCAAAAATCGTCGATAGGAGCCAGGCCTCACCGGTTTGCCCGCAAGGTCAGGTTCTTCCCAAACACGCCGACTCTCCACCATCGCAAAACGCCCCAATGAAAAGAAGGCGTCACGTGGCGTTGAAGAAATCCAATTCGGATTCCCTCGTCCCGCGTTTAACATCACGCGAGCACTTTTCTTTTGGTGCCCCTTCGCCAGCTCAATCAGTTTATTTTTTAACTCAAACGGACTAATGGCCGAATAAGAGCGCTCCATCTCTCGCCGCATCGTAAAATCCTCTTGATTCATGCTGTCCCCTCCCGTCATGGCTAGGCGGATAATAATCCGGCTTCTAGTGTGTACGCCACCGCTCAGGAATATGCTTCCAATAGAATAATTTCCGCCAAAGTGCACGTCGAACTGACAGATAAAACATAGAAATTAATCTATTCGACATGAATTCGACAAAAAATGACGAAATCTTCTACAAAATATTGTCGCAAATAGAAGGAAAGTAACAAGAAGTGTCGAATCAGTACTACACATCCAAAAATTTAAGAGGAGGAGTTCTCATGTTCAAGAATCAGAAGCTTGTAACAGTAGGCGTCCTCGTAGCTCTCGCTGTCGCAGCAATTGCAGAATTCCCTTGGCTCTAAGACAACACTGTTAAGAAAAGGACCCAAGAGGTCCTTTTCTTAATGTCTAACAACGAAAGCGAAACGAAACATTTCAGAATTTATGGAGAGGGTACTATGCCATACTTTGTTGGGCTCGGAATCCTACTAAGTCTAGTTTTCCGGCGTAATCTCGGTGCTTTAATCCGCGTGCGGTTCAAATATCCCTTCATTATAATCGGTGCACTCTTCATTCAAATATTGCTCAACGCAATCCCTTTGTTTAAACAAATCAGTTCCCCCTGGATTCTAGATGTCTTATTTTTTATATTTATAGTGGGGTTACTTGCAAACTGGAAAATCCAAGGTGTTCCAATGGTGCTGATTGGTGCAAGTTTAAACCTGTTTGCCATTGTGATAAATCATGGTGTCATGCCCGTTTCGCTTCACGCGTACACACTCATGCACCATGACACATCAGTTCCCCATATAGGAACACGACACGTCATCACGTCAACAGGTATCAGCGGTTGGATTGTCGATTGGATTCCGGTGTGGCCATATCTAATGAGCCCAGGTGATATCCTCGTGGGTATTGGTGTTATTCAGTTGATTTTTTTCAACTCTTCCAAACGAGGAGAGAAAGTTATTGTTGATCATTAGAAGGCTTTACCGAAATATGCTTTTTATCTCTGGCGCAGCAGTCCTTATTGCTATTGCAAAGGTCGTAGCATTACATCAAGTGACGCCGGAATTATTAGTTATTTCTGGTCTATCCATGTGCCTCGGGATGTTTCCAATCTACCTTCCCAAAGGTGTGGTTTGGGGCGCTAGCGTTATCTGTTACATTTTTGTACTGGACACCCAAGGTTTAGCCGCAGCATGTGTGCCATTGCTCTGTAGCACCTTCACGGAATTTTTGCGCCACTATAAGTTACAGATACACCAAATAAAATGGTACCGATTTATGGTGACGTTGGGTATGTTTTTTTATTCTTTAGGGGGCGCCTGGATAGTTGCCCGTGAGGTATCTTTTCTACCAACTTTTTTTGATATCTTACTCACCATTAGCGCGTTTGAAATCATTAATTTGGCTATTCTGATGGGGATCCAACGTTCTTTAGGTGTCAAGGTAACTTTAGTTGACAGCCTTCGCATGTTTAACCTAATACCATTACTGGCGACTTCTTCGACATTGACAATGGTAATAGACTTCGCCAATAAGACCCTAGTCATCGGCTTAGTAGCTGTGTTATTTGCATGCTTTGTCATGCTCTCACGCCAATTTCTTCAGGCCGTCAACTCACAAGAGCAAGCAGAGCGACAATATCAACTCATCGCTCACTACACGACCGATTTAATTGTCGTCGTAGGTACTGACAACACAATTTCATATGCGTCACCATCACACGAACAAGTCTTTCAATGCGACACCTCGTGGGTAATTGGAAAAAGTATAGGTTCGATTACAAATGACCCATTTAAAATCTTTCAGGCCATCAATCGAATTCGACAAGAAGGAACACATGAGAGACTTGAGCTAACGCTGAATATCAACGGCAAACAACTTCCCGTTGAAACAGAATTCTCGCCGGTCCTAAATGATCACGGTGAAGTGTACGACATCATTCTCGCATCTAGAGATATTACCGAGCGACTACGCCAACAGGAGTATCTTGTGCACTCGGAAAAACTCGCCGTGATTGGGCAGTTGGCCGCTGGCGTCGCGCATGAAATCCGCAATCCACTCACAGCGGTAAAAGGATTTGTGCAAGTCTTAAAACGGGACTTCGAATCGTATTCGCAGTCCTCCTATGACATCGTTTGGTCTGAGTTGACGCGTATTGAAGAAATCACCTCGGAATTGTTATTACTGGCCAAACCACAAAAAGCACAATACAAAATTGTCGATTTAGTCCCTGTGGTCAGGCACTGCGTAACACTTCTCGAAGGACAAGCACACAAGCGTAACGTATATTTCGATCTCGCTTTTCAAGGATCTATTTACAGTAAATGTAATGAAAATCAAATCCGCCAGGTATTTGTAAACATCCTGAAAAACGCTGTGGAGTCTATGGATAATGGCGGTGTAGTCAATATCTCGGGACGTCTCGTCGACGACCAGATTGTTATCGTCATTCGCGACCAAGGCGTAGGTATTCCGGAGGAACTGAAAACAAACCTTGGTGATCCGTTCTATACAACAAAAGAAAAAGGAACCGGTCTTGGACTCATGGTCGTATACAATATCTTGAAGGAACATCAAGGTAACATTGAAATTCACAGTGAAGTCGGTGTAGGTACAGAGGTCACCATTATATTGCCCTCCGCCCAGCAGCCGGGAGATAACGGTGTCATTCAGATGCAGTCCGCCACGATGGTTCTCTAACTCATTATCTTCGCGGGACAAGCCGTCGGGCAGCCCGATACCATTTTGCCGTATCGGGCTGCCCTCTCTTGTTCACCATGAACCCACTACCAACCGGTTACGATACTTCTGCGGCCCCGTCCTTGCGAACCACGCGCAACAAAAAGTACATCACACTGTCGACCAAGGCTTCCCAACTCGCTTCAATTACGTTCTCTGAAACGCCAATTGTCCTCCACACATCGAAGCCATTCGTCGATTCAATCAGTACCCGCACCTTGGCCGCCGTAGCATCCTTCTCATCTAAGACACGAACTTTATAGTCCGTTAAATGCATCGTTTCAATGATGGGGTAAAACGGCGTTAGTGCCTTCCGTAGTGCACTATCCAGGGCATTGACGGGACCATTCCCCTCCGCGACCGTGTGGACTGACTGGCCACGCACCAACAATTTGACGATAGCTTCGGAATACATAACATCGTCGTCCAGCATGGTCGCTTCGACCCGCATCGCCACCACGTCAAAAAAAGACTCGTACTGGCCAAAACGCTTTAAAAATAATAATTCCTGCGACGCTTCCGCGCCTTCAAACTGGTAGCCTTGATATTCCAACTCCTTGATTTCGCCCAGTAACTGGCGCATTTCTTCCTTTCTATCGCGAACATCTACACCAAATTCCTCTGCCCGGTGTTGTAAGTTGGATACGCCAGATAATTCGGAAACGAGGATTCGCCGTGTATTCCCTACTAACTCCGGACGAATATGTTCGTACGTCTCTGGATTGCGGGAGATAGCACTTACGTGAATTCCCCCTTTATGCGCAAATGCGCTATGCCCCACAAAAGGTTGATAACTATGCGGAACCAAGTTGGCGATTTCCCCGATGAATCGCGCAATCTCTGTAAGGTGAACGAGATGGTCTGAAGACGGCAAGCACCGCTTCTCCAATTTCAACTCCAGATTCGGAATAACCGAGGCGAGATTCGCATTTCCGCACCGCTCGCCAATCCCATTGATGGTTCCATGAACCATCGTCGCGCCATGGCGCACAGCTGCAAGACTGTTTGCAACCGCGAGTTCGCAGTCGTTGTGCGTGTGAATCCCCACCGGAACAGAGAGGGTAGCGACGACCACACGGACGATTTCAGAAATTTGATGTGGGAGTGTTCCCCCGTTTGTATCACACAAAGTCACCCAATCGACGCCCGCGTCCGCAGCAACGGTTAACGTCGCCAAGGCGTAGTCGGGGTTATGGCAATATCCGTCAAAGAAATGTTCGGCGTCAAAAATAACCTCTCTTCCTTGACGCTTGAGATAAGCCACCGAATCAGAAATCATTTGAAGATTTTCCTCTAGTGTGACTCTGAGCGCCTCTCGTACGTGAAAATCCCATGCCTTACCTACCAACGTCACAACAGGCGCCTGTGAGTCAAGAAGGACGCGCAACCCTTCATCCGTCTCCGCTGCCACACCCGGGCGCCTTGTGCTGCCAAACGCAGTCAGTTTCGCATGCTTTAAGTGAAGTTTCTTCTTTGCAGTTTCGAAAAACTCTTGATCTTTGGGATTTGCACCGGGAAACCCACCTTCAATATAGGCAATGCCTAACTCGTCTAGCTTCTTTGCAATGCGCAACTTGTCAGCCACAGTTAAACTGATACCCTCTCCTTGCGTACCGTCGCGAAGAGTCGTATCTAAAATCATGACTCGCTCCATGTCCACTCAGCTCCACGCCTCACTCTTTTATATTCGTCTCACTATTTAGATTATTTATTGTAGCACTTTTCAGTGATTTGTGAACGTTTAAATCTACTTTCCCTTTCAAATCAAGAATCGATATAATGAGATCCGAAAACTAAGCTCCACACTTTTCCTTAGGAGGGAACCCTGATGACCGCAAAACATCTCACAGATACCACAACGCTCAACAACGGCGTGAAAATGCCTTGGTTCGGCCTTGGTGTGTGGCAGACAAAGGCGGGAGATGAAGTGGAGAATGCCGTGACGTACGCATTGAACGCTGGCTACCGCCACATCGATACAGCCGCTGCGTATCAAAACGAAGAAGGCGTTGGAAACGCCGTTCGCAAGTCTGGCATCCCGCGCAATGAGCTCTTTATCACCACCAAACTGTGGAATGCGGATCAGGGATATGACACCGCCCTTCGCGCATTTGAAGCGAGCAACAAGCGCCTCGGGCTTGAGTACGTAGATCTCTATCTCATTCACTGGCCAGTCAAAGGTAAGTACAAAGACTCCTGGAAAGCGCTCGAAAAGCTTTATAAAGATGGCGTCGTTCGCGCTATCGGGGTCAGCAACTTCCATATCCATCATCTTGAAGATTTACTCGCGGACGCGGAAATCGTCCCTGCAGTCAACCAAGTGGAATGCCATCCACTCCTCACACAGACAGAACTGCGCACGTTCTGCGCGGACCACAAGATTCAGTTTGAGGCGTGGAGTCCATTGATGCAGGGTCACCTGGATAACGAGGTTCTTGTAAACATTGCAAAAAAATACAACAAGACCCCTGCCCAAGTCGTTCTGCGCTGGGACCTACAGCATGGCATCGTGACCATTCCGAAATCGATTCGTGAGTCACGCATTATCGAGAATGCGCAAGTATTCGATTTTGAATTGAGCACAGATGATATGCATGCGATTGACGCATTGAATGAAAATCGTCGATTCGGTGCCGACCCTGACAACTTCAACTTCTAAACACACATCAGGCAAGTCTCAACCTACAGTCGCTCGACAATCATGATGATGAGGCCAGCTGACACCGATTCGGTGAGTTGGCTGGCCTTTTTTGTCGATACCGATGCGCACTTAAAATCGGTATGTATACAACCCGTAATTACAAAACCGCGCAATCGCCTGTTGCCGAGACGCTTCATCGCCCTGGAGCGCCTGATCGATCTCTGCGATATAAGAGGACGTCTGGGACTTATGTGCTTTCCACGCAAGATAGACCTTTTCCCAGACAGTACTGGCGTCGATGACGACATCACAGGGGCCTAGCGCCGCTTGATGTCCATGTGCAAATGCCTGACATTGTAACACAGGGCGGGAAGCCGCCGGCATTTGAGCAATTGCACGCACTGTGGCGTGCGCCAACGCTTCGTGATCCGGATGCACACAGTAGCCAGGATAATAGGTGATGACGAGCGATGGATGAACTTCTTCTATCAATTCGGAGATGAGTGCGGTCAACTTATCCGGGTCTTCAAACTCCAACGTCTTATCGCGAAAGCCCATGCATCGCAAGTCGGTGATACCAAGGTGCCGGCATGCTTCACGCAGTTCTTGTTGGCGAATTTTTGGCAACGTCTCGCGATTCGCAAACGGTGGATTCCCCATGTTACGCCCCATTTCACCAAGCGTAAAACAGGCGTACGTAACAGGTGTTCCTGCTGCTGCGTGTACTGCGATAGGTCCCCCTGTCGCCATGGTCTCATCGTCTGGGTGGGGAAACACGACCAATACATGCCTTTCCAAATCAACTTCCTCCTCTGCTTCCAAACGCGTCGGGCAGCGGATAAGCAGGAATCCGTGTCCACGGTCTACTTGCAATGTACCAAATCAACAGCAAAGATTGAAGTATCGGAAACGAGGTGTAAACATGCCCATTCAAGAAGGGATACTCAGTGGCAACCCCCTGCGCCGCTATCGGCAGTTCCGACGGAATCCTATCGCATTTCTAGAAAACACGAAGACATTCGGCGACGTGGTGAAAATTCCTTCCGTCAACCGCCAGCCGACCTATATCATCCATCATCCAAACGTCATTCGCAGTATCCTCGCACTCGATGAGCCAAAGATCATCAAAGGGAGCTCAGCAAAAGTGCTCGGTCTCACCCTTGGCGAAGGGCTTTTAACCAGTGAGCGGTCAAAGCATTACCGCCAACGCCGCCAGTTGCAACCCGCATTTCACGCGTCCATGGTGGAACGCGCTTGCGCCGACATCATCCAGCTGACAGCGAAACATATTGCAAATTGGGATGTGCGCGGCACATTTTGTGTGTCCGATGCCCTGCTCGACCTGACCTTAGATATTGTGTTCGAAGGTTTGTTCGGGGCTGAGGTGGGAAAAGACCGTGCGTTGCTGCATGAGATTATCGAGTGTTCCGTGGAATACAGTGCAAACCGCCTGATGCAAGCCATACCGATGCCTTATTGGATGCCCACGCCCAGCAATCAACGCCACCGTCGCGCCGTAGAGCAACTGGATGGTATTCTCTACCGCCTGTTGGACAACATGAAGGACACGCCCGAGCGTCCGACGTTGCTTTCACATCTATTGCACATGCAAGACGAAACTGGACAACCTCTGCCTATGGAGGAGATTCGCGATGAACTGGCCACATTTGTCATTGGTGGCCATGAGACGACGGCCAATCTTCTAAGTTGGGTACTGTATCTACTCAGTGAACACCCGTCTGTGACGGAGAACGTGCGCAAAGAAGTGGACAACGTTCTCGGGCCACGGATACCAACCTCTGCCGATGTACATCACCTACCCTACGTGCGACAGGTCATCCGTGAGACTCTTCGACTCTACCCGCCCGCGTGGACGATGTTGCGCGAGACGACAGATCAGTTGACCGTGGAGAATATCGAAATTCCAGCGGGATCTTCGTTAATTATCTCCCCCTATGTGGTGCATCGCGACGAACGTTGGTTTCAGCGTGCAGACGAGTTTATTCCAGAGCGGTTTGACGAAGCCAATGCGCATCAATGGCCACGCTTTGCATACATTCCGTTTGGCGGCGGCAGTCGAACTTGTATCGGCAATACGTTTGCCATGGCCGAGGCGACCCTCGTTCTGGCCGCCATCGTAAAGCGCTACACGTGGCACCACGACAAGACGCGCTTCGTCCAGCCGGAACCCTCTGTATCGTTGCGCGTAGACGGCGGGCTATGGGCGACGTTTGATGAACGTGCACCATTCTATCAGGCATTGTGAAACAAACCATACCAACGGTCACATAAGGAGCAAACATGGACACAGAAGCTCGTCATATCGATACAACCAAAAACTCATTGTGGCGTGATAAAAACTTTCTAGCGCTGTGGTTGGGCCAGTCCGTCTCCACAGTCGGTTCGCGAATGACCGGCGAAGCGCTGCCGCTTGCCGCCGTCCTGACGTTACATGCTACACCACTACAAATGGGCTGGCTGCAGTTTATAGCAGCCCTTCCCGTTTTATTGATAGGCATGGTTATCGGCGCCTTTGTCGACCGATACGCCCGGCGCCCCTTCCTAATTGGGGCCGATTATTTGCGAGGGTTCCTGTTACTCATCATCCCTGTCGCGGCTCTCATCGGGCATCTCGCGCTATGGATGCTGTTTGTGATTTATCCCACGCTGTCTTTACTCAATCAAATCTTTAACACGGCATACCAAGCGTACCTACCCAGCTTCGTAGGCCGCCATCGATTGATGGATGCCAATACAAAACTGAGCATCACCAGTTCTATCGCAGAAATCATCGGTCCAGGACTCGCCGGAAGTCTAGTCCAACTGTTCTCTGCACCGATTGCAATTCTGCTGGACGCATTGTCCTACCTATTTTCTGCCATAAGTATTCAAGGGATTCGACACGTCGAGATGAAACGGGCAGTAGCCTTCACACAGCGAGGATGGCGCACATCTAGTGCGCGATTGCGGCGTGAAATCATCGATGGCGTGCGCTACATCGCACATGACAAAAAACTCAGCGCACTGGCGGTGACCGCCGGTATATCGGCTTTGTTCTCCGGCATTATCTTTAACATGGATGTACTTTTCGCGATTCAATCCCTCCACTTATCTGCGGCCCTCTTTGGCCTTACGGTGACGTTTGGCGGCATCGGCGCGCTGATTGGCGCGGCCTTGTGCCAACGGCTGGTTCAGTCTTTAGGCGTTGGCCCCGTGCTCGTCAGTACCGCATTTTTGAACGCCATCTGCAGTTGGTTCATCCCTCTCGCCCACGGCGACGCCTGGCATGCCGCCCTCTTTCTCATGGCGGCCCAGCTATTTGGGGATTTGTTTGGCGTCATCTTCGAAGTACTAGAATCAACGGTTCGTCAAATACTCACCGAAGATGCCATGCTCGGCCGGGTCAATGGCACCATCAATCTGCTGATGAGCGCACTTACCCCGATTGGCGCCGTCCTCGGCGGTGTCATCGCGACCGCACTCTCACTGCGCTTTGCCATGACAGTTGGCGCCGCCGGTATGACACTGGGAGCGTTCGCCCTGTTGATTGCGCCACTGTGGAGAATTCAAACTTCGTCTTAATCCGTCAGGGTTCACAAATCGAATCGTTCAAAATGCTATCGACGTCGCTTGTCGCCGCAATGTCCGCCAACTTCTCCAGGCTGTCAAGCAATTGCTCCACCTCACATTCCGGCAACTGAGCGAGGTGATGATGCACCAGCCGGTTGTGCATCTGAATCACCCGCTCAAGCACCCCCTTGCCTTCCTCTGTGAGTGCCACATGAACTACTCGCCGATCTTCCGTACCGCGCTCACGTATCACATATCCGTGACTTTCCAGCCGATCTAACATGACTGTAATCGCACTCGGCTTGACTTCCATCTTTGCGGCCAGCGCAGATACCGTACACGCCCCCACTTCGTTGATATGGTAAATCATAAAAATTTGCCCATTGGTCAATCCTTCAATTCGAGCGATAACGGGCTCTGTAATACTTTTGCCCAGCTTGCGCAGCGCGCGTTCCAAACGAACGACACCAGGACTCAGCGTATTCGTCAATGGCGGTTCCTCCTCATTCACAGGATGACCACTTCAGATTTTGGAATTCAACAACCTTTACAACATTTCGGTGGTCCTGAAAAATTCCCTGCAACCATCGGCAACTCGAGAGGAGCAATGACATTGAAATACGACACGATTATCATTGGAGGCGGCATCGCAGGCCTTCAGGCGGCCATTCAATTAGGAAGATATCTGCACAACGTCCTCGTGGTCGACAACCACAGCGGACGCTCTACTATCTGCCGGGCGTATCACAACATCTTAGGATGGCCTGGTGGTATCAGCGGACCCGATTTACGACGCATTGGCCGACAACAAGCGGAAACATATGGGGTCAAATTCGTCGATGCAAAAGTGATGCAAGCAAAGATAGACGGTGGTGAATTCGCACTGGTGACCGACAGTGCCGAGCACTACCATGCCAAGACCCTGTTAATCGCCACCGGACTGGTCGACCATATCCCAGAGATTGCGGGTCTCAAGCAGTGTCTAGGTTCAACTATCTACGTTTGTCCGGACTGCGATGGGTATGAAATTATCAATCACCCCACTGTCGTCATCGGTGCCGGCCATGTCGGCGCCAACATGGCGCACACGCTGTCTTACTGGTCGAACGACCTGACCTACATCAACCACGCGCGGACAGAGATAGCCGATAATCACAAAAAGGCCTTAGCAGATAAGGGCATTCGCGTCGTGAACGCACCCGTGCGTCGAATTCTAGCAGACGGCGAAACGATTCGGGCCGTCGTGCTCGCGGATGGGCAAGAATTGCATTTTCGCCGTGGTTTTGTCGCATTTGGAGGCAACCTCGTCCAGTCACAACTCGCCGTCCAACTCGGCGTGACCGTATTAGAAAATCGGCACATTCCCGTCGATGCACGCACACGTGAAACAAATGTTCGCGGGGTATTTGCGGCTGGGGACGTCGTCGCCCACTCTGAGCAGGTGACGATTTCGATGGGCGATGGCGCGCAAGCGGCCATTTGGATACACAAACGCCTCTTAAACCAAGTTTAAGCCTATCAGCAGTTGCCCCATCCGGAAGGCAAGGTGTCAGCATAAGGTGAAATATCAAAGAAGGGGGTGTAGCTGTGTCTGTAAATGCTCCGGAACCTCAAGAAACTGCGCCATTGTCCGTTCAAGAACGGTGTCTTCGTGCCGTTCGCGAAGCACTCGAACGCGCGTTGACAAACGTCCATGGATTCGAGCAAACGATGTTGCGGGAGGCCATTCGACGTGCATTCCCTCGCCTCGAAGCGCGTATTCGCTCCGCCTCCACCGAAGAAATTGCGGAGGAGATACAATATATTCGCAACAAACTCGATGAAATTCTCCCACCTCCGAACCGCCAACCAGGCAAACGAGCCGGCCAGCGTGCCAACAAGCGCCCTCAGAAACGTTCAGGGACAACGCAACGTGTCCAATCACGGGCGCGCTCGAAACAACCGGCCAAGTCGCGCGGTTAAGTATGGCTGCGAATACCTGGGACTATATGTGCCCGCCCCTTCTTGGGGCGGCATAATTCCCCGCGCGCCACACACCAATCTTCACATCATACGCATAAAATTTTCCGAAATCACGAACAAAATACGATTTCCGCCCCAAAAATCTTGCGTTAGCGCGTAATATGAAAGTAAAAACAGAGGGGCTGGTGCGGAAATGGAAGTATGGAAAAGAAACTTGGTGATCTTGTGGATAGGTTCATTCATCACCTCGGCCAGTTTCTCGATGGTTGTGCCTTTTTTATCGCTATTCTTAACACAAATCGGTGTACATACCCACTTGGCCTTATGGTCCGGCGCACTCTATAGCGCAGCGTTTCTCGCTGGTGCCATCTCATCCCCCTACTGGGGTTCATTAGCGGATAGGTATGGACGAAAACCCATGATTGTCCGCGCGGGCATTGTCCTATTTATCGTCTACCTATTAACTGCATTCGTGACCAACCCGTACGAATTGCTCGGCTTACGCCTGATGCAGGGGCTGTTGTCCGGATTTATTCCGGGAGCTATCGCGTTAGTCGGCACCAACACGCCAGAAAAACGCGTCGGATTCGCGCTGTCCATGATATCTGCATCGACATCCACTGGCGCCATTGTGGGTCCATTACTTGGCGGCATCATCGCCCGTATTTGGAGCAACCGCATCGCCTTCGGCAGCGCCGGTATCCTCGTGCTGTTCGCCACGATACTCGTCATCATTTGGGTGCGCGAAGATAAATTCGTGCCCGCAGCACACCGCTCCTCGGTAATTGGCGCGTTTCGCGAGGGCTTGCAAAACCGCCCGCTCTTATCCGCCCTCTTGCTCAATATGTTCACCGCCTTCTCCATCATGACCGTAGAACCCATCATCACCCTGTACATTGCACAGTTGAATCACTCGACCAACAATGCCTCATTGATTGCCGGTATCGTCTTTTCGATTTCCGGTATTGCCGGTGTCGTGTTTGCGCCCGTATGGGGTCGACTAGCCGATAAAATTGGGTTTATCAAAATTTTGTTGGTAGGATTGTTTGGCGGGGCAATCTTTACCTTTATGCAATTGCCGTTTCACAACGTATGGGCTTTCGCTGGCGTGCGCTTTGTTTACGGTGCCTTTTTCTGTGCCGTTTTCCCGGCTATCAATGGGCTCGTCGTGAAAGCGACCACATCGACCTTTCGCGGCCGCGCTTTCGGACTCAATCAAACCGCCAACCAAATTGGCAATATGCTCGGCCCAACTATCGGCGGATTCCTCGCCGACGCGCTATCGCTGCACGGGGTTTTCTGGGTGACTGGCGCACTGCTCACAATGGCTGGCGGCGTCAGCGTTTTATTCAACCGCTCGACACTCCATGGACCTACGGTAACGCACCGCGAATCGACGTAATTTCATTTCACTATTCCCCATCAAGAAAGCGGCCAATCCTCATGACTGGCCGCTTTCGTTCGAATTGGCAACAACGTGAAAATACGTCGTAAGCCCACCCATTTCGTCCACGTTATCATCCGGGTTCATCATGTGATCCATAATGTGACAATGGAACATCCACTCACCTGGATTATTCGCGACAAACCTGATATCTATCGTCTCCGCCGGTGCCAGACTGACCACGTTGCCTGAAATCGGCTTTGCGAGAGGATGCCCATCCATCGCGACGACCTGAAATGTATACCCATGCAGGTGCATGGCGTGGTAACACTCCGCTGTATTGTTAACCAACCGCACAATCACCGTTTGTCCCTGTTGAACGGTCAATTGGGGCGCATTCGGGAACGGTTTGCCGTCCATGGTGAACACGTTCTCCGATGGGGAGCTGTCGACAGCAAGCCCGCCTAACTCAAATAAGGCATCCACATCGGCATCCGGGTATTGTTTGCCCTCGGCGGGGTCCACCAATAATACCCCGTGCAAACCGGCGTCAATTTGCGTCCCGGCGTCCGTATCGCTGAAGTAGGCGTGCGTCCCCACCATGTCAGGCGTCACCGTGAATTGATATACATAGGAACCGCCCGGTGCAACTGGCTTCTGCGAAATTGTGGGTACCCCGTCCATGTCACTGGGCACAGAGATGCCTTGAAAATGCAGCGTCGTTGCCTCCGGAAGTTCATTATGCAAAACGATTTCTACCTTGTCCCCAACCTTGACGCGAATCAAAGGACCTGGAACACTGCCATTATAGCCCCAATCATTCACGTTGCGAGACTGATATAAGTGCCAAATCACCGGCTGTGCCGTCAGTGTAAATTGCTTCGTGCCATCTTGTAATACCTTCGGGGTCATCCCCTTTTCATTCATGATGTCTTTGGCCATCTGATTCTGCGCTTTCATTTGCGAATTGGACAACGCCGTCGAAGAAGCATCCGTCACGCCGACTGCGGTCGAAGCGACCCCCATGGTTGGGCTTCTGCCCATTGCAGTCATTCCCGTCATTGCACCAGTTGCGTGACTGACTGTCGCCACGGATTGCTGCACAGAACTTGACGCGAGCGCCGCGCCTGGATATACCTTAAGGCTCACCAATGCAAAACCGACAAACAATATGCCCGTGACTAAAGACGCTTTCGAGACCCAAATTGCGCTGCCGGAACGAAGGTGGAGACCAAGAAACAGAAACGCGGCACCAACGGCCAACACACCGCAAACAAACATGGCTACGCCGATCATATATCCACCCTCACTTCACGTGGATGACGGTCTCGGCGCCACCCAGGGTGTCTAATTTATCATCAGGGTTTGTGAGATTTCCCTGAATCGTGTCGTGGAATAACCAGTCCCCGGTTTGATTAGCCGTAAATGTGACATCAACCGTCTCACTCGGGGCTATCGAAACGACACTCACCGCCTCCGGGTCAGGCAACGGTTGGCCATCCTGTGCCACGATAGTCAGCGTATACCCGTCAAGCGTCATCGCATGGTAGCTCTCCGCACTCGTATTCACCAGGCGTAACAACACTTTGTCGCCTTTGTGTACCGTCAATTGTGGTGCATACGGATAAGACTTGCCATCAATAGTGAAAGCATTCTCCGGGTCTACCCCATCCACTTTCGTGGCACCGAGGACAAATAAGGCATCCTCGTCGTGATGGGGCAAGGTCGAGGTGTCTGCCGGATCAACAATCATCACGCCATTCATCCCGGAGTCCACTTGAAAGTCGTCGTCATAGTGACTGTGGTACCAGTGGGTACCTACCATCTGTTTCGTTACAGTAAAGCTATAGGTGTAAAAGCCACCCTGAGGAATTGGCGGCACAGGCATATCGGGGACGCCATCCATGTCATTCGGGACAGCCAACCCATGCCAATGAATCGTTGTCGGTTCTGGCAAGTCGTTGTGCACGACAAATTTCACCTTGTCCCCGACAGTCAAACGAATGACTGGCCCCGGCACCTGTTGATTGATGCCCCACGCCTGTTCTGTCTTGCCCGGATACAATGCCCACTGAAAGGTCGACGCGGTAAAATCAAACTCTTTTGTGCCATCCGCGAGCACCTTCGGTTGCATGGCCTGTTCATTCATGACGTTCACAGCCATCTGATTCTGCGCCTCAATCTGCGCGTCGGTGAGTGTGGCGGTTGCTGAATGAACCGCCACACCATTCGCAGAACCCCCGGCTGCACTCGCGGTTGGCACCGTGACGGCGCCAGACACAATCAATGCAGCACCAAGGAGTCCTGTGCCGGCCGCTGCAACAGCGAGAAGCGTGCGAATCGATAGAAATGGTTGAGGCATCTGCATTCGCACTCCTCTTCGCAAAATTCGCCGCGTGATGAGTTATTCATTCCTGGTTCATTACTGTTTCGGCTGAGGAACTTTCGCGTCAGCGTACAGCTGTTTTAAGTAAGCGGCGAATTGCGTCTTCGCTTGGCTCATAGTTTCAGATTCACCGGTGCTTGGATTCAAGAACAGCGTGCTCGCAGTCGGCTTCGAGAAGTTGAACATGTTGTCCAACGAACCTGCGACGGCGTCCATCGATTGATCTCCAATCGTCCCCAACTTCCAGTTGTCTTCAATGAACTTGAGGATGGAAGTCTGATCCGTCAACGTGTTATCCACGTAGTTTTGCTTGGCGTACGGAGAGATGACGAGCAGTGGCAAACGCGGGCCATATCCGGCTCTGTCGAGATAGGCACCTGGTTTCGGCGTACCTGCGTTCCCTTGGCCGTCGAGCGCATCGGCGTTCGGGTCATTCGACGGATTGACGACGGGCGGCATCACGTGATCATACCAACCATCCGAATCGTCATAAGCAATAATAATGGCGGTACTCTTCCACGTCGGCAACTGCTCAAGTTGGTTGATGGTATTCGTCAGGAACGTCTGCTCATCCAGCGGATCAGAATATCCTGCATGTCCATCTTCATAACCTGGCGCCTTCAAGAAACTGACCGCTGGGAGGTTGCCAGCATCGGCTGCGGTCCAGAAGTCGGTGAGGTCGTACTGGTGATTCGCCTGGTCTGTCTTCCCAATCATCTTGGCGGAAGACGGCGGCAAGTGTTCAGGATTTGCTGTAGACTTGTAATATTGGAACGGCTCGTGGTGTGGAATATAATCTGTCGAGGTGTCGTTGCCGACGTTGGTGTGCTGTTCACTGCTATTGCGGAAGCCGCCTTCAAACCAGCCCCACGTGATGTTCTTGGCATTTAACAAATCACCGATATTCTTACCTGTCATCGCCACCGTGTTGCCCGAAGACGTCTTGTCGTAGTAGGGATCAACATCGCTATACAACGTGCCATTGCCGACTTTTCCGGCAAGCACATCTCCATCAATTGGCTGCCCGTTTTGGTCGACGTTGGCCGAGTAGGCTACTGCTCCATGGGTTGATCCGGCGACGAGATTGATAGCCCCCGGCGACGAAGGACCGAAGGTGGTGCCGAACGAGTTATCATTCAACGCATAGTGCTGCGCATAATTCCAAAGACCTGTCACCGTATTGCCATCGTAGTAATCCATCACGACATCTGATCCGCTGCCGCCATACTTGACAAACTGATCCATCAAACCGCCGTCCATCGCCTCTTGTTCATGCGTGTAACCATGGTCCATATCAGCGGTCTCCGCTTGACTGCGATCAAGTCGCTGCGGATTTGCCCCGTTTGGGTTGTTGGTCAACAGCGCACCGCTCAAGCCGTTGACGCTTGGCGTGTCGGCAGCCGCCTTAAACTTGGGCTCCCCAGCTGGATTGGCGGCGACAGGGTAGGTTCCGAAATAGTGATCGAACGAAACGTTTTCATCAAAGATGACGACCACGTGCTGAATCGGCGTGGTCGTGCTTGCCCCAGTGACCACCTTCGGATTACTTTGCGGGCTCGGCTTTTGCGCAGGCGTCGACAACTTGGATGAAGACGCAAAGGCAGTCACACCACCAGCTGCCAACAACGAACCAGCCACGGCAAAACTTGCGAGAACGGCCACGGGTTGCTTGAATCGATAACGCATGACGCTATGTCCCCTCTTCTCCGAAAAGCTAGATTTGTCTCTCAGATAGGAGGATACTGGCCGTTTATTGAATTCGTGCGAAAAGTTTGTAAAAGAGATCTAAAAGCATCGTAAACAAATGAATATCATTTCTACATACGGACAATCGACTGCACTACACTTGGAGCACTTTGATATCCATCGATAAAAACTCGTCAATCACATCCCGCGGCGCACTCGCGTCGGTAATCAGGACATCGATGTCACCGTTGCCAGCAACCTGCGTAAAATCCTGAACTTGAATCTTACTGTGATCCGCCAAGACGTATACCACATCCGCAATTTCAATCATTTTGCGCTTGACCAACGCCTGTAGTGCGTTCGACTCGCTTAATCCGTACTCCGTATGCAGTCCTTTGCAGGACACAAACGCCTTATTCACATGAAAGCGAGCCAGCGACTCTTCTGCCATCGGCCCCACGTAGGACAGCGATGTCGAACGCAAAATACCACCGGTCGAAATCACCTCAATTTTATCGCGATTCGCCAATTCAAGCGCCACTTTCAAGGAATTCGTCAAGACCGTAAGCGGAATATTCGGCATCGCCACCGCGACGTGCCAAGCGGTCGTGCTAGCATCGAGCGCAATACGGTCCCCCGCAGTTATATACTTCAGCGCTTCGCGCGCAATCGCTTCCTTTTCCACAACATGCTCGGATTCGCGCTCGACTATCGGAGTTTCGTTTTGTTCAGGATCTATACAAACAGCACCGCCGTGACTCCGCCGCAGTTTTCCTTCTCCTTCGAGAATGTCTAAATCGCGCCGAACCGTCTCTTCGGTGACGTCAAACATCTGGCTCAATTCCTTGACCCGGATGCTCCCCTTCGCATTGACGAGTTGCACAATTGCCCTGTGTCGTTCTGCAGGCAACATTGGCTAACTTCCCTTCTCTGATGTACTGAGAACGCTAGCAAAGCGCAACTCCCAGTCTACTTCCAACCGGGTCCAAAGACCCCAATCTCTCATTTTATCTTATCCCGAATACCCCATCGTCGTAAACAACGCGAGCGCCTCTTGCGATGTGTCCATACGACTGTGTTGCACGATAACGGGCACGGTGGAATCGATTTTCAATGCATAGGGAACCCCACGTGGAATCTGCTCTCCAGCGTCATTGGCCAATCGGTCCAAACGAATGTGATGTGTTCTTTGCGAACCGCACAAGCAAGTGAACCCTACTAGCGGGTCTCTATCTTCAAAATACACCGTCAGCTGGATGACGGCCTCATCTGCGGTCAGGTTTAATACGCAAACCGCCTCGTGACTCACCTGGTTCCCGGTGCTATTCGTAGGTAGATACCCATCCGCAATCACCCATGTCGTCTTACCAATCATCCATACCCCTCCAGTTCTACCCATTATTTTTGAAAAGATAATGGGAGACACCCTACATTCATAGGGTGTCTCACCTTCCATTTTCACGTCACAAATCCGTTCGTCAGTTCGACGGCGACACATAATCGCTCGACGATAGGGGAGAAGCGCCCTTGGACCGCTCTGCCTCGATTTGTTCAAGCGATTTCCCTTCCGTTTTGGGTGCGAAAATAATACCAATAAGCCCGCTGACGACAAGCATCAATGTGAGGATTAACGCCAACGTGTGGAACCCGGTGGCCGTCAGTACGGGCACCACAAAACTCCACAGCCCAAGACCAATACGGACGACCGCAAACATGAAACCTTGTGCAGTACTGCGCAACCGCGTCGGGAATAACTCACCAGACCAAAGCTGGAAGAATGGTTGTTGCCCAAAACCGAAGCCAATTCCATAGAGGATGATGTTCGCAAGTGCTATCCACGTATTTAAATGGAAGAACACAAATAGAAGAAATGCGACCACTTGAAGCACCGATGAGATGGTAAACAAGAGTCTGCGATTCACGCGATCGTTCAATGGCATAAAGACGAGAATGGTCGCAAGTACCGTCAATAAGAAGTTGAAACACTGGAGCTCAACGCTTGTCGCCTGCGATTCTGACCCAACGGTCTGCAAAATATACGGCAAAAAGAAACCGTTGGTGCCTGCCACGAGGTTCCATAACCCATACATCAAGATACAGAACACCAGTGCGCCCACATTCGCTCGAGACGAGACCAATTCCCGGAACCCGCTTCGTCGAGGTTCCCGCACATTCGACACGCGACGCGACGGGTGCGACTTTCGTTCTGTTTGCACGGCAGCTTTCCACCGGTCAGACTCGACAACGCCTCTGCGCATAAACCAAGTAATGATAGCAAGAATTAGTAAGTGAACGAACAGCAATCGAATCCCAAGTAGCCCCAGACGAGACAAAGCAAGCGCTAACAATAAGGTGATGACTGGGCCCATATTCCACAAGACCTGCGCGAAACCGCTTAACTTTCCACGCGACTTTCGCGGTGCAAGCTCCGCAATCAACGTCCAAGAGGCCGGAACGTCCGCCCCGACGGCAAGTCCAACAATTACGTACCCAACAAAGAGCATCCAGGCTTTCATCGCAAAGACAATCCAGAGAATTCCGAACGCGTATACCAACAAGTCCCACGCATAGATCTTCTTCCTTCCATAGACGTCGCAAATTCGCCCGCCAATGAGCGCGCCGACGCCAGCGGAAATTGCATTGGAACTAAACGCACCCAGCATTCCAACAAGCGTGTTGCCCATGTGAAACTGCGCTGTCCAAAGGGTCAACCCGGATCCACCTGCGACAATAGATCCCGCATCGATGTAATTTGCCATCGAAGCGACAGCAGTCCACTTCCACTGCTGTCTGGTTACGGGATGGTCATCTTCAGCGACAACGGCGTTATAATCAGCCATTTCTTGTACACCTCTTTTCATGATATCCCCTGCACGCTGTCAGAAAAACGCTTACATAAAGGGTGTAGGCCCAGAACAAGAAGGAACGTCTCACTGCCAGCAAAAGAAAACAAACAAATACAACAACTACACGAGACATTATACGGCGATATAAACCATAAGTAAACAGATAAATAAAAATAAATATACATAAACAAAACAAAACGGAATGTTTGAGCTACTGATAGCCCGAGTCGCGCAGACGTTCATCTTCGCGGCGTAACCCGGCGCATCAAGCAGGAGAGAAGCCTTTTTCGCTCCTCTCCACCGCTGCGCCAATAGAGCTTTTCGTTCAAAAAACCAATCACCAACTGCTGCCGCCTACCCCCCGCTGTGCAATCCGCTCCTGGTAGCCGCTCTCCAAAAACGCACGCATCGGATCAGGCGGCAATCCTCTTTCCTCGCGCACAGCGAGCAACAGTGGGGTCACATCGATTTCAAACGCAGTGCGCAGCACATTCTCCGCGCCTAACACGTCATTGTTCTCCTGTTTCTCCTTGAGTTCGGCGTGATTAATCAGCAATGCCTTCGCATACTGCGTCTGAATGTTGCAGATAGAGCGAATCATCGCTGGGATCTTCGGCTCAATCGCGTGACTCTGGTCAATCATGTATGCGATATTCTCCGCCGTTTCACGCACCTTGACATCCTCATCGAGATGCGCATCCAAGATTTGATAGAAAATCAAGAACAACTCATACGGGTTGCTAGACCCCACAATTAAATCATCATCGGCGTACTTCCGGCTATTAAAGTGAAAGCCACCCAACTTCCCTTCGTCTAACAAATAGGAGACAATGTGCTCAACATTCGTGCCAAGCGCATGGTGTCCCGTATCGACCAACACCTCCGCCTGCGGTCCGAGTTTCTGCGCAGCTTGAAATGACATACCCCAATCAGCGACATCCGTATGATAAAATCCCGGTTCGAAAAATTTGTACTCAATCAACATTTTCATATCCGGAGATAGCGCCCGATACGTCTCCTCCAGCGCCTCCTGCAACCACCGCTTACGGCGGCGCAAGTGCCCTTGTCCGGGGTAGTTCGTACCATCAGCAAACCACAGGCTCAATGCGTTTGAACCCACTTGCCTCATAATATCGACGCATTCCAAGAGATGCTCAACAGCTTTCCTGCGAATCGACGGATTGGCATTTGTCACGCTGCCCAACATGTAGTCATCGTCCTGAAACAAATTCGGATTGACAGCGCCAATCTTCAAACCAACCGATTCTGCATAGGATTTCAGTTTCTGATAATCACTCACTTTATCCCAGGGAATGTGAATCGCCACCGCTTCACACGCCCCTGTCAACCGATGAACCACTGCAGCATCGTCGAATTTTTCATAGGGATTCCTCGGGACACCCACTTTTTGAAACACTTTAAACCGCGTCCCAGAATCCCCGTATCCCCACGACGGCGTCTCAATCTGTAGACCGGTGAGCTTCTCCTTCACCCATGCCAAATCAATTCCTCGATCCCGCTGCTGTTCCTCAAACAATGCGTACGCCCGGTCGCTCCATTGACTCATCGTTCAATGCCTCCCATCGACATGCACTTTGATTACCGCGGAAAAGCGGCCGCCACCCCACCATCAATCGTCAACATACAACCGGTCGTCTTCGCAGATCTGGGCGAGGCAAAGAATAAAATGCCTTGTGCAATGTCATCCGTAGTAATGTTCACGTTCAACAACGTACGTTTGCGATAATGCGCTTCCAATTCATCCGGTGCAATCCCATAGGCGCGGGCCCGTTCTTCCCGCCAAGCCGAGTTCCATATATTCGATCCCTGCAACACCGCATCCGGCAGAACAGCATTGACGCGAATCCCATGCACCCCGCCCTCAACCGCCAAGCAGCGCGCAAGGTGTCCCTCCAGCGCCTTGGCCGCACTGTATCCTGCAGCGTCTTTGCCGGCGTAAATCGCATTCTTCGACGTCACAAAAATCACGGACCCGCCCAGTTGTTGCTCTATCATCACCCGAAACGCCTCGCGACTCGTCAAGAAATACCCTGTGCCCAAAACGTCGATGTTGCGGTTCCAATCCTGTAACGATGTCTCGACGAGCGGAGAGGAACTGGCGAGTCCAGCATTCGAGACAAAAATATCCACTCCGCCGTATTCCAGCACCGCTTCGCGAAATGCCGCTGCCACTTTCGCCTCGTCTGTGACGTCGAGCAACACGCCGATAGCCGTTCCTTCGCCGAATTCCGCATTGATTTGCCCAGCCAACTCGACAGCAGATGGGTACGCCAAGTCGGCCAACACGACGTGAGCCCCTTCACTCGCCATTCTGCGAGCCGTAGCCCCGCCAATCCCGCCAGCGCCACCGGTAATCAACGCCACCTTGCGCGCCAATTCCTTCTCCGGCGGAGCAAGTGAGAGTTTGTATAATTCAAGCGGCCAATACTCGACGTCAAACGATTCCTTTTCGCCGAGTGACACAAAGTTCCCCAGTGTTGTCGCGCCCTTCATCACAGACACGGCGCGTCGATACAGCGCAATCGCCACGTTCGCCATCTTTTTGTTCTTACCCGTTCCAATTGCGCCAATTCCCGGAATCAGAATGATGCGCGGATACGGGTCGTGCATGGGGACGTCGAGATCGACATTTTTTTCGTAGTACGCGATGTACGCTTCTTTATACGCCTTCAATTGGGCCCGGAGTTGCTCTTTTAACAGCGTGACATCTTTCGTCCTTGGGTCCCAATCGACATAAAGAGGATTGCGCTTGGTATGCACGAGATGGTCCGGACAAGCCGCACCGATTTGTGACAATGTCCCGGCATCGTGACTGCATACAAACTGCAGAAAATCGTCCCCCGCGTCATACGTCAAGATGGCATGTTGATACTCAGACACCGTCCCGCGAATGGTTGGCAACACCGCAGCAGCAATCTCGGTGCGCTCATTCTCCGGCAACACGTCGTATTTCGCTCCACCAAACAAGTTGTCAGGCTGTACCCGTGTTGCGATATAATCGGCGACTTCTTCAATGATGCGTATAGTGTTCGCATAGCACTCGTCGGAGGTGTTGCCCCAGGTAATCAGACCGTGTTTCTCCATGAGCACCAATTCGCATTCAGGGTGATTTCGCACGGCCTCACCAATCATCTTCGACAACTGAAACCCTGGGCGGATATAGGGAACCCAAACCGCACGAGAACCAAATATCTCATCGGCAATGGCGCGCCCATTATCACTGCAGCAAAGCGAAATGATGCTATCCGGGTGGGTGTGATCAACATGGGGATACGGGATAAACGCATGTAGCAACGTCTCAATCGAAGAGCGCGGATGCTTGCTATCCAGCATGCACTGTGCAAGGTACGAGACCATTTCCTCATCGGACATGGTATCGCGTTCAAAGAGGGGCAGTACTTCGTCCAGGCGAAGCGCTGTAAAACTCCGCTCGGTCGCCTCCGCCAAATCTGAGCCGCTGCCCTTCACCCACAACACGTTAATTTCGCGGCCCATATGGTCGATGGCCTTCGACTTTACAGACGTGTTGCCACCTCCCCAATTGCACACACTCCTATCGGCGCCGAGTTTGTTTGACCTCGTGACCAGTTCCTCTAATCCAGCCAATTTGTCCATCGTCAACATGTACCCAATCTCCTCTCTCTCCTAGGTTTCTATCGATAGGCTTTGAGACTCCGCTTGCTTTTCAACAATCCGCTGGAATGTGGCGTACGCGGATTCCCACAAATCGACATCCCGCGGCACGTAGGTCACAGGCTCGACTGAACGAATGACGAGTTCCGTCATATCCGATGGCGTCGCAATTTCACCAAGTGCCAACAGTTGCACCAACACATTGCCCATTGCACTGGCTTCACTCGGGCCGGCCACCACCATGCGCGCAGTCGCATTGGCGGTGAACTGGGACAAGAGTTGATTTTGCGATCCGCCCCCGACGATGTGCACCGCCGCATAATGTCGCCCGGTCACCCGTTCCAGTTCGTCCAATACCATGCGGTATTTCAGCGCCAGGGATTCAAAAATGCCACGAACCAACGACCCTGCGTCGGTTGGTGGGATTTGCCCAGTCTCGACGCAGATTTGCCGAATGGTATCCGGCATATTTTCCGGCTGCAACAGGCGTACATCGTCGGGATTAAACAGAAACTGAAATGGTTTTGCCATGCGGGCACGATGAATCAACCGCTCAATGTCCGCCTGTTCTCCAACCGATTCGAGTACGCGCTGCGTCTCTTGAATCAGCCAGAGTCCCATGACATTTTTGAGCAGTCGATAATTCCCTAAGCCGCCTTCATTGGTGAAGTTCAACTGTTCCGTCAATTCATTAATCATCGGCTCCGCAACGACGGTGCCCATCAAAGACCAAGTGCCAGAACTGATGTACGCGTAATGCTGTCCATCTGTCGGCACGGAAACGACAGCGCAAGCGGTATCATGCGAGGTGGTATGAATTACGCGCGTCGACGATACCGGCCCCATACGCAATAGTTCCGGGTCTCGCACATAACCTAAAGCGCTTCCAGCGGGTACAATCGAAGGCAAGAGTCCATCCGGCAACTGAAGCTGCGCCATTAAATCTCTATCCCACTCACATACCCCCGCACACATCAACTGCGTCGTCGTGGCATTGGTAAACTCCGCCGCCATTTCACCACACAGGAAGAAATTCAAGAGGTCAGGAATAAGCAACAGTTTATCTGCGGCAGACAATAGATTCTCATTCTCGCGCTTCATTGCATACAATTGATAGAGCGTATTGAATGGCTGTAACTGAATTCCTGTCCGCAAAAACAGTTCCTTTTTTCCGACTTTGTCCACCACCTCAGCCATCGCAGACACATTGCGCCCGTCGCGATAGTGCCTCGGCAGATCTAACAAATGACCGTTACTGTCGACAAGCCCATAATCGACTGCCCAACTGTCAATTCCCAACGCCGCTACTTGACCGTGCGTTTTGACGACGTCGGCGATGCCCCACTTCATCTCTTGATAAATGGAATAGAGATTCGTGTACATTCGATCAAAAATATAAGCCGGTTGATTTCGAAATCGCCTGACCTCTTGCAAACTTAACGTGGCACCATTAAACGATGCACGCATGACCCTTCCAGAGGACGCGCCTAAGTCAATGGCGAGCAAGTTCATCATGATGTTCTCACCTCCGCAGACCTGCCGTCGAAGATTACATTTTTGATTATACACCATTATCTTTGTTTATGTTGATTTTATATGATTTTATAGAAAAAAACAAAAGCAGCGCGCTATCTTCTCGCGCGCTGCCTTACGCCAGCCAAGTACATGGCGTAACCGACGGCGTTACGAACCACGTCGAGTTCGATATTCCAAATCGGCGGTGGTCCCGGCCGCCAGTTGACTTCGTAGAGCCACAGACGACGGCGTTCGTCAATTCCGACATCGATGCCCAACTCATCATACGATTGCCCGGATACGCGCTCTAAATGGCGCGCAAGGCCTATGCCAAAATCCGCTAATTCGGCGAACATCGCAGACGACCGGGCGCCAAACTCGCGCTGAAAAAACAATTCCGGGAACATCGTGTACCCACCGCTGCTGAGATTGGGAATGACGCTGTTCGCGCTAGCCATACGCGGATACACTGCAGTCAACGTCCAATCCCCTGTCTTATCCTTTTGCACGTGAATCCGAAAATCGTACGTAGCCCCATCTTTGGTCTGTGAGACGATGAACGGCTGCATCAAATAATCCGTCGTCCGCAGGCGCAAATTCATCACCGACGTCAATTCGGACGCCGTATAAAACTTTGTGACACCTGACTCTATCACCCGATAACGTGCAGCTTGCCGATTTGGTGCTTGTCGCCGAATATAGAAAATCCCCTTACCCTGTCGACCTGACACTGGTTTCACAACGATTTTCCCGTGCTGGTCCGCATAGTCAATCACGTCCCGACCGTCCACCACCCGTCGAGATGGAATCAAGTAATCTGCAAATACTTTTCCAGACAAGATCCGCCGATACACGGTGAGCTTATTGCCGACCGAATGGCTGGTCACAGGAACCGTTTCGAGCATCGCCTCGACGAGCTTCGCCCCAACGCCATCCTGCGGCGTCCTGTCGTTGTAGACGACGTCGGGAAACGGCATAGTTCGCGCGCGATAACGCCCATTTTCATAAACCAGCCCTTGAACGGTCTTTGAAGCCAAGTCAATCCGCCGAGGGGAAAAATAAAACAACAACGCGCCCTCCATCTTCGCTACCGCCTGAAACGCATACAATTTCCGAACCTTTTCAGGATCTCGCCGAAGGTGCAAGTAGCCAATTCTCGGTTTCTCCGTCATCGCGCATACCCGCTTTCTCGCACTGTAAAATGAAGATAACCCGCCGCGCGCATTGCAGCTTCCCGTGCAAAGTCCAGCGAGTCTTCATCCGAAGCGATAACATACGCATAACGATGCCCCATCGACTTCGGGCGCTGAACTTTATCCCCTTTGCGCGGCTTAATCGATACCACGCGAACCCCCGGCACGCGCTCAGCGCGCGCCCGACCTTCAACCGCCTCCAGGATACCTGTTTGATTTACGGTGACAAACTGGGTATACACGTGTTGCCGTGTCCGCCCCCGCAAATCAATCGATTGCCCGACCATCAATCTCAGCGTCTGCTCGGCGAGATTGACCCCATAAGCCAGTTCAATCATCCGATTCATCGCGCTTCCCGACATCCGCGGATTGATTTCAATGACCTTCCACGCATCACCGCGGCGGCGCAGTTCGATATGGCACGGTCCGTGCTCGAATCCGAGCTTCATGACAACGTCCTTCACCGCTTCGCGCAAACTGTCGAGCAACTCGCGCGGTGGCCGAATAAGAACGGCATACCCCGCCACAATCATTCGCCCTTCATGCTTCAACATGTGCTGTTCGACAATCGCGACGATATGAATCGTTCGCCGATGCACCAAAACCTCTACAAGGTATTGCGGCCCACGAATATATTCTTCAATGAGAATTCGCCCGAAGGGAGACTTCTCAGTCAACTGGCGAATGCGGTGCCTGCATTGTTGCGGGGAAAACGCCCGAATGACATCTTTCGAGCCCGCCGAGCCCGGCCGCTTCATCACCACCGGATACCAGCCGATACGACGAACCAGCTGATCAATGGAACGCCGTCCATCGTAGACGAGATACCTCACGTTATAAGGCGTCCCCACCAATGCACTGCGCGTTTTGACCTTGTCTTCCATCACCGCCATCGCGTCTGCCGACAACCGCCCATCGCAAAACTGGTTGTGCAAACGCGCGGCCCGCGAGACATTCGGTTCGACAAAACTCGTAATGGCCCGTATGTCGCGCCCGTTGTCCCGCAAGGATTGAACGACGCCTCGCACCTTCGCCTCCCGCGCCAAATCCGTATATATCATCTCGTCGACATCCGGAAAGTCGCGCGCTTCTTCGACAAACGACTTCCTATCCGTCAAGAGCACCGTATGATAGCCTAAATCCTTCGCGGCTTGAATGGCTTCCCTACTCGACCCGCTCCTCTGACAACCTAGGAACACAATGGTTTCCATCGATTTCAGCCCCCTCGCATCGCCACATAGATATGCCGATGGGGGTACAAGCGCAGCCGATACGTGTCCCTACTACGCGGCACAGCCAAACAAAAAAAGAACACACTGCTCTGCCATTTGGCCGCAGCATGTTCTGATGACCCATCAACCTCTGATTTACGGCTCAAAGTCCCCTGGATGGTAGGCAATCTGCCGGCTCGCCACAATCACCAACGCAGCTTCCTCGTCGCTGTAATCCACCGCGCCATCGCCCGTGTAAAACCAGACTTTCTCTATGGCTACCCCGTTCTTCTCGCGAAAAATAAAAACGTTCACTTCGTCCTTAAGCCGCAGGACTTCGTCAATCTCCGGGGTCTTTGCCGTCTGCACAGTGAACTTCCACCCGCTGCCCTCCTGCGCATAGGTAAAAGGAACGTTTCCTTTATCCGAATCAAACAACACCCGTGATCCGACTCCATGATGAATCCTCAGCCGTTCATGCACCGCAGGGCACCTCCTATGGCAAGTCAATGAGCATCAACCGGGACGGCGATGTCGCGCGGACTTCAAGTTTTGACAATTCCGTAATTCGAGCGGAGTCCCGCTTGTGCAGTTCTGTCTCATCGCCCACCTGGATATCACCGTCAATGACGAACAAAAACATTCGACGCGTCGCCGCCGTCTCATAGCTCCTCGTCTCACCAATCGCCAAGTCGGTGAGATAAATTGTCATGTCCTGGTGAATTTTCGCGACGTGATCAGATGCGTCTGTCGAGACGACCGGCGTCCACCGCCGAGCCAGCGCGTCCACATCAAAACGCGTAATTTCGTAAGATGGCTCAAGTCCGCGCGCCTCCGGCTCAAACCACATTTGTAGCAAGTTGAGTTCTTCATCCGTCGAAGCGCTATACTCCGTGTGAATGATGCCACGACCTGCCGTCATCCGCTGAATTTCACCCCACGACGTGACACCGACATTGCCCAGATTATCCTGGTGCCGCAACTTGCCCGTGAGCACAATGGAGACGACCTCCATGTCACTGTGTGGGTGTGCGCCAAACCCCTTCTGGGGCGCAATAAAATCGTCATTCAGCACGCGCATTGGACCAAAGCGGGTATTATCCGGATTGTAGTAGGGACCAAACGAAAAGCTAAAATTGGAACGTAACCAGTCGTGCTCGGCGTGAAACCGCGAATCAGCTGGGTATACCTCAATCATAACGGTCCTCCTGACGCATCTGCGTTCCTGAAACAAGGCGGCATGCAAGGATACGCCCCATCTGGCCACAGGCACAGATGGGCTCCGCCCATGCACTTCCATCGGGTTAGTTACTTTATTTTTCATCATTATAACTTTGATTGCGCCGAAGATGAACCCCACATCGGAAAAATTGCCCAATGGTCGGGTGCGCGTAGGTCGGGGACCAATGGTAGCCTGGGGGCTTGATCAATCCGCCTCGCTTCCACCAGGCGCCCCCACAAAGATACCCGGCTGGCTACTCTCAGCCAACCGGGTATACTCCTATCCCGCTACAATTCAAATCCACTCAGTACGGTTTCGCCGAATGCGAGTCGTGCACTGCTTCTGTGACTGCAGCGCCAGCTTCTCGCGATCCGAGCGGGCCCGCCACCCCGCCTTGCTGAGCGGCCTTCAATTTCAACCCTTCCGCCACGCGGCGACCGTATTCAGCATCGGCTTTGGTGAAGTGCTCAATCATCTTATCCTGAATCACCTTGCGACACTTGCTTAAGCCATTGACGAGGTTGGCGATTAAATCGTCGCGCTCCCAGTCCTCAAACGCCCGGTAACGCTCGCCGGCCTGCTTAAAGTCGTTGGTCCTGTCAATTTTTTGGCGCACCAAGTGACCGCTGATATATGGCGTGTACTCCTTGCCGCCCTCTTTCCCCTCTTCGAGACCCCCAAGCGACGACGGTTCGTAGTTGACGTGTGGATTCAGCCTATCCACGTGGTATAACATCTGGCCGCCTTCCTGGTTCGTCGCCACGCGCTTGCGCGGTGCGTTGATAGGTAGCTGCAGATAATTGGGGCCCACGCGATAACGCTGTGTATCCGAGTAAGAGAACGTGCGGCCCTGCAGCAATTTGTCGTCCGAAAAATCGAGACCATCCACCAGCACGCCAGTGCCAAATGCCGCCTGTTCGACTTCGGCAAAGTAATTCTCCGGATTCTTATTCAGGACCATTTTGCCCACAGGTAGAAACGGAAACGCTTCTTCCGGCCAGATTTTCGTCGGATCAAGCGGATCAAAATCGAGTTCCGGATGTTCATCGTCACTCATAATTTGCACGCAAAGCTCCCACTCTGGATAATCCCCACGTTCAATGGCCTCGTACAAATCCTGGGTCGCGTGATTGAAGTTTGTCGCCTGAATCTCGGTGGCTTCCCGCTGTGTCAGATTGCGAATACCTTGCGACAAAGGCTGCCAATGATATTTGACAAGCACCGCGACCCCGTCGGCGTTGACCCATTTATACGTGTTGACACCCGAGCCTTGCATCTGACGGTAATTGGCGGGAATGCCCCACGGCGAATACAAGAAAGTCACCATGTGCGTGGCCTCTGGCGAGTTGGCGACAAAGTCGAAAAATCGCTCCTCATCTTGGATGTTCGTCACCGGGTCCGGCTTGAACGCATGCACCATATCCGGAAACTTCATCGCGTCACGAATGAAGAACACTTTCAGATTGTTGCCGACCAAATCCCAATTGCCATCCTCCGTATAGAACTTGACGGCGAAGCCACGCGGGTCGCGCAAGGTCTCTGGCGAATGCGTGCCATGAATGACCGATGAAAACCGCACAAAAACCGGCGTACGCGCACCCGGTGTCTGAAACAGCTTGGCCCGTGTGTATTTCGATACCGGCTCATCGCCCACCTTGCCGTACGTCTCAAAGTAGCCGTGGGCACCAGCCCCTCTGGCGTGGACGACGCGTTCCGGGATGCGCTCGCGATCAAAGTGCGTGATTTTCTCGAGAAAATCGTAGTTCTCAAGCGTAGTCGGACCGCGCCGCCCGACCGTGCGCATGCTTTGATTGTCCGTGACAGGATGTCCCTGGCGATTCGTCAGCGTATTTGCATCCTCTCTATCGACATCGGCCCCGCCCATGCGCCCATTGGTATGTTCCATCAATGATGCCCTCCCTCATCCGCCGCGGACGGCGAATTCTGCACTGCGTGGCTCTGGCTCTGTACACGGAGCTGCACCCCAAGCGCGCGCAAAAAGTCAAATGCGAAACCCAGGGCGAGGCCGACATCCGGGTCACGCATCGCGCCCAGGAGCTTGATTGGCCCTCGTATCGGTTCGATATCACCGTTCTCCGCGCGTTCCGTGGTATTGGTTAACGCTTGGACAACCCCAGATAAAGATGAGACATCGAGGACGCCAAGCATCTGCACAAGTCCCATCACATTCTTAAGGCCCTTTGCATACTGCGGCTTGCCCGCTTGATTGACGACGATTTCCAAAACATCTGTCCCCTGTTCGAGCAGAGCCGTCACCATGTTGAGAAATTCTGTCTCATGGAGACGCCGAGCCAGTTTCAAAATTTGGATCACGGCGTCCTTACTCTCAACCAACTCATCCTCGATGCTCATTTGCGCTTCATAGAATACCTGCTCTTCGGTGATTTCGTGTTGTGCGACCCGCCGTATCGCTTGTGCCATTCGCGCTTCCCTCCTAACGCTGTTTAACTTTGTCCTCTGTCACGGTGTCATCGGTCAGTGGTCGATAATCGCGCCGCTTCCACTTGCGCTCGACCATGACGCCTGGACGGGGCTGCGGATTACCCAATCGGAAATTGCCTCGCACTATTGGCGAAGGACCCTTGCCTTCCAGCACTTCCATCCGCACCGAAATTTCCTTGTACGCTGGCGTATGCGTGATATCGTCATGGTAGCTACTGGTGAGGTAATTCACCGCTTCTTGATCATCCGCCGTATTCATCGGCAAATAGACTTCTTTCCCCGATACTCTATCCGTCACAACGACGCGCAACTTCACCTGGCCATATGGCGAAACCAAACGGACGAGCGCACCGGTCGAAATCTTGCGCTCACGCGCCAGTTCCTTGGAAATCTCCAGGTAGGTAGTCGGGATTTTCTCGCGAATGCCGGCCACCCGATAGGTCAAATTCCCTTCGTGGAAGTGCTCGAGCATCCGGCCGTTATTGAGGTGCAAATCATACACTTCGTTCGGTTGCAGCACCGGCTCGCGATACGTCGGCGCATAGAATCTCGCCTTCTTATCCGGGAAGCCAAATCCGTCCAAATAAAGCACCGGCGTGTCTGTTCCATCTTCCAACACGGGCCACTGTAAACTGTGATATCCCTCCAGCAATTCGTAACGGACGCCCTTCATCAATTCCGTGAGTCCACATGCCTCTTCGAGAATTTCCGACGGGTGTTCGTACGTCCAGTTCGCACCCAATCGATTCGCCAGGTCACGAAGGATTTCCCAATCCGGTCGCGACCCCGCCATCGGCTCGAACACTCGATACAACCGCTGAATCCGACGCTCCGTGTTGGTGAATGTCCCCTCTTTTTCAAAACTCGGCGCCGCCGGGAAGATGACATCCGCAAACTGCGCAGTCTTGCTGAAAAACACATCCTGCACGATAAAAAACTCAAGTTTCTCAAACGCCGCTTGCACGTGGTTGGCGTTGGAATCCACAATCGCCATCTCCTCGCCCATCACATACATGGCCTTGAGTTTCCCCTCGTGAATCTGTTCCACCATCCGATGGTTATCTGCTCCCGGATTCGTCGGCAATTTCACACCCCAAGCCTGTTCGTATTTCGCGCGTACGTTCTCGTCGTCAACAAACTCATATCCTGGCATATACGTGGGCGCACATCCCATATCGCCTGCACCTTGCACATTATTGTGGCCACGCAGCGGATACGCGCCGGTATTCGGACGCCCGACATTGCCCGTCGCGAGAAGCAAATTACATATCGCCGTACTCGTCTCACTGCCGGCGATGTGCTGTGTGACGCCCATAGCCCAACAGATACACATGGAACTCGCATGGTGAATCATCTCAGCCGTCTCAACCAAAATGTCCTTCGACAGTCCAGTTTGCTCCTCGGCATACTCCAAGGTGTACGGTTCCAGCCACTTGACAAAATCGTCAAATCCATTGGCGTGCGTTTCGATAAACTTCGTGTCGTGCCAACCTTGATCAATGATGTATTTGGTCACCGCCGACAGCCAAATCAAATCCGTCCCCGGCTTTGGATGCAAAAAGATGTCCGCCCGATTCGCCATGTCGTTGCGCCGCAAATCCGCGACAATCAATTTCTGTCCGCGCTTCTTATGAGCACGTCGGATACGCGTCGACAAAACCGGGTGAGATTCCGCTGGGTTGGCGCCGACAATCATGACGAGATCGCTATTCGCCAAATCCTTGATAGAACCGGTATCTCCACCGAGCCCGAACGTCCGCTTCAGGCCCTCCGTAGCTGGCGTCTGGCAATAACGCGAACAGTTGTCGATATTATTGGTGCCAATCACGGCCCGTGCGAACTTTTGCATGAGGTAATTTTCCTCGTTCGTACACTTGGACGAAGAAATCAGCCCAATCGCATCTGGACCATGCTTCTCCTTCATCTCCGACAAGCGCTGCGCCGCGTAATCGAGGGCCTCTTCCCAAGACACAGGCACGAATTCGTCTCCACGGCGGATCAACGGCGAAGTTAACCGCTCGTCGCTATTCACGAAATCCCATCCAAACTTCCCCTTGATGCAAGTGGAGATTTGATTGGCTGGTGCCTCCATCTGCGGCTCTACTTTCAATACCTTGCGGCCCTTTGTCCAAACGTCAAAACTGCAGCCGACCCCGCAGTATGTACAGACCGTCTTCGTACGTTTAATCCGCGACTCACGCATCTGAGATTCGATTTCGGAAACGGTAAAAATCGGACCATAACCTGGCTCAATTTCCTTCGTGAGGTGAACCATCGACTCCCACAAAGACGGTCGGATGCCGGTCATATAACCTGCCTCGCCCAACATGTTTTTCTCCATCAGCGCATTACACGGGCACACCGTTACACAATGCCCACAAGAGACACACGACGACTCTTGGATAGGGCGGTCATCATCCCAAATGACCCGTGGATGTTCTCGTTCCCAGTCAATCGACAGGACTTCGCTGACCTGTAGATTCTGGCACGCCTCCACGCAGCGTCCGCAGAGAATGCATTGGTCAGGGTCGTAACGATAGAACGGGTTCGAGTTATCCTGTTCGTACGGCTTCGGCTCGAACGGATACTTTTGGTGTTCGACCCCCATATGCATGGACGTGTTGTGCACAGTACAATTCCCGTTGTTGTTATCGCACACGGTGCAATACAACTCGTGATTGTGCAGAATCCGATTTAACGCCTCCATGCGAACCTCCGGCGACCGGCCAGCAGTACTGATTTTCATGCCGGACGCTGCCTTCGTGGCACATGCCCGCTGAAGTTGCCCATCGACTTCACAAATGCATGTATCACACGTTTCAATCGGCCCCAGCGCCTCGTGATAACAGATATGCGGATAGTGATCATTCACAGACAAAATGGCATCGAGCACACTAGCTCCAGATTCCACCGCGGCCATCACGCCGTCGATTTCGAGTGAGATCAATTGCCCATTATGGGAATCACTCTGGCTCATCATCTCAACTCCTCTTCAGGTTGTTAACAGTCCCATACATGTAACCCATACATTGTCCACAAACTACAACAGAGTAGCTTTCTACCTGTACAAGTTTTTGGAATTGGTGAGCTGGTTATTCACGTCCATAGCAATCTTGGCAATTCGCTCAGAAAGGGGTTCAAAAACGATGTTTCACACACCACAAAAAATCGCTGAAATCACCGTAAACGCAGGTGAAAGCAAAGCCCGACTGCCGATGCTGAGCTTACTGATACTGGGTTTTCTCGCAGGCGCGTTTATCTCCATCGGCTTTCTCCTCGACATCCGCGTCAGTGGAGATCTCCCACCGCAATGGGGCTCATTCGGCTCCTTTCTCGGGGCTGCCGTCTTTCCGGTCGGACTCATCCTATGTGTGTTGGCCGGCGCCGAATTGCTCACAGGTGCGTTGATGTCCCTGCCGATGGCCGCCTTCGCGGGACGTATTTCGTTTGGCTTGTTGATTCGCCACTGGATTGTGGTGCTCATCACGAACTTCATCGGCGCAGTATTTGTCGCATACTTCTTCGGCCACATTGTCGGTTTGACGGAAACTGGTCCATATTTGACGAAAACCGTTGCCGTGGCCAACGCCAAACTAGCGGACAATTTCGGTCAAGCCTTTTTCTCCGCCATCGGCTGCAACTGGTTCGTCTGCCTTGGCGTATGGCTTGCCTATGGCGCCGAGGACTTTTCAGGAAAAATACTCGGTATCTGGTTCCCCATCATGGCGTTTGTCGCGATTGGGTTCCAACACGTAGTGGCCAATATGTTTGTGATTCCTGCAGCCATCTTTGCTGGTCAGGCGACGTGGGGGCAATACTTTAGCAACTTTGTTCCAGTGATGCTTGGCAACTTAGTTGGCGGTGCTTTATTTGTCGCCGTAGCTTATTACCTCGTTTACCTGCGCAAACCGTCCCAACAGGCATAACCGAAAAACCACGACTAAGGGCCCGAAAGCGGGCTCTTTGTTCGAGGTTTCATCTCGTCAACATTTCAAATACTCTGAGTGTTAATATAGAGGGGAATCGGGCGCGTACAAGCCCGTTGAAAGGAGTTAACACATGAGCCATCCATTTGTGTTTGCTTGTGTCACACCACACGGGCTCCCCATCCTCGAAGAACTTTCTGGCGATGAGCCAGATTTAATGGCGAAAACGAGACAAAGTATGCAACAGCTGGGATCTTGGATGCACGAAGCCGCTCCCGACACCCTCATCGTATTGACGCCACATGGGTTAAAAATTGAAGGGATGTTTTCCGTGTCCACGTCATCTTTCATGGCTGGGGAGATGTCCGAACAGACGGTCGCCATGATGGTCGGAGATGAGCGCCCAGACAAAGGGGTGACTCTACATTTCAAGCGCAGCGTAGACAGGGATTTAGCCAACGCGATGGTGACTGGCGCAAAAGCGCAATCCATCCCCGTTGCGGCAGCAAACTTTGCCACTACGCAAGGGCCGTTTTCCACCCTGCCGCTCGACTGGGGCGCCATGGTGCCACTCTACTTCATGCCAAATGTACCCATCGTCGTCATCACACCCTCGCGCAGCCTCTCGTATGATGACCACCTCGCCATGGGACGCATCATCGCCCAGCAAGTTCGTCAATCAGGGAAACGTGTCGGCCTCATCGCGAGTTGCGACTGGTCGCACGCACACGACGCGCGCGGCCCTTATGGTTTTCACGAGAACGCCAAAGCGTTGGATACACAAGTCATCGAACTATTTAAGACGAACGCACTGGAGCAGATGACGTCGTTCTCAGACGCCTTCATCCATCACGCGAAACCCGACGGCATTTGGCAGACCCTCATGCTCGCAGGCGCCATCCCGGAAGCATCGCGTAAGAGCACGTTTCTCTCGTATGAAGTACCCACTTATTTCGGGATGATGTGCGTCGCATACCACGCTTCATAGAGAATTCAGGTGGGGCAGTCGCCCCACCAATCGAACACTGTTCTGTTGCCAAACAAGTCTACTATCAGAAAGCTTAAGCCAAGCTGAGCTCAAAATCGGCCACAATCTCTCCGACCACTTCGTCTCGCGTGTTTTTCACTTCTGGTACCACATACTTTTGCAACGCCTTAAGTTCATCACTCGATAAAACACCCAAACTCGTCAGTGTCCGAATGACTACTGGTGGAATGACACGCGCATTGCCATCTCGCACTTTCATCGCAATCCCGACAGATTGCTCCGGAATCGCCACCATCATGAACCCTTCTGCTCCACCTTTGGCGAGAATACGACCGTGTGTCGCCGTCATCAAATCCGTATCAAACCTGTCCGTCCCAGCCACCAGCTGAGGATAGGCTCTCATCGCACTGGAGATTTGGCGCATTGCGTCACCGTGTACGAACCCGTCAGGATGAGCGAACTTCGCATACGCCTTCGCCCAATTCCGAACAGGTAGCGCGTGTACCGGAATGCCACACCCATCGACACCAAGGACGATGTCTTGCTGGTGCACCTCCGTCAACTCGGCAACCACCTGTAATATGGCTTGTTGCAAAGGATGATTCACCTGGTGATACGTGTGTATATCGGCGCCCACATGCTTCGAATAAGCCAACATACCCGAATGTTTCCCCGAACAGTTGCTGTATAGAGAACTGAGTGACTTTCCTGCTTGAATCAGTCGATCATATGTCTCCATGCTATGCGGCATATGCGGGCCGCATTGAAGATACGATTCATCGAGACCAATCTTTTCGAGAATCCGTTCAACCCGCTGCGTATGCTGCAGTTCACTACTATGCGATGCGCAAAACAGCGCTAAATCCGCTTCGTCAAAACCATAGGAAGCCATCGCACCTGACTCTACCACGGGAATCGCCTGTAACGGTTTACATGCGCTACGCGCAAACGTCACCAATGTTGAATCTCCAAACTCGCCTACTAATTTGCCTTCACTCGATACAACGGCTATCACACCGGCATGCACGCTCTCGGCAATGCCTCCTCGCGTGACATACGCGAATGGTTTGTCCATATCCGGCACCTCTTTGCTGTCTTTTACAATACAATTGATACCTTTAGGTTACCACAAAGGTCGCAAAGCGCTATGCGATTTCCGCACATCGGAGCCCAAATTATGATTTACGTCGCAACGTTGGCCATCACCGAATGAGATATAGAGGAAGTCAATGAAGCCAAACCGGCGCGCTGCCGGATTGGGTACATATTTCGAAATACGCAGGTCAAACTAAAACTCCTCACATAACAAAACTCTAAAAAAGGTGATGCGACCATGATGACCAACGAACCAGAGGAATTGCCGCAAGTAGATAAACCGGAGATTGAAGAAACCACGCCACATCCGGACACACGAAGTCCATCGGCCGAAACACCCACAACGGTGCGCTAGAACCGACAACTTGTGAGCACCTGGTTGCCACATTGTGACAGCCAGGCGCCAGCAATGAACACACAAGCCCGCTACGAAAACAATTCTAGCTCATGCCCATGGGCAATTCGGCTCGATGCGGCCGCCGCAACGGCACCGACGAGATCGTCCAAAAATGTGTTCACCTTTCCCGTCGATTTATCGTTCAACGACTCAAGAATGCCATGCTTCAATTTATCAATATATCCATAATTGGTATAACCAATGGTTCCATAGAGGTTGAGTATGGATAACGCCAAAATTTCATCCACGCCATATAGACTTTCATCGCGCTGAATAATATCCAGAAGAGGCCGCTTCAGCAATCCGTCTTCCGCCAAGGTATCCAACTCAATGCCTGTCAAAATCGCATTTTGAACTTCGTGTTTTGCGAGCACCCGCATCACACTCTCCACACATTCCTCAATGTTCAAATCTGGTATGTAATCCTTCTGAAGGAAGTAAGTCAAATCCGCAATATCCTGGATTTCCACCCCGCGACTTTGCAGTGCTTCAATCGCTACCTGGGTTCCAGTTTCGGTCGTTTTCTCTAACAAGATGTTCCCTCCTGACGATTCACTTAAAACCCTGGCCAGGCATGTGTTTAGCCATTGACCAGGGTGCAAAATCTGTGATTTATCCACGATTCCCTTGTGCTGTAATGGACGGAAGTTTCGCCGTCTTCGATACGGTAATGGTGCTTAACATTTGCGGAGCTTGATTGCGGCCTGTGACCACGACGGCATATTGGCCAGCTTTTGTCGCATGTAACACATGAGTTCCTGTTACAAGGGCATTCGTGGGTCCACTTGTGGTGGCACCACCGACACCCGTTCCTCCTCCAGCTCGCGTGCCGCCCGCAAAGCCGGCTGCGGTACCGCCCGCTGCACCACCCGTAAAGCCGTGTCCAGGCGTTCCACCGTTAAACGCAGTCAATCCCGGCGCCGTCACACCCCCACGCGTCCCGGTCACAGTACCTGCTCCAGTCACGCCTGCACCTGCAGCATTCTGCCCAATGACAGTTTGCCCATTCCACGTAAGCCCAGCCGCTGCAGCCGCCCGCTGTGTGACAACGACAATGTTCGTGTTTCCGGCTTGATTCGCCCCGACTTTAGTCCCTGTTCCCTCTACCCGAATGGTCCAGCCAATTGGCACTGTGACATGCGAAATGTGCTGATTGGTCCCAGCCAGTGTCGCCGTCCGCCCCACATTCTGATAACGCAATACAATCGCTTTGTGGGCCGCATCCACTTGAACCGTGTGGCGCTGATTCGCATCCGTCGCCACATCGCCCACACGACCATGATTCCCACCATTCCGCCATCCTGTGGTGGCGTTCCCAACGGTATTCATCCCTTGCCCAACAGCGTTACCAACCCCGCCAACGAACCCACCAACAGCGGTATTATTTGCCGTATTGCCACACCCTGCAATCGGCAACAGCACCGAACAGGCAAGCACAAGTGCACAAACTTTCCCCTTCACCAAACTCCCCCTCGCACATTCGAATTCGCTACAGTTTTCCCCCACCGATTTCCGGCCTATCCGCCACCGCAACACGCAGGTATTGGCAGCATCTGTGGCACCAGAGCAGATTCGGCGCACTTCGCCCAACACAAAAAGAGCCCCAAGGTCCCGCCTTCTCAGCGTTCCCCTCAGGGCCCTTCTCTCTCGCCTGGCAACGTCCTACTTTCCCAGGAGGTCTCCC
>NZ_JAFMTW010000031.1 GCF_017329615.1 Alicyclobacillus suci | reverse complement strand
AATCATCTGATAGAGTTTGTAAGCCGCCTTGTTCTCCTGCACCCATGTCCGGTTGTATAGCAGAGGGATTTCGTACTCACGTTCCATGTCAGTCATCAGAAGCGCCAAAGCACGATCACGATCGACACCCTTTTTGCCCTGTATAATGCTTACGTACCGACTCAAATAGTCTCCAAGCATCATCTATCACCGCCCACAGGCACCTTTATCGTCATCCCCGGCTGTATATCCGCACCTATGCCGTTCTCACGCTCTATCCACGCTTCCACGGCCTCTGTGTTGTCTCGTGAATCAAAGCGGCTTGCTATGCTCCATAGGCTGTCTCCTGACTGGACTATGTAGCTTTGTGTCTTGGTGTCGGCAGGGACGTTGCCACGGATCAATCCGAACCAGGCTGCTATTATGAAGAATACAAAAGATCCAGCGAGTAGGGCCGCTGAAAGCAGCCCCTTTACAAATGGCGATTTAGAACGGTAGTTCCTCGCCATCGAGCAAGTTTTTCTGCTCGCTCTCAACCGGCTCTGAGGCATCGCCATCCGTTTCAACCTCCCTCGCTTCCACTTCTACTGACTGTTGATGGTCGACATTGAGGTAATCAGTAAGCTTGTCCATGTCGTCGAATGTCCACTTCGTCGGGTCTTGCTTGCCCACAACGGCCAATCCAATCTCCCGCAGTGCATCACCATCAATCCCATAATCGTGAGCTAGAGAGGACAGGGCATTAATGCGTTCCATCCATTGCTTTTTGAACTTACGTTTTGCGTCCGCAGCAACTTTCTCTTTCTGGGGTTCTACTTCTCGCGCATCAATATCAATAAATTCGGACTGCAATTCTTCGTGAGTTACTAGTCCGCTAATCCCGAACTGGCGCTTGAGGGCAAACGCTTCAGCAACCTTCTGGATCATCGCGGACGGGTACTTGTTCCACACTTGAGACCCTGCATTGTACTCATTGAAATCCACAAAGCAGATCACCGGACGACGCGTTTTGTGATAGCAAATGGCCCAAGCCCCGACGATTTTCCCGCGTTTGGTACCGAATTTGTGCTTCACTGTGTCGTTTATCGCGTCAATCTCGAAATCGTCACCCTCACGCACCACGAAGCTCTTAAGACCATCAAAGTTTTCATCACGTTGTGCAACCTTCAAATACCCGTCACGCGATGTCATGATGATTGCCGGCGCGTTCGGATCGTCCACATACTGACCGTTCCTATCTTTTTTCTGCCTCTTGTAACACCAAATTTCCTTTAGAAACGGATCCAGTTGATACCGAGCACAGAGAGTTAAGAACATCTCTAATTCAGCGTCTGTGACACCCTTTGCCACCGTCCGCTTAATGGTGTCAATCTGTTCTCGTGAGTATTGCTGCAGACTGCCCCCTTGCACTACCTGCAGATGCTTTTCAGCCGTAGACATTACTCAGCCACCTCCACAGAAAAAGTGGTGCCGCCGACCTTGACCGCGACGCCCGGCACCAACTCACCATTAGCATCGACTACCGCAAGTTGCCCGTTCACTTCGATGACGGATAGGGTCTTCTTGTACTCGCCCCACTCGACGGTCTCGATGACTTTCACATAAGCGTCATCCGTTGCCTTGACGTGCTCTAGTAGCGCCGTCTCATCGAACTTCGAAGGTTGGTGCTTAGTGGTACGCGATTTGAGCGTTCCGTATGGGAGTTTGATGCTCTTGTTACCTTTCGGGTCGGCCTCGTATTGTTGCATGTGCCACTCGGTCAGTAGCCCTTGGAAGAACTCGACGTGTTTGTTGACCTGTTCTAGCTCTTTGTCCCTCCAAGAGGTGATGCGCTCAATCTCCGCTTGGGCCAGTTCGTTGACCTCATTGGCCTGAGTTTGCAAAGCCCGGAGTTTCCGAAGGCACCAGTTCGCCGACATCTTGTCTGTCACACGAAAGCGTTCCTGGGCTTCTTGCTGGGTCAACTCATCTAATTCGACATCCCACAATGGATTAGTTGCCATGGTTTATCTCCTCCGATTCCTTGTAGTCCGCGCAATCTGCGTGGTAATAACGGCCATCCAACATGTCTTGTATATGTGGCTCATCGCTTGTGACTCCGTTACAGCACACGCGACAGATGCCCAACCGTTCTGGTTCTTGTGACAACTCGGCGCACCCCCTGTCTATCGAGGGCCGCTTGGCACTCTTCGAGTTCCGCGATAACCGACGGTACATCCAATGCGATGAACTCCTGCAGCCGCTGTAGCCGAAACGCGATATTCGTGTTAGGGTGCTGCAACTCGTCATATGCGTCCTGCAACCGATGCAGACAGTCTGTGATACGCCCGTGTACGTCGCTCATGCTGTCACCTGCCCATAGCCAGCCTGACGCTCATGCGCGGTCACAATCTCCTCCACACACCACTTGCAGATGATGTATGGACCATCATTCTCGGGCTTGTCCCACTCGTTGCACCGAGGACAGTGAACAAATCCGTCATCCCGGCAATCCGTGCACACCTTAATCTCGCCGCCCGTTGTATCGTCCCAGTGCACTGTATGGATACCGGGTTGGTCTCCACATAATTCGCAATTACGCATCTACCGCACCTCCATCACGTTGTGGTATGCTCGTTTTATCGTTGTTTTCTTTGTGGCTCTCGTTGGCGCGGGATCCTTTTTGATGTTTCTGTACTGCTTCCCATTCAGGCTTTGCTCGTTCTAAGGCTTCTTTTATCCGATCCACGGCTTTCACCACCGCATCTATATGGCTCTGTACCTACAACCCCGGTTTATTTTTGAAACTTGCATGCCGTATGCAAAATTCGCATACCATATGCACCCGTTCCGGTTAAGCTAACAGCAGATGGTTGTTGTCGCTTCGGTCGAGCAACTTTTGGATGCCATCAAGCATGGTCTGAAGTACTTTTCGGCCTCCGCAGGCATCTATGTAGCGCAACTCCATCGCATAATCGATGTACATATCCTCATGCTCAATCCGCGAAATCGTGCTTTGGTCAGCTCCGAAGCGTTCTGCGACTTCTAGCTGGCTCTTACCCGCAAAGATTCTGGCGAGTTTGAGCAACACACCCCGTTTCACAATGCATCACCCCCTCTCAAACGCCGCAACGGATAACTCCATCCGGGCTTGTCTACCTCTCTGACGGGCCGCGGCATCACATCATCCCCGAAAGGACGATTCGCATGATTACCTCGCCCAAAGCTGATGCAATATTAGAGCTGCTCGAAACAATCCTGACGGACCTCAGTAACGAGTTACTTGAGCGGTACGACTCGGTGGACATCAGACTCAGCATCAACGCCACGTTCGATTGATATTTCCGCTTTTTTCCTCCGCGCTGCCCGATAAGCAATCTGCCGAACGTACTCGTTAAAGTGGTCAATCACTTCCTGTGAAGGCTGATTCTTCAGGATCACCTCGATTTTGTTCGCCATCGCCATCGCCTCCACTGGCAACATATGTGTTAACGGGTTGACCGCTTTCCTAAGCCTGTTTCTGGCGTGGCTTTAATTCCTTAATCGTGTCATTAGCTGCCCGTTCGAGAAGGACTCTAACCATCTCAGACCAACTATCCCCAAAGAACTGCGCCTGTTTAATCGATGTGAGTTTGTCTTCGAGTTCAGCCGGTATCGTGACCATAAAACGACGCATTTCCGTTGCCATGAACTTCCTCCTTTCTGATACACTAATCATAGTGTATCACCTACTCACCAGTCAATACGTTTCACTGAATAATCAACAGTGGTACACTGGTACAAAGAACCTTTGAGGTGTTTAAAGTGCCTACCGAAAAACCACGGGTTATCATCACTCTGCCGGGCGACTTATTTGACCGCATCGAAGATTTCCGGTACGAAAATCGATATCCAAACCGCTCAGAAGCGGTACTCGCGCTTATCGAGGAAGGCCTAAAGGTTCTTCATCGAAAGGAGAGCGTTGATGGAAAGCAAAACAAAGGCGTTGATTGAAGCAATGGAACAAATTGCTGAAGCTTTGTCGCAAGAACTTTTGAAGCAATATGATGAAGTTGACGTCAAGATTTCCATCGATGCTCGTTGAGCGACTTTGATTGACTTGCGAGTGCGCCTTGCCCGCGTGCTCGCCTGTCATCAAAACAACGCCTGTGCCATACGCTTTGCTTCATCGATACACCACTGTCGGGTCTCCCTACTCTTATGAGCGCTATCGTCATCCCACATGTGGCATCGGTCGCAGAGTCCGAGACAGTTGCTGATGTCGTTGGTACAGGCCGACCCTTCGCTGCGGAAGTGGCAATGGTGGAAGTGCATCAATCGGCGACGCTTGCACCGCTCGCACAAGCCACCTGAGCGTTCCCAAACAGCCTGTTTGACCTCTTTCGGAAACTCCTTGTCACGCGCTCGTGCACTACGTCGTTTCTTCATCGGTTTCTTGACATTCTCTGATTTGCAAGGCTTTGGTACTGGATGAAACTCAGTTGCAAGGTTCATTGCGTGACCACTTCCGTTGATGCCAGTTCGTTTTTGAATAGGTTTATGAAGTAAATCTGGCCTCTTCCAGTAACCTTTGGTGTCTTACTAACGGTTACCCGATTGTCGGAATGGATAATGGGCGTTTCCTTTACTTCAAACAGCCCCAGATCCATCGAGCGTTGTGTCGGCATGTTCCGGTCCGTCCCGAAACGCTTGATGAGGTAACCCTTATTCCGGAGTTGTTCGAACAACCGCTTTTCACCGATTTCAATACCGTTCTGTCGGAGTAAGACAGCCAGCTCGCGAACCAAAATGCTTGTCTGACTCACGCTAACCGCCTCAGCGAATAGAACTTTAGGCTTGTCCGCCTCGATTTGTTGTCCTAGCGACGCGTTCTCGGACTGAAGCCGTTCGTTTTCTTCGACCTGAGCCACCAGTGCAATCAACGCTTCCTTGTAGTTCTGGGGCAATTGATGTACTGCGACTTGCGCGCGCTCCATCTCTTCAAATTTGGTCACATAAGCAGCGGTAAACAGAACTCCCTTTTCGCCGGTCATCTTGTTTGCGACCATGTCGCAGCCTTTGCGAGTCAAGTAATAGTGCCGGTATTCTCTTCCTGTTCCTGCTGTGTAGGTGCTTTCGATGAAGAATTCATCAGCCCTCAAATTTGAGGAATGACTCAAGATAGCGACATATCCATCGATATCTCTGACAAGATTGTCGTGACGACGTTCGGTCATCCGCGCGACTTCGCGACTATCAACCACAAATCGTCCATTTCGTTGCACCACATTAAATTGGTTCATTCTCTCCACCTCGTTCCTTGACAATTTGATAAGTGCTACTGTTCAAAGGATTCACTCTCCTGAATGTGGAAGTTGTTTGGTGCCACCCTCAACCCACGGAAGGAGGTGAAACACATTGTCACTAAAAGTTGTTGCTTACGATTTGCACCTAGGAACAAAAGAAGTTTACGAAGAACTAATCACGACCATTGAACTCGCAACAGACAATGCAATCGAAATTCAAAAATCAGTCTGGGTCGTTTCCTCCGACGACGATTGTGAAACCTTGCGCGATATTCTGAAATTGAAAATTGACGATAACGACAAACTTTTCGTCGCTCCGCTCCCTAAGGGATCAGCTTGGACTGGTATAAAAGGTTTGAAAAAGTTCATCGACGATAATCGTTAATCTTCCGAATCACAATATTGGTCGCGAATCATGTCTTTACTGCCATCAGGAGAGCGAAAAGGTACACATCGTGCCTTTTCTTTCTCTTCATAACGAGCTGCAAGGACGTACTCGTTCGAAAACTCGCCATGCTCATAAGCGTTCAAGAACATTTCAGCGACCTGCCTCAGTGATTCCTTAGTCACGTGCAATTTAATGCCGTTCGTGACATTTCCAAAGTGCAACGCATCAACATGAATCGTCGGCCCATGATCGTTTGAAACTCGGAAAATTACGCCACCGTTACCTATGTGCAAGTAAATTTGCTCGTCCATATCGCACCTCTTCTCCACTTACGCTGTCTCAAAATCTGGTGTAGAATTACGACGTAAAACGTCATAAACACTGAGACCTAGAATTTCTGATAGTTTCATAGCTCGCTCTGGTCTCAAGGTGTTCTCTCCGTGTTCATATCGCTGGTACGACCGGAGTGTAATCCCCAGCAAGTCAGCCACTTGCTGTTGGGTTAAATTCCTTGCGTTTCGCGCGTCTTGGACGTGCGTTCTGGCTTGTTTCACATCACCACCACCTTGATTTGACATGACGTTTAATGTCATATCTCAATTCGATACTATATGACGTTTGATGTCACGTCAAGCTGTTAAGGAGAAAAAGTTTTGGCTAATTTCTCAGAACGCTTGAGTGAACTTATTCAATCTAGCGGTGCTCAAAAAAAAGAAATTGCTGAATATCTCGACGTTACATATCGTCAGTTCCGCCGTTACGAAACTGGCGACGGTAAACCAGACTTCGATGGACTTATCAAACTCGCAGACTTCTTCGATGTCTCGCTAGACTACCTCGTAGGCCGGAGCGACAACCCTGAAAGGAGGTGAGCTACAATGTTTACCGATGTTAAATGGATTCCTAAGAATCCGATTCGTTCTGACGTGAGTCCGCGAGTTGACGCCACTTCTTACGGAAGTGATGTCTTGTTAACAGAAGACGGCACCCTTTCCTTCGATGATGGTGATTTAGCAACTGTTAGCGGTGTCGAATCCTTCAAGCAAAGTTTTCGGACTCTCATCCTGCCCGAAGGAAATGAGCGTTTTGATTACGCCGTCATTTCTCGGATTTTCAAACCGTTAGACGAAAATGATTTTTTGGCCGAATCCGAACGATTGGCTAACCAAATCGCGCAGCACAGCGTTTACGACGCAGTTACCGGAAAACAAATTGGGCTTGGGCATACTGTCGAGCAGGTTCACAGCATTGAACGAAAAAACGAAAACGGTAAAAACTTTTTGTACATCGAAGTCACTGCAACAGGTGTTGAGCAACCGTTATTGGTTAAACTCCCCTTCTTGCCCTACTAGCCCTTTGGCTACAGCCTGCAACAAGATATAAGTGGTGGATGTTGGAGACTTATCATAGGAATCTGGTAATGCCTCCAACATCCTTTCCAGCAGTTTATTGGCCGCTTGTTCCACCCTTCTCACCTCCTTGGTTATCTGCTGCAACTCGGAAACGGCTAATTGGCTCACCATTCGTCCCCTCCCTCAATTTACTGAGTCTCAGTTCTAACTGATTTAACCTGCCTACGCGGCATCAAACAATCCAAAACAACGGAATCCGTTAGTTTGTTGTCAAAAAAAACACCAGGGTCAACGTCCAAAACATCCGCTATAACTTGCAGTCTTTCGGTGTCCAAACGAACATCACCACTTGTTATGTGAATATAGCCCATTACAGACATCCCTAGCTTTTTCGCAAGAAATGTCTTTGTGACACCCTTTGCTTTGCGGATTCTCTCGACATTCTCTTTAACCGTTCCCATACCATCACCGCCTTTCATTTCTAACGTTTTCCGTTAGTAAGACTATATCAACGAAAAACGTTAGTGTCAATCATGAATTCTCAATTCCCGTTGGTTTATATCGAATTTCGTTAATTGAGGTTAGAATTCGGGACAGGGGAGCGTGCTTAATTGTGGAACAATCTCGCCAAGACATGGTTGTCGCCAATCGAATTCGCGCCACTAGAAAGAGGCGCAATTTAACTCAAAAGGAACTTGGAGATATGGTTAATGTGTCTCCTCAAGTTGTATCAAATTGGGAACGTGCTTATACTCGGCCAAGCGCAGAAGATTTTATAAATTTAGCTACAGCACTTAATGAAGACGTGTCATGGTTGATGGCTCAAGATTATGTAGAAAGAAAAGAATCGCGGCGCCCAAGAGGTATCGATGCTCTTATCCCGCAAAATTTAATTACTTTTCCCAAGAACATGATTCCTATTCCTGTTCTTGGTTCGATACGTGCAGGGGATCCAATTGAAATGGTTAGTGAATCAAGTACGGAATATGAACTGGTTGATCGTGATCTGATACATAACCGCGACTCTTTTATCCTTCGTGTTCAAGGCGACAGCATGATCGGTGATCATATCTATGATGGTGATCGGGTAGTTGTTATCGCTACTCCTGATTTTAGCCCTTCTGATATTTGCGTAGTCGCCATCAACGGTCATGAAGCGACGTTGAAACGAGTGAAATGTCAAGGTGAAGTTTGTATCTTGTCTCCCAGCAACCCAGAGATGGAGCCAATGGTCTATCCAGCTGATGAAATTCATGTCCTTGGCGTTGTGGTAGAAGTGAGGCGCAGATTAAAGCGGTAATTTCATTAAGCAGAACTGATGCGCCACATATTTTCTTGATGAAAAGTGCAGATATGGCGATTCACCATATCCAAGAATTACAGGAGTGAAAACGAATGCGGGCTGCAATCTATACACGTGTGAGTTCGGACATGCAGGTCGCCGACGGGTTCTCTCTGGACGCTCAGTTATCGCGTCTGCGTTCCTATTGTGACTCTCAAGGATGGTCTGTGGCAGCCATATACACGGACGAAGGCATATCGGCCAAGGATATGCAAAGGCCGTCTTTAAATCGCCTTATAGAGGATATTAAACACGGTAAAATTGACGTGGTTGTCGTATATCGGCTTGACCGCCTGACACGAAGCGTACGAGACCTAGATGAACTGCTCACGTTCTTCGAGCAACACAACGTAGGTTTTAAGTCAGCAACTGAGATGTACGACACAACATCCGCGACGGGCCGTCTCTTTCTACGGCTCGTGGCTTCACTCGCGCAATGGGAGCGCGAGAACCTTGCAGAGCGAACTCGAATGGGACAGGTTGAGATGACCAATCAGGGTAAATGGTCAGGCGGCCATGCTGCATTCGGATATGATTACAAAGAGGGTAAATTGATCGTCAACGAAGCACAAGCTCTAGTCGTTCGCGAAATTTTTAACCGCTACGTCCGAGGAGAAGGTACGAAGGCCATTCTAAGCTGGTTGAATGACCCAGACCATTCTCAACTTGCTCCGAATCGGCGTTGGACGCAATCTGCGTTGAAATACCTTTTGCGCAATCCTTTATACGCCGGCTATGTGCGATATGGATACAGAACCGTCGGCGGCCGCAGACAACCGGATCACATCGTTGCTAAGGGAGAACACGAAGCAATTATTAGTCAAGAATTATGGGAGCGTGCCGATCAGATGAGAATCCGTCGTACAAGAATGCCCGCAAACTCATCCATTGGCACCTATCCGCTCTCGGGCATTGCTCGTTGTGGCAAGTGCGGATCAGCGTTATCGGGGCGCACATCTCCAAAAAAGATGTCTAACGGAAAACAAACCATAGGACGACATTACATATGTAACGAACGTCAACACTCCAATCTCTGCGACATGCCGATGATCCGTCAGCAGGCGCTCGAAGACGCTGTACTCGCGGAGATCGAGAAGTTTTACACAACAATTAGCGATACAGCACCAATCACTGATAATTCAAAAGCGATAGAACGCCTGAAAACAGAAATCGCGCAAGTCAATAAGCGTCGAGACCGTTGGATGGATGCGTTTGAAGATGGCAACATCACTTCTGCTGAACTACGTATGCGGTTAGACGCGCTGAACGAGCAAGAAGAAGTACTACGACTGCAACTTTCTGAACTCGAAGACATGCAACCTGTTGACCATGCGTTTGTGCGAGACGTGTTGAAGTCGTTCCGTGCAGCATGGGACGCTGCTGAGCCGTATGAACGCAAAGAACTGATTCGTATCATCGTCAAACGGATAGACGTGCATATCAATGGCAAGGTAATCTCACGTCGGCCAGCGCCGTTTCGAGTCGACATTGAGTTTAACGTTTAGTCGTATGTGCGAATGGGGTGTCATGCGTTCGCTTGGATTTTCTGGCTTGCATTTTTATGGTAGCACGCAAAATCAGTGGAGGCCATTCTCGGCGTTCCTTCGCGAGAATGGCCTCTTTTTCTAGCTTGGGTATCCGCCTTGGACAATTTCTCCGCCTCTACATACACTAGCGAAGGCAATCTCATGCGGCCAATGTGAGGAGAGGGGAACATTCATGTTCACGCTGGCAGGAACAGAACTGTCGCGATTCCTATTCGGAATGGTACTTTTGCTAGTTGCTGCAAACCTGCTAGGGTATGTAGCAGAGCGGTTAGCCATTCCGCGTGTGATAGGCGAAGTCGCTGGAGGTCTCGTGCTTGGCCCCACTTGTCTGGGTGCGTTGTTTCCAAACGTCTTTCACTGGGTGTATTTAGGGTTTTCGTCAGAAAGCAGCCTATTTGGCCTCATCTACTACATTGGCGAATTGTTCTTACTCTACACTGCGGGCTTAAAAATTCAGACCCGCTTTGCCAAGAGTGATGTCAAAACAGGCCTTGCCATCATTATCGGATCAACCATTATTCCATTTGTCATCGGCTGGTTATCAACTTACGTATTTCACCCCGCCCAGTTTCTGGGTCCCGACAAAAGCGTCGTGGCGCTGAAAATTGTGGTTGCTATCTCCATTGCCGTGACTTCCATCCCGGTCATATCCAAAATTTTTTCTGATCTCGGCATTATGCACTCCAGATTTGCCAAAATTGTGGTCGCTATTGCTGGGGTACACGACCTGATTCTCTGGGTCGCGCTCGCGATTGCCTCAGGTATTGTCTCTGGGCCAGCACACAGTGGCAGTATCAATGGTTGGGTTGTGACGAAGAGCCTGGTCGTCACCTTCGCTTTTTTGGCCGTTTGTATTGGAGTGCTGCCCTGGATTCTGCGTAAAATCACCACGCGTCGCGCAAATTTTCTGTTTCGCTCGTCGTTTCTTGGGTACTTTATCGTCATCCTGCTCGCGCTGTCCGACATCGCTGGATACCTACAGGTCGACGTTATGTACGGCGCAATTCTGGCAGGCGTTGCGACAAAATTCACGCTGCCAGAACATCTGTTCGAGAAACTTCAAAGTGGTATTCAAGGCATCGCTTATGCCTGCTTCATCCCCTTGTACTTTGCGATTATTGGCATGCAACTCGATCTCGCCAAACACTTCAACATCGGATTCTTCTTCCTATACTTGCTCTTTGCCACGGTGGTACAAAGCATCGTCGTGTATGTCACCTGTCGAGTGATTCGCGCGGACAAACTGACCAGCGTCAACTTTGCTGCCGCCATGAACGCCCGTGGTGGACCGGGCATTGTGTTGTCGTCAACCGCGTATGCGCTCGGTATTATCAATCAAAGTTTTTTTGCGATTTTAGTAATGCTAGCGCTCGTCACGTCTTGGATGGCCGGTGCCTGGTTGCGGTTTGTCCTTCGCCGCGGGCTGCGGTTGATGCCGGGAGACGAAGGCTTACAAATCGAGCGCGTTCAGGAAGAAGTACAGTTTGAGGGAAGTGCGTATGAGTAGGTGTGCAAAGAACATAATAAGCGATAAAAGATGGTACTGGAGGACCCGTTAGAATGGTCTTTTTGATTTGGTTCATCGCCGGTTTTATCGCAGCGTTAATCGTCACATTCGTCGTTCGAGGAATGCGCGGACGCAGCCGTTAATTTGGACAACAAAATTTCTACATCCCCATGTGCGCCGACACGGTCATCGGTCAATCAGGTGCATATCAAAAGATCATGTCGTCCGTCGACGCCCATTTCACGTCTAGGGGCCATGCCACGACAGCCCATACTACACACGGTGTCTGGAGTCTTCCGATTCACACACTCCCCTGGTTGTCATATAATGGGGTAAGAGTTTCCCTAAACTAAAACTTTGTCACGGCAGACAGATTGTTGCCGTCACGAAATATAGTTCATCTGCGCATCATACGTGTAGTGTGTGGAGAGGAGTGAAACAGATGGGACTTTCCGCTAGCCCCGTTTCCTCAGAAGACAAGGCGGTGATGAGGGCTCGCAAAGCGCTAAAACAACACCATCGCGGATTGCGTGGGCTGCTGCCATTCATTGGCCCTGCGTTTATTGCGGCAGTTGCCTATGTCGATCCCGGCAACTACGCGACAAATATTCAAAGTGGTTCGGCGTTTGGTTATCGCCTCTTGTGGGTTGTCGTGCTCGCAAATTTGATGGCCATCTTTATTCAACGGCTGTCGGCGAAACTGGGTATTGCCACAGGGAAAAACTTGCCGGAGTTGTGTCGGGCGCACTTTCCCACCCCCATCAATATCGGGCTTTGGGTATTTGCGGAAATCGCAGCGATGGCCACGGATTTGGCTGAGTTTTTAGGTGCGTCTCTCGGTCTCAATCTTCTCTTTCACATTCCACTCATTGTTGCAACGGTCATCACCGGCGTGGGCACCTATCTGATCTTGATGCTTGATCGATTCGGGTTTCGACCGCTAGAGCGATTCATCACGGCCATGGTTGTACTTATGGGCGTATGTTACCTGGCCGAGACGATTGTGTCACGTCCCAGTTTCTCTCAAATTGCCATGCACAGCGTGTTACCATGGCTTGGCAATTCACAGGCCGTCACACTTGCGGTAGGGGTCATCGGTGCGACGGTCATGCCCCACGCCGTGTACCTGCACTCAGGACTGACGCAACAACGCATACGACCACGCAACGACGAGGAAAAAATTCAAATTAACCAGTTCAGCACAAAGGAAATTGTCATTGCGCTCGTGCTTGCAGGGCTCATCAACATGAGCATGATGTACATGGCTGCAGCAGCATTCCATTCCACAGGACACACGCACGTCGCGGACATTCAGTCGGCATACCAAACGCTGACGCCACTGCTCGGACCGGCCGCATCAGCCGTCTTCCTCGTGTCTCTGTTGACCTCTGGTTTTAGCAGTTCAGCAGTTGGCACGATGGCCGGCCAGGTCATCATGCAAGGATTTGTCGGCTTTACCATCCCACTGTGGGCGCGCCGTCTTGTCACAATGTTGCCAACGGTTATTGTGGTATGGATTGGCCTTGATCCGACGCGAACTTTAGTCATCAGTCAAGTCATTTTAAGTTTGGTTCTCCCACTGCCGATTTTCTCGCTGGTATACTTTACACGTCGTCGAGAAGTGATGGGCGTCCTGGTCAATCGCCCCATCACAACAGTCATTGCATCGGTCATTGCGGGACTCGTCTTTGTCCTCAATGTCATCCTGATTCTCGGCACGTTTGGCGTCAACATCCTGTGAAGTGCCCACATAAAAACCCAGCGCCGTCTCGCGAACCGCGCTGGGTTTACACGCTAAACACAGACTAGACGTCAGTCGTTCTCAATTCGGCACAACACCGTCTCAAGGCCAACATGTTCTCCCTCTTGCACCAAAATCTCTCGAAGCGTCCCAGTGTATTCTGAGGGGACTTCAATCGTTACCTTGTCGGTGGTGACTTCCAATAACGGTTCATCCTGTTCCACGTGGTCGCCAACCTGCTTGAGCCACGATGTGACAAGCGCCTTCTCCACACTGTCGCCGAGCTGTGGCAATTTTACGTCTATCATCAGGCATTCCCCTTTGTCCTATGTACTTCATCCTCTTCAATCTACATCGAAACGCAATCGAGGGCAACCAAATGCGTCCGTAGACCGAGACGAACACGTTAGGCGAGGCGCAGGGGCTCTTGATAAATCTCATCCGCCTTCGCATTGCTGATATATCCAGCGTCGACCATGTTTTCGAGCACGAGGCGCTGGCGCTGGCGCGCTAACGTGTAATTTTTCAATGGGTCATACGCCGAAGGGGCATTTGGGAGTCCCGCCAGCATCGTCAACTCTCCCTCATTACACTGCGCTGGTGACCTTCCGAAATACGTCTCGGCCGCATTATGTAAACCGTACGCGCCATGTCCAAAGTAAATGACGTTGGTGTACAAGGTGAACACTTCTCGTTTGGACATCGTATCGTAGACGCCTACTGCATAGAACATTTGTTTCAACTTGCGTCGCATCGTCTTCCGTTTGGAAAGGAGCGTATTGTCAACCAACTGTTGTGTTATTGTAGATCCGCCCTCAACATATCCGTCCTTTTGGATGTCGACAACAATGCTGCGAGCGATACCGACGAGATCGATTCCGGGATCATGATTAAACCGCCGGTCCTCCGTAGCGACGATGGCTTCTCGAAACGTCGATGGAATCTCCGCTGCAGTCAGTGGGTGCACGTGATTGGCTACTTCTATTGTACTTGCCGCGACTCGAACCTTTTTAGCAATCGGAAACACTTTGTGAAAATACAGGTTCATCGCACCCAAGCAAACCGCTACGAAAAATGCGAGACCGAATATGAATTTCATCAGCCGAAACATCGAACGCCACCTTCGCATTGACGAATGAATAGAACGTTTTACGAAGAGCCTTTGGTTTTTCGAAGTGCGTTATGCACGAGTGCCAGAATCCCACGTCTTGCGAGAAGCCCAACAAATTGACCCGCATCATCCTCGACGCATAAGAAAGGCGCGTCAATACTTATTTGCAACGCCCGAATAAAGGATTGATCTTGGCGAATCCGAGGGACATCGACATTCATCACGTCTTGCACCAAAAAATCTGACAAGGCATCAAACTCTATTCGCTCAAGACCCAAAATTCGGTCGAGAATCATCGTTTTGCTGATTATGCCAGCGACCACGCCAGAACTCGCGACCACTGGAATGGCTGAATACCCGGCTTTAATGAGAACGAGCAGCGCATGTTCCGCAGAGTGCGCTGGGTGGACACAAGCGACATCCTCCGCAGCGATGATCATGCGAGCCACCTCATCGTCCCGTAATGTCAAGGCTTCAATAGATTGCATAGAATCTCTGGATGACTCCTTTCGTCACACGCCCGTGCAGCCTGGCGTGGCAGTGCAACACGAAACTAGAGATTTAATCGTACTGCGTGTAACCCCCGACTCCATTCTCTATCCACGCTTTCTGCGCGGTACGCGCAACACGTGTATTTTACCACGAAACATCACGCCTTGATAAATCACGCAAACCGCGTCGCGCTTCCGTTTTATACATCGAAAAACGGGCAACTAAAACGGTAAAGTTCGCGCTGTACAGGGTAAGCTACGGTGCAAGGGGGGAAACCACATGTACCGTATGCTATGCGCCTTGTCGGCGGCGATATCTGTTTTCACCGCGTGCATACCCGCAGACGCGGCAAAAACCAAAGACCGATTTTATTTCGAACGGCTAGGTTACGCGCATTGGCAGGTACCGACACATCGAAAAATCGTCGCATTGACGTTCGATGATGGCCCAGACCTTAAATATACACCACAAATTCTCCAATTACTTACGAATTACGGAGATCACGCTACATTTTTCCTCATCGGTCAGAAGGCCGAGCAATATCCGAACGTCGTACGACAAACAGCACTGCTCGGAAACGAGTTGGGTAACCATACCTTTTCACATGCGAATATTGCCCATCTTAGTACGGGCGATCTCACCAAGGAATTAGATGAAAGCAAATCTGCGATTGAGCGAATCACAGGAGAGCGGTGCGTATACTTTCGCCCGCCGCGCGGATATTACGATGAGCCATCAGTACTCACAGCTTATCGACGCGGATATTCTGTCATTATGTGGTCGTGGGATGAAGACAGTCGCGATTGGGCGGGCCCAGGCGCCGCCACGATTGCTCATTCGGTTCTCAATCACCTGCACCCCGGAGATATTATTCTCTTGCATGACGGTACGGCCAACAGCAAGCAGACCGTCGCGGCGCTTCGTATCATACTTCCTGAGCTTCATCGACGAGGCTACCAATCTGTCACCGTGACTGACTTGCTGCGTTCTGCAGACGAGACAGACTTTTATGCGAAATAATGCATCACTGGGCTTTTTGATACATAAATGGCGCCACGGGCGACAAACTGCCCAAATTCATGCCAAGGAATTGTTCCGTACTACCAACGAACAAGATGCCCCCAGGATTTAATGCGCTGCAAAAGCGCTCGAGAATTTGCTGTTTGGTCTGGTCTGTAAAATAAATCAGCACATTTCGGCATACGATTAAGTCGAGTCCTTGCGGGTAATCGTCAACGAGCAAGTTGTGTTTAACAAACTGCACCTGTTTGCGAACCTGTTCGCGAATTCGGTATATATCAGCTTCCCGCAGAAAATAGCGATTCAGGAGGTTTTGATCAATACCTCGTATTTGGGGCTCAGCATAGATGCCTTCTTCAGCGCGTTGTAACACGCGCTCGTCAATATCTGTCGCTAGAATTGGGTGCTGATGAAGACCGAGCTCAAGCAGCAACATGGCGAGTGAATACGGCTCTTCCCCACTCGCACAGGCCGCACTCCAAACCCGGGGCGATTTCCCCATTGCGGATAAAAGAGTACGCAACTGCGTCCAGCGTTCCGGATTCCGAAAGAACTCTGAAACGTTAATCGTCATTTTATCAAGCAATTCATCCATCAGCGCACGGTTCGATTTGAGTGCCGCAATATATTCCGAAAAGGTCCGATATCCTCGCCGATCTCTCAAATTCGTCAATCTGCGTTCCATTTGTGGGCGTTTATATCGGGTTAAATCGATTCCCGTCAGCAACCGAAACTGTTCCATAAACCATGCAAACTCATCCATTGATATGCCTCCGTCTGAATATGTATCGCACCAAGGGGTGGTACTTTTGAAGATTGGCGCTCTAACCAACACGCCAAAAATTGGATTGGCACTGAGTGGAGGAACCTTAAAGGCCGCGGCGCACATCGGTGTTCTTGGCGCACTTGAAAAACTTGGAATCGAACCCGATGTTCTCGCTGGAACTAGTGCCGGGTCACTGGTCACCGCCCTCTATGCACACGGTTACCGTTACGAACAGTTTCAGCAACTGCTCGCTACATTCCCTGGGTTGCGCTTGTTCGACTATGGATTTCCATTGTGGTCTTCATTGTACACTTGGACGGTCAACCACTTGCACCGCCGTGGACCTGGTTCAGTACCCGTTGTTCCGACTGGGCTCCTACGCGGTCATCGACTAACCAAATATATCGAGCGATTGCTAGTGCATCGTCGACCGCAATTACCATTCTACATTGTCGCAACGGATTTGATTAGCGGGCGTCCAATCGTATTCGCGAGCGATTCCACCATTCGCAACGACGCTCACGTACCAATGAAAAACATCCCTTTAGCTGTGACTGGAAGTTGTGCACTCCCTGGTATTTTCTCGCCTGTCGTACTGGATGACTTTGTCTTGGTTGACGGAGCCATGCGTCACTATGTGCCGGTGTCCGTACTGCAAGACGCTGGTTGTGACAAAATTATCGCCGTGAATCTGTATCGTCTACCTGCAAATTACATACCTACAACATTAGTTGACGTGCTTGCGCGCTCGTTCGACATTCTCCTTCGTGAATCCATTGACAACGATATTTCTCCAGGGCCAAAAATTTATGTATTAGAACCCGATCTAAGCGAAATCAAATGGCGAAAATTTGCTGAAATGGCCGACTGCGTACGAATTGGCAATGCCATGGTCAATGAGCAGCGAGACGCGCTCTTAACCTTTTTACAAACGCCTGTATAAACAAAAATAGCCCCTAGTAGGGGCTATTTTTGTTTCGTGATGTTACGCCAACCAAGCGTCGACTGCTCGGTCGTAAGAAACAGACTCGCCCTTGAACCACAAATTGATCTCACGTGCAGCACTTTCAGCAGAATCTGATCCGTGAATGATATTCATGCCAATCGTCAACCCATAGTCGCCGCGAATGGTACCTGGTGCCGATTCGGCCGGATTCGTCTTCCCCATCAACGTGCGCGCCACGCTAATCGCGTTATCCCCTTCCAGCACCATTGCAAAAACTGGTGAAGAGGTAATGAACGACACGAGGTCTTTGAAAAACGGCCGTTCCTTGTGTTCCGCGTAGTGTTCTTCAGCCAGGGACTGTGGAACTTGCATCAACTTTGCGCCTACAATTTTCAGCCCTTTCTTTTCAAAACGGCTGACAATTTCGCCAACCAAACCGCGTTGTACCCCGTCTGGTTTCACCATGACAAACGTCTTTTCGACTGCCACAAAAGCCACTCCTTTAGCTGTGATTGCCAGCGCTATTGTACGAGACTTGATGGTCATTGCGCAAGCTAGAATGAGCGTTCCGCAACAAATTGCGTCAAAACGGCTAACTCTTTCTGCACCCGTTCGTCACTGACCCTCGTCAAAACCGTCAGAGCCTTGTCTAAATAACGTTGTGCAAGAGAACGGGCCACGTGCAACCCCTGCGTGTCCAAAACAAGGGAAACCGCCTCCAGCACATCGTCTTGATTCATTCCCTCGTGAATTAAACCGCGTAACCGCCGTCCCACGTTTGGCGTTTGCGCGGCGACTAGGGCTGGCAGTGTGAGATTCCCTTGCCGCAAATCGCCGCCGACAGGCTTACCCACCACCTCTTGACTGCCCACAAAGTCAAGAATGTCATCGACAATCTGAAAGGCCATACCCGTATAATGACCAAATAAGCGCAATGCGGATATATCATGTGCACTCGCTGCACTCATACGCGCGCCCAGCGCACAACTCAGCGCAATCAATAAAGCTGTTTTACGCTCAATTCTCCGCAAATAAGTCTTAATCGATTGATCCCAATTATAGAAATCGCGAATTTGCTCAATTTCACCTTGACATAGCCGCACCATTCCCAGCGACATCTCGCGATGCACGTCTGGGTTGTCCACCTCTGCCAAGAGTTGAATCGCACGAGCAAATAAAAAATCACCTGTGTACATTGCAGCAAGATTTCCGTACTCACTCCGAACAGTGGGTCGACCTCGCCGTAACGCAGCCTGATCGATAACGTCGTCGTGCACCAACGTCGCCATGTGAGTCAATTCGAGTGCAGCAGCGAGTTTGGCCACGCGGTCATCCGACTCCTCGTGCAATTGCTGTGTCGTGCCACAGATTAATGCAAACAGCGGTCGCAATCGTTTCCCGCCAGCGTCCAGTAACTGCTGTGACGCCTCTGCCAAAACGATTTGCTGCGATGCCGCGCGGTCGTGCAATATGTATTCAACTTGTTCTAACTGAGCGCGGTACCTCTGATAAACACTATGAAAGTCCAACCGGGTCACGCCTCTCATTCAAGGTTGTCCGAACCAGGGTCACATCGTCTCCTGTCCAGGCAGCGCCTTGTACCCAATGTGGAGCGCCGCAATACCCATAGTCAGTGGATAGCTCTTGACCTTCGTCATCCCCAAATCCACAAATATTTGTTCCAGTTGGTGACGATTCGGAAAGTCGATGAGCGACTCCGGCAGCCATGAATACGGTGCATCGTCTTTGACCACAAGCGACCCGATGCGCGGCAGTACTTTATAAAAATAAAAGTAGTACAAACGCCGGAACAGAGCCGAATCAGGTTTGGACAATTCGAGTGAAACGACCACGCCGCCTGGCTTCACCACTCGCAACATCTCTTGCAGACATTTTTCTACACTTGGCATATTGCGCAATGCAAATCCTACGGTGGCAATGTCAAATTGATTGTCCTCAAAAGGCAAGTCCATTGCGTTGCCATGAATAAAGTCGATTCGGTCTCGCTCTGGACAGGTAGCTAACCGCTCTTGTGCGACCTCAAGCATCGCCTCGGTAAAATCGAGGCCAGTTACATGGCCTTGCGGACCCAATCGCTTTGCCATTGAAAACGTCCACGCACCCGTTCCCGCTGCGACGTCGAGAATTTTCGAATCGCGCCGCAAGGGCAACTGCCGCATGGCAAAATGGCGCCACAAGCGATGTTGCTGAAAACTCAAGACGGAGTTCATCACATCGTATCGGCGCGCAATTTTAGAAAACACTTCATGAACATGTTCGGCCTTGTCACCCTGCATCCTCAGTGCTTCCCCTCCGCCCAACTCAAGTGCTCGACTGTCTGTTGAATGGGCTGAAAATACTCAACCAAAAAGTTGTACAAGGGGCCGACTAACGCGGTTGCCGGCATTGTGCCCACTCGCTGCATGGAATCGGACAGCCACTCTGATGCTTGACGAACCGTAAAGTTATGGTTTGGCCGGCGTGCAAGCAATTCATTTCGTACAATATGTGCCTGTACAAGTGATTCAATGTGTGTGGTCCAAGCCCCAGTTTCACCAAGATAATGGTTGGCGAGCGCCGTCAGCAATTGACCCTGCGCAATTCCCGTCAGTCTCATGTACTCTTGTGATGAAAGTCGATTCCCCTCAGTGGAAATCGTCATTTTCGCCTCGTTCACCCGAGCCACTGCATCACAAAGTGCGTACATCAACGCACTGTCACTCAGCTGAGCCAGTAGAAAATAGTACTTGCTACTGTCGTAATCCCCGGCCAGTACAACAAGTCCTTGCTTTTCTGCAGACGAGGTATCCACATCGTCGTGAATGGACAACCCCTGCTCGAGTACCAATACAGCGGTTAAAACCTGTTCCATCTCGGACTCGGACACATCTGCCGCTGACAGAATCGCGTACCCGACATCGAAATGAAACCGACTGACGGATTGACGTATTTGGCTTTTAAGCAAATACTCATGCTGCATATGTTTCAGTGCCAGACGCTCGACACGTCGAAATAAGCTATCCTTGCAATCCGTCAAGCCCGTGTCATCTCCTTATGTATCTATCCGCCGTTCATTGTGGACACCGCTTCAGTGAGTATACCACAAAAGCCCACTTACTTTTCATTGAGCTCTCCATCGGTACGGATGACTCCATGGGCCGTATATAATAAAGCTTTCCCACGAATCTTCATTGCAGACGTGTGTTCTGTAAACTGCGCGATCATGACCTCATTTTTGTCCAACTTTTCGGCATGATGAAACCGCGTTTCGGGCCCGCGTGTCATTCCAATTACCTGTACGCCATTTTCGAGTGCTCGGATGACAAAATAATCTCCTAAAACAGGTGAATCAGCCATTACGTCCACCCCTATCCAAAAAAGTTCCGAAAACAACGAAAACCAGCGTGATTCACGCTGGTTCACTGGTCGGAATGCCGGGATTCGAACCCGGGACCTCTACCTCCCCAAGGTAGCGCGCTACCAGGCTGCGCCACATCCCGCTATTTACGGCGCAAGATGTATTATAGACGACTTTATTCTGCCCCGCAATGGTTTGATTCAAATTCTGCATTTTACAAAAACAGCCCCCGGTACAGGTAGTCCCGGGGGCGTCCACTTACAAAATGATTGCGATAAGACCTCCGCTACCCTCGTTGATAATGCGCTGCAGCGTCTCTTTGAGTTTGAACTGAGCGTTTTCCGGCATCAATGACAGCTTTCCGGAAATACCCTCCCGGACAATCGCGGCCAACGATTTTCCGAAGATGTCGCTCTCCCAAATTTTTAGTGGGTCCTTCTCGAAATCCTGCATCAAGTAACGCACGAGTTCTTCCGACTGTTTTTCTGTGCCGACAATCGGTGCGAACTCACTCTCGACATCCACGCGAATCATATGGATGGACGGTGCCGTCGCCTTCAAACGAACTCCGAAGCGAGAGCCTTGCTTGATGAGTTCCGGCTCATCCAAGGTCATTTCCTCGAGTGCCGGCGGCGCAATTCCATACCCGGTCAACTTGACCATACGCAACGCTTCCGCCACCTTGTCGTATTCGCGCTTCGCATAGGTGAACTCTTTCATCATGCGCAAAAGTTGATCCCGACCCGTGATTTGAACGCCAACGACTTCGGTCAATACGCGGTCGTATAATTCGTCTGGCGCGTCGAGATCGATAACGGCGACGCCCTGCCCCATATCCATGTGTGACAAACCTGCGTTGGACACAAACTCATATTCCGAGAACTGCGCGACGACTCGGTCAATATCGCGAATCCGTCGGATATCTTGAATGGTATCGCGCACAGAGTCATGAAATTGTTGGCGCAGCCAGTGCTCTTCTTCTAGCACCATCACCCAGTTTGGTAGGTTTACGTTGACCTCTTTCACCGGGAATTCATATAGTGCTTCGCGCAACACATAATTGATTTCGTGTGTCGTCACCGTGGCACATGACAATGCAATAACAGGTACATCGTATTTGGTCATCAGTTCATCGCGTAGGTCTTGCGCCCGCGGATGCTCCGGATTGACCGAGTTAACGATGATGACAAACGGTTTGCCGAGTTCCTTCAGCTCTTCGACGACCCGTTCTTCAGCGTCCACATAGCCTTCTCTCGGAATTTCAGCGACACTGCCGTCTGTCGTCACGACGATACCGATGGTCGAGTGGTCAGCAATCACCTTTCTCGTGCCAATTTCAGCAGCTTCCTGGAACGCGACAGGTTCGTCGAACCACGGCGTCGTCACCATGCGCGGTCCCGCTTCATCTTCATATCCTCGTGCGCCTTCGACTGCATAACCAACGCAGTCGACAAGCCGAATGTTCACATCCAGCCCTTCGGCAACCCCTACCTCAACCGCTTGGTTCGGGATAAACTTTGGTTCAGTCGTCATAATGGTACGGCCTGCAGCACTTTGCGGCAACTCGTCGGTTGCGCGGACCCGTTCGGACTCATCTTTGATGTTCGGCAGCACGATGAGTTCCATAAACTTTTTAATAAAGGTCGACTTGCCAGTGCGCACGGGGCCGACCACGCCGAGGTAGATGTCGCCCCCCGTTCGCTCAGCAATGTCCTTAAAGACGTCGAATTTTTCCACGCTTCTCCCTCCTCAAGATGACCGGCGTAGACTGCTACGTACGCATGCCTTGCCCCGGCCCACTGACAATCCCCGTAGACTGTCCCGGTGTCGGTGGACAGTAGAAAATATATGCGTCGAGCCCCAGGGTATGCTTGCCTATCAACTCGTCCCTGACGTTGACTATATATACGGCTTGTGGGAACAAAGTAGAACGCGCGGAAAAAAAAGAGGAGTCGTGCACCGAGATATCGGTGGCGATTGGGCGAAGAAATGGCGATTGTGAATCTTCCAAAACACAAAAACCGGCTGAACCATCCTAGTCAGATGATCAACCGGCGAAAACTATCGATACTCACTCGTTGATATGTTGCTGATATTGCGATGCATCCATGAGTGCGTCCAGTTCGCTTTTGTCGCTCAGTTCGACGACAACCATCCAGCCATCTTCGTAAGGGCTGGAATTGACGCGTTCAGGCGCGTCTTCGAGTCCGCCATTCACTTCCACGACTTTGCCAGTGACAGGTGCAAACAAATCGGAAACCGTCTTCACCGACTCTACTGTGCCGAACGTTTCGTTCACGGTCAGTTGCGTGCCCACTTCCGGCAATTCCACATAGACAATATCTCCGAGCTCGTCCTGTGCAAAATCGGTAATTCCGATGTACGCGCGGCTACCTTCCACACGTACCCATTCGTGTTCCTTAGAATATCTGAGATTGTCGGGGACGTTACTCATGGTGACCCTCCCATAACGAGACTCAATCTAAATCAACATCAGTTTAGCAAACGGCCAAACATTTACCAAGCCATGATGCCAATATTTCAGGGGTATTGCCATTGATGTGCAATGATAGGCTGGCCTACATCTTCCATCTCGTGACTCTTGTCCCGCTGCATCAGCTTGCAAACAGCTTCTTCTGCGGAACACACCCCTTCCAGGACCTGTTTCAAAACAGCCGTAATCGGAAGTTCAACCCCGACACCTTGTGCCAAGTCAAATGCAGCAAAGGTAGTTCCAACCCCCTCCACTGCCATACCAATTCGCGCAAGCGTCTCCTCTAGCGACAATCCAGTGGCCAACAGGCGTCCGGCGCGAAAATTTCGACTGTGCGTGCTGGTGCAGGTGACAATTAAGTCGCCAATTCCGGCCAAGCCTGAGAAGGTCAATGGTGAAGCGCCAAGCGCAATGCCCAACCGCGTCATCTCCGCAAGTCCTCGCGTCATCAATGCAGCTTTCGTATTGTCACCAAGCCCTAACCCGTCTGCCATTCCAACGCCGAGCGCAATGATATTCTTCAGCGTCCCACCTAACTCGACACCGACGATGTCAGCCTGCGTATACACTCGAAACGTCGCATTCATCAACGCGTCCTGAACCAGTTCTGCGGTGGACTGACTTTTGCTCGCGACGACCACCGTGGTCGGCACTTGACGAATCACTTCCTCCGCGTGGGAAGGACCTGAAATCACAGCCAAACGCTTATCCGGATGCTCCAACCGAGACGCTATGTATTCGCTGATGCGCTGGTTGTCCGGCCGAATGAACCCCTTGACGGCGTGAGCGACAAGTGCGCTCGACGATATGTACGGCAGCGCCTCGTGGAGCAATTCTGGTACAGCACGCGATGGAACCGACAAAAGAACCAGCTCTGCCCCAGCTACAGCGACTGACAAATCATCACTGGCCAGCAAGGCCGACGACAAGGCAGCACCAGGCAGATACCGACTGTTTTCGCGGTGTGTATTCATACCCTCGACCACCTGTTTGTCGCGTCCCCAGATAGTCGTTTCATGGCCATTTTGAGCCAGGATATTGGCCAGCGCCGTCCCCCAGCTTCCAGCACCTAACACAGCTGCTTTCACAAGTGATCACTCGTTTTGTCGAAGAGTTTACGTTCGCTTCCCCGAAGGAGTCTTCCGATATTCTGACGATGGCTGTAAATGGACAGCAAGGCCAGCACGATGGAAGCCCAGAGCGCCGCCTCATGCGACGGAGCCCAAACCCCCAGAAGAATTGGAATGAGAATGGCGAAAATCAAAGAGCCTAACGAGACGTAGCGCGTCAGGGCAATGACCACCAGACAAAGAATACCCGCTATGATAGTCATCAGCGGAGCCATCCACAGCAACACGCCGATGGTGGTTGCGATGCCCTTGCCGCCGCGAAATCCAAAATAAATGGGCCAATTGTGACCGACGACGACCGCAATGGCACTGAGTGCAAGTGCCACCGGATTGGCGTGCGCGAGTGCAGAGACAATCGAGAGGGCAATCATCCCTTTGAGCGCATCAATCACGAGTACTGTAATACCCCACTTCGTGCCCAACACGCGCGACGTGTTCGTCGCTCCAGCGTTACCGCTCCCAAACTGCCGAATGTCTTTTCCAGACACCATTTTCACCACAATGGTCGATGTCGATATCGACCCAATGAGGTAAGCAATGATAATACTCAAAATACACCACAATACGATCACGGTTTCGTCCTCCAGCCCTCTCGCCTTAATCCTCAGACGTCTGTGAGCGAGTTCGCATGCGAATCCGTATCGGCGTCCCCACAAATCCAAACGCTTCTCGGAGTTGATTCTCCAGATACCGTTCATAGGAAAAGTGAGATAGCTCCTGGTCGTTGACGAAGATGATGAACGTTGGCGGTTTAACAGACGCCTGTGTACCGTAGTACAACTTCAACCGACGACCTTTGGTCGACGGCGGGGCAACGGAAATCTGAGCATCGGCCAAAACGCGGTTCAATGCGGAAGTTTGCACCCGCATTACATGATTCTCCGCGATTTCCTTGGCGATGTGCAGAATTCTCGTAACGCGCTGTCCGGTCAACGCCGACACAAACAAGACGGGAGCCCACCGCATAAACGGAAAATGACTGCGAATCTCCTGTTCAAAACGATGCGCTGTCTTGTCGTCTTTGTCAACTATATCCCACTTATTGACGAGAAAAGCTGTCGCACAGCCTGCGTCCAGCGCGTAACCAGCAACTTTTTTATCCTGTTCGGCAATACCCCGTTTCCCGTCGATCACGACAAAACAGACGTCAGCCCGCTCAATCGCCCGCATCGCGCGCAAGACACTATAGCGCTCGATGTTCTCATAGACCTTTCCCCGGCGCCGAACGCCTGCCGTATCGACGAGCACGTACTTTTGTCCCTCAAATTCCAGCGGGGTATCGATAGCGTCTCGGGTCGTGCCAGCCACGTCGCTGACCATGACTCGATTTTCGCCTAACAAACGATTCACCAAGCTTGATTTGCCGACATTCGGACGACCAATAAATGCGATGCGAATGGTGTCCTCATCCGTTTCTTCAGGCTCCGAGGGCAAAACGAGATCAACCACTGCATCCAGCAAATCGCCCGTCCCAGTACCGTGCTCCGCAGAAACTGGAATGGGGTCGCCAAACCCTAAACTATAAAACTCATAACTCTGCGCGTGATGCGAAAAATGATCTAATTTGTTGACGCCGAGAACGACCGGTTTTTTCGATCGGCGCAAAAACTCTGCGACATACTCATCCTGTACGGTCAACCCGGCCTTCCCATCGACGAGGAAGATAATTACATCAGCCTCATCAATCGCCAATTGGGCTTGGACGCGGATGAGATTTTCCATCTCATCTGACTCGTCCATCTCAATTCCACCGGTGTCTATCAGGTGGAATGTCACACCATTCCAGTCGCCTGTCGCATACAAGCGATCCCGCGTCACGCCAGGAACATCCTCCACAATCGACAGCCGTTCACCGATAATGCGATTGAATAAAGTTGACTTTCCTACATTTGCGCGACCAACAATCGCGACGACTGGTGCAGCCATGAACATTGTTCCCCTTTACCATAAATTGCGTCACGATTACTGAGCTTGCGCCATGCTGCGCAGTGTCGCTTCATAGCGACGGCGCGGCGGCAATGCTTGCGTATAGCCTAAGGTACCAAATATCAATCCAGTACCCGTAGCTGGGACAACTGTAATATCCGTTTTCAAAGCACGTTTAATATCGTCAATCCGATAATCATCCAAACAGATATCGTCGTCATCCTTCAACATAATATCCGGCACAAGCACCGTATCGAGGTGGGCGACTTTACCGGCCAATTGAGCCATAATATCTGTACCTGTCAGCAAGCCGGCTACAGAGACATTATTCCCGTAAAAGTTATTTACGACAGGAAACACCTCATAGTGCAAGCCATGTACCCCATCCAAGCGCGCCAATGATTCACGGATGGTCTTTTCCGCGGATACACTGGTCACGATACCTACTTTGCGACGAGCCGTCGGCAACGTCTTTGGCGCTCGCGGAAGAGCTTCATCCATTTCGTCCAAGAACGTACGAATGACGCCTACGCCGTTTTCCGTCTGCGAAAAATCATCATAGTATTCGCTCGGCGGCACAGGTTCATTGGCCAGCACATAAAACTCATCGGCAGCGTGAACGAATGACGTGTGCAGTTCAGGGCGCAGTTTTTCTTGCCATGCGCGAATCTGGTGAACGACCGTGCGCGCCTCCTCGGGTGTGCAACCACGCAGTTTATGCAACCCGCGACGATGGCGCGTCAAGCCAACCGGCACCACGGATAACGTCCGCACCGCTGGATAAAACGGTGCCAACTCCCGAATTGTCCTGTCCAACTCTTCACCGTCGTTCCATTCCGGACACAACACAATTTGCGTATTCATTTCAATCCCATGCTCGGCGAGGTAGGCAATTTGATTGAGAATTTCGCCTGACTTCTTATTTCCAAGCATCCGCACGCGCAGCGTCGGATTGGTGGTGTGCACTGAAATGTTGAGCGGTGACATTTTGAGTCGAACAATACGTTCCAACTCACCGTCTTTCAAATTCGTGAGCGTCACGAAGTTGCCGTGTAGAAAGGACAACCGGTAGTCGTCATCACGAACGTTGAGCGTCTTGCGCATCTGCCCTGGAATCTGATCCACAAAGCAAAACACACACTTGTTGTGACACAAGTGCACGCGGTCCACTGTTGGATGTTCCCATTCGACACCCAACCCCTCGTCATAATCTTTATCGACTTCAATTTGCCAGATCTCTCCGTTAGTGCGCTTGATTTCCATATCAATCGTCTCGTCGGCGAGCGCAAACTGGAGATCTACAATATCATTAATGGTCGTCCCATTGATACGAATCAGTTCATCACCAGGCTGCAGATCAAGTTCCTCTGCCAAAGAGCCGGGTTTCACTTCTTTAATTTTTGGCATGAGAATTTGCCTCCTGATCGTTTTACATACATCTCGACATTATGCGATATAGACGGGTTCTCGTCAAATTATACAAAGTTCCGTGTATTCCGCAGACGCCATCGACAAAAAATGTCATATATCAAGTGGTACACTTGAAACGCCAATTCTCCCTCCCAAAACCAGTTTAGTTGATACATCGCACTCACCGTGCCGTGACTTGCGAGACCCAACACAGTCCAGACAACATAACAGATACACCACGCTGACCACACTTGCCCCGAGTTTTCAGCCAGCAGCACGCAGATGAGAACCATCGCAATAACCGTAATCCAGTCAGTCGGGATACCATATAGACGTTGGAATGGATAAAGCATGTCAAAGCGTCGTTCAAAGACGGCAGTCATCGCGCCGATGACAATGATTCGCCAGTGCATGCACAATCGCCCATCCGGCCACATGTGCAGGCTAACAACGAACAACGTCAACACCACCAAAATTTGAACAGGGATGACCGATTCCAACAAGGTAGCCGACAGGATTGTAAAGAGTAAAAAGCATGTAATCAGAATTCGAAGGCGCACATGAAAGCCATATCGAGGCAGCACGAGGAGAATAGCACAACAAGTAAGGGATGTTTGAAAACTCATGGCACACCTCCATCTGGAAGTGTATGGATATCTGTCGAGAATATACAACCTCTCTCAGCGAGTCTGGCATAGCACATAAAAAAGGCGGCTATCCGATGCACCCTGCTGGACGAATCGGATAGCCCCCAAAATGCTACAAATGGTCGATTTATTTTTTAAACAAGTCCCCAAACAAATCGCCCAGTGTTGCACCGGTCCCTGAAGACGGAGCTTCTACCTGGCGCTCTGGTTGACGTCGAGGCTCGCGTCGACGATTTGATGAAGCCGCCTCCGCTGGCGCAGCACTTGGTTCCCGCATAGACAACGAAATCCTTCGACGATCCGGCTCGACACTTAGAATACGAACAGTGACCTCTTGACCCGGCTCCAATACATCGCCAGGATGCGCCACGTGTTCATTCGAAATTTGGGAAACGTGAACCAGCCCTTCGAGACCTGGTTGCAGTTCGACAAACGCACCAAAGTCCACGACACGTTTGACTGTTCCCTGAACGACGTCACCTGCGTGATATTGAGTCGCATACTGTTCCCAAGGTTCTGGCTGGGCTGCCTTCATGGAAAGCGAGATACGACCAGCATCCGGGTCTACACGAAGGACGCGAACCTGTACATGGTCGCCTTCCTTGACGACGTCAGAAGGATGATCTACGTGGCTATAGGACAACTCGGAGATGTGTACCAATCCATCTGCGCCACCGACATCGACGAAGGCACCGAAATCGGTCAAACGCTGGACGACACCTTCAACAACTTGACCCGGTTCGAGATGAGACATCAAATCGTGCGCCTTTTGTTCTTGTTCTTCTTCCAGTACCGCACGACGCGACAGGATGAGCTTGTTCTTCTCGGCATCCACTTCCACGACCTTCACGCGCAGCGTCTGCCCTTTAAACTCATTGAGGTCTTCGACAAAGCGGCGGTCAACCAGCGACGCAGGAATAAATGCCCGGACGCCGACGTCAGCGACAAGGCCGCCCTTTACGACGTCGCGCACAACCACTTCAAACGTCTCCTGGCTCTCAAGCAGTTCCTGCATCCGGTTCCACGCATCGGCCTGTTGTGCGCGGCGCTTCGAGAGTGTAACTTGCCCCGACTCCATGTCCACTTTGACCACGACAGCTGTTACATTGTCGCCAACAGCAAGCACCTGCGCCGGTTCGGTGCCAGGTAGTGCAGACAATTCCTGTGGCGAGATATGACCCTCAAAACCGTGGGAAAGCGCAACCGTCACCCCGCTATCATCAACGGCTGTTACTTCGCCGGTCACGATATCACCTTCGTGGACCGCGCCGTCGGTCAGCATTTCGCGTAAATCCTCAGACATAAAGATTTGCCTCCTGTTCCAATAGTGTCAAAAAGTATATGTGGCAACGCACAACGTGGTCATGCGTTAATTCGTGTTCGGTGAAAGCCTTCGCAAACGGAAGAGAGTCCAGGCAACTGCCACGATTAGAATGCCTAAAATCGGTAACCACAACACATCGTACTGCGGCCAAATTTCGTGCAAAAAACCAACACCGAATATCATAGTTATGACGCCAATGAGCAATAAAGTCAAATTTTTGATCTGGCGACTTGTCCTGAAATCGGTGTCTTTGCCCAACGTACTTTGCTTTAATACCATAGTGTAAAGCAAAAATACCTAAGGATACTGTAACATAAAGCACCAGTACTTGAACAATCGAGTTCAGGTCCATCATGATTATCCATCACGTCCGTCGAGAAGTTCCTGAATTCGAGCGCGCGTCAACCTGGTCAATTCTTCCGAAGACATCCCCTCTGCTGAAATGGGTTCGCCAAACCGAACGACAATCCGACGAAACAGTCGATACGGTCCGCAGATAGCTGTCGGCACCACGTACCCTCCAGATTTGCGCGCAATGGTGGCGACGCCGGGCGCAAAGGGGCCTAACTCCCCTGTTTTCGACCTGTGGCCTTCAGGGAACATCAACAGACAACCACCCGATTTAACAATGTCAATGGCCGTTCGCAGCGCCTTTTTGTCAACCTGTCCACGCCGGATGGGAAATGCTCCAAGGGCTTTAAACAGAGAGCCTAACAGCGGAATGCGAAACAATTCAATTTTGCCCATATATTGAATAAAACGTGGAAGACAGATACCAATCAGTGGTGGGTCAAGATTGCTTAGATGATTCGATGCGACAATGATGCCATCATACATCGGAACGCGTTCCAAACCTTCTACTTTCGGCCGATATGTAAGTTGAAAGAACAGGTATACGACATGGCGCGCCGCACGAAACATCGGCGTCTTCTTGCGTAGGTCGGGAACCTTAGCGGACATGGGCATTCTCCACCAAGCGCAAAATTTCCTCAACCACGCCATTGATAGTTTTCCCGGTGGAGTCGATTTTGACCGCGTCATCGGCAATAGATAGAGGTGCCACCTCGCGCTCACTATCCAACCTGTCCCGTTCAGCCATCGACTGAATCAATTCTCCAAGTGAAACATCAAATCCTTGCTCTTGGTACTCTTTCAATCGTCGCCGGGCTCGCTCTTCTACATTGGCGGTCAAAAACACTTTCACAGTCGCATGCGGCAAAACGACCGTACCAATGTCCCGCCCGTCCATCACCACAGAGTGTTTCACTGCAAAAGCACGTTGCCACTCCGTTAAGCGAGACCTCACTTCCGGCAAGGCGGCGACGAGCGAAACTAACTTGCTTACGCCCGGGTTGCGCAAGTGAGTGGTGACATCTTCGCCATCGATGTAGACCTGAAGATTCATATCATGCCCTTCCTCGAAGCGAAAATCGTGATTGCTTAGCAAATGGGAAACAGCCGCCCCATCCGAGCAATTCACCTGCTCCTTATTGCACAAATAGGCGACAGCACGGTACATGGCCCCAGTGTCTATGTACAAAAAATTTAGACGCTCGGCCACAAGTTTTGCGACAGTGCTTTTTCCCGCCCCTGCCGGCCCGTCGATAGCGACGCTGATTGGTGACATGCTTCCGTAACCCCTTGTTCCTTCTTCGACTTTGACTTTATCGCGCCACAGCGCAACCATAAAAAGGCAGGCCGTCAACGACACCCTACCTCACACAAACGTGTGCCCATAGTACTTGCCTGCGGCTCGTTTCTCCAGCAATCGTACCACAGCAAGAGATTTTACGGCAACGGACAAAGCACCGCCAGAACAAACGAAGTGCTAGATAAATTCCGCCTTCGGCAGCGATGCGTGCCGTGCTTGTCCGCCGAGCGTGACGACCTGTCCAGGAGCTGGCAACAGCAGTTGATTGTCACTCGTGTTCTCCACTGTAATATTCACGGCTACGCCCGATTTATCATCAAATTCAATGAGATCTCCATCATGAACCGTGACGCGCATCTCATTGGTCGTAAACGTCCCTAGCGATTGGCCATTGAGCAGGACTTCGACGTGGCTTGCCTCTGCTGCGGAACTCGCAGACAGCGTGACGACCGCAGAAGCCGATGCAAGCGCGTGCTCTATCGCCGCCGTCGGTTGCGCGACAAAGCGCCCTTCCCTGGCGTCGATGGCGGTTCGAACGCTCGGGACGAGCGCAACCACTTGGACTCCGACGAGTACGGCCACGACAGCAAACGTGATGGGCATGAGCCAATCGTCAAACCATTGCAACCAATGGTGTTTTTCTCGCCCTGACGGCATGGACATCCCCTCCCATGCCTTATGCTATGCATGGTGGATGCGAATATGCTGACTTCAACGCTGTTGTTGCTTTAATGCGCGTTGGCGCATAAACGTGTAGCGGACAATCTGCTCGCGCTCACGTTCACGAATGTTTTCAAATGCCATTGAAACGATGCACTCATGGGTCTGCTCATCCGCTGCCAACCGCACAATCCGGCATCGTGCGTGTAACACATATTCGATATACGGCAACACTAAACTGACTTCCACGACGTCGTTTGGACGATATGGCACCTGCCCACGCGCCTTCACCGCGAGCCCACCACCACTGATATCGACGCTCTGCATCTGATTGCTCGTCCCATCTTCCACACGCGTCAATTGGACGGTTGTATCAATTGATACCCGGAAGAACTCGCGGCGCTGGATACGCTCCAACCCCTTCGCGACGGCGGGTGAAATCAGTCGCAGCGCGGGTGTTGGAATGTACGCAATACCGAGTGACTGCGCCGTGTAACGGTAGATCTCACTTGGGGATGCCGCGTACTCGACAATTAGCTCATCGTCTACGTGAATCTCCAATTCTCGCCCCGACCGCGGGTTTACGGGTATGTCGATATACAGAAACTGCTCATCGATGTCTGCAACACGCGACTTGTAGGCGTCCGTGTCATGAGGTCCCAATTTGATACGAACTGTGGTACCCACTGTGGGCCTCACCGGCATGCCGCTTCCTCCCTCCATATCCTCTGCCATCCATTATACACAGAAGGCGAAAGGACAAGGGGAAGAATCATTACGTGAGATGATCAATTTTCACTTCCGCCCCGTCGATGGCACTGAGGACGATACAGTACGTCTCTTGCTTCATCGTTCCGTAAAACGCAGCGGCCGGAATATAGTTGCGATTCTCGTCCTGAACGATGACTTGCTTCGCCATCTTCACCTCAAAATCAGGGCTGAGGCGCTTGCGCAATTGCGCGACTGTCAACTTTGCATTCGGCACTTTGCCGACAGGATTCGCGTATACTTGCGCGGCGTTAAAACCGACCACGTGACCATTATCCAGTGCAATATGCACTGAAATTGGCTGTCCAATCACCGGAATCCCATTCACGAGTGGTGCGAAGGTGAACATGGCGGCGTGATCATACTGCATCGCATTGATTCGCTGAACAGGCCCATAACCTTGTGCTTTCAACCACTTTGTCGCATCTGTTGCCGCCGTCGCAAAATCGTATTTACTGCTCTTGACCGGTCTATCATCGTAATACGTCAACAAATGTCCACCAGACTGACTCACCTCTGCGGAAATGTGGCGATTTTGCACAGTGCCTTTGACATTAAAATAGGCCGTCGGCAATCCGCCCCGATATAACTTAGCCTGCCACCCTGTTCCGGACACACCCGCAACTTTCGCGACTGATTTGATAGCCTGGTTTGCCGTAATCTTGGGCTGTTTTTGAAGCGTCTGATTCGCGCCAGCCGTTGGTTTCGGAGCTTGCGGCAACGGATTGTCTGCAAATGAGGCAACTTGCCGATCAACCCGACGCAACCCATCGGCGGCAAAGCCTACCGTCTGGCCAGACTTAGCGCCTGTCGCCCAAGCGTCCGCCTGATTGCCCAGTTGGGATTGAATTTGACCGAGTTGGCTGACAAATGTACCAGATTGCGCGTACAGCGTATTGAGCGACTGCCGCACGTCCTTGTCCCCTGGCGTCTTATCGTGCTTCATCCAACTTTGTACTTGACTGTCGACACGATGCAAATACACCTGCAAGTTACTCGATGGTGTGATGTCGGATGGCAACCTGCCAAGGCTGGCTTCTGCTGCATAGCACAAACGCGAGATGTCGCTTAGGTGCGTATCGAACGACGCGTGGTCTTGCGTAAGCATAGATTTCGCCAATTCAGTCCGCATATCCCGAACATCATTGACCAGATGGTGAAACGACGATTCATATTGCGTTTGTGCGGCGCGGACGAACGCGTCCTTCTGCTGCTTTTGGTCATAACCCCAGTACCCGACCGTCGTTCCGACCGCCACGACAGCCAAAACGCCGGCCGCGACCCACGTAGCTCGGTGCAACATGGATAAAACCTCCTCACGTCAATCTGTAAATATATGGTTCCCAATGGTGATGATTTCTGGTCTCGACCACATAAAGGCATTGCTGGTCTTAGCCGGATTAAAGTAAAACAGCGCTCCATGTGTCGGATCCCAACCGTCAACCGCTTCCATCACTGCCTTTTTCGCCGTTGCGTCAGGCGTCAAATTCACTTGCCCGTCGTCGACGCAGGAAAACGCTCCCGGGCTATAGACGATGCCTGGTACTGTGTTCGGAAATTTATCACTGTGTAAACGATTGAGGATGACCGCAGCAATCGCGACTTCCCCTTCAAATGACTCGCCACGCGCTTCGCCATAGACTACATGAGCCATGAGGTTGAGGTCACTCTGATCTAAGCCATTGACACTCGCCGGGAAGCTGGCCGAAGCACCTGCAGGCGCCGCCGTGGAGGATGTCGTCGATCCACCGGTCGACCCACCACTAGAAGACGACGACTGGGTCGTCGATGCGGATGAATTCCCTCCACGACTCCCTTGGTAGTGCCAATTCGGCGTCGCTTTCACCAATTTCAACTTGGTCGCCATATCGACTTCACCTGTGACTTTCATGCCGAAATTGTATTGAAAGGTTCGCACAGCCCAATAGGTCTTCCAGCCAAAGTCACCGTCAATATCGCCCCAATAATATCCCAATAGGCGCAAACGACTTTGCAGTTCGTCGACATCGTAGCCCTGGCTCCCATACATCAGGTTGCGGGCCGTAAATGCGGCGACAGGCGTTGGATGAACGGTGGGAATCACCACCGACAACGCAATCACGGAGATGAACAACCGTAAAAAGACAAATCCTCGTCGCACCATGTTTTCACTCCCTTTACTCCCTTGACGGGCAAGGTTCTACTTCAAATTTGTCTTTATTGTCCAACGAGGCGAAAAAAAATATGCCTGTGGGAGTTTCCCACAGGCATATGGCTTCATTCTTACACAATCACGTACCGGAATGATTAAGCCAACGGCTCGACATCAAAATCGTCTTCATTATTGCAAATACACCGCTTAAATCCGGTCTCAACCCGGCCTTTACTCGTTCTTGCTCCACGCAAAATAAAGGTTTCACCGCACTGCCGACAGTGAATGTGTACCTTGATGCGCTGGGTGCTAGCACCGGCAACTTCCGAATCGCTGAACGGGATCAACGCTTCAGAACGCACAAGAGTCCCCCCTCATACATCGTCACAGGAATCCAGGAAACGTTCTCTCTAAATGGCTAGTATCGACCAACCATCAAACACTCAAACCCAACCGCGCCATCTTGCGGCTTCAGCCATCCGCTGAATGCCTACAATGTACGCGGCAAGTCGCATGTTGACTCTATACCGTAGTGATGTCTGGTACACCCGCTGAAAACTTGTCCGCATGCGCGAAGCCAAGCGTTCATCAATTTCGTCTTCTTCCCAGTAGTAACCTTGGTTATTTTGTACCCATTCAAAATAAGACACAATCACGCCGCCGGAATTGCCCACCACATCGGGCACCAATAAAATGCCCTTCTCCGTCAAAATCTCAGTCGCCGCTGCTGTCGTCGGCCCATTGGCGGCTTCCACCACAATCGACGCCTGAATCCGGTCAGCGTTCTCTTGCGTAATTTGATTTTCAACCGCCGCCGGAACGAGGATGTCACACGGCATCTCCAAAAGTTCGCGATTGCTGATGGTATGCCGATACAGGCGCGTGACGGTGCCAAACGAATCACGCCGTTCAAGAAGTTCGTCGATATCCAATCCCTCTTCACGGTACAAAGCGCCATACGCGTCAGATATACCAACGACTTTCGCGCCCGCGTCATACATAAACTTGGCAATGTAGCTACCTGCGTTGCCAAATCCCTGTACAATCACGCGCGTATCGTGCAAGTTTAACCCGCGAATTTTGAGCGCCTCTTCAATACAAATGGCTACGCCACGCGCAGTAGCACTTTCGCGCCCCTTACTTCCACCCAGCACGATAGGTTTACCTGTGATGAAACCCGGACTGTCAAACTCGCGCAGACGTGAATACTCATCAAACATCCACGCCATGTTCTGTGAATTACTAAACACATCTGGCGCAGGGATGTCTTTCGCCGATCCAACAATTTGACTGACCGCTCTGACGTACGCTCGGCTCACCCGTTCAATCTCATCAAATGACATGTCCCGAGGGTCGCATTCAATCCCCCCTTTGCCACCACCGTATGGTAAATCAGCAATACCACACTTAATGGACATCCAGATGGACAACGCCTCAATCTCTTCTTGTGTCACATCCGGATGCAGACGAATGCCACCCTTCGTTGGCCCGACCGCATCATTATGCTGAGCGCGGTAGCCGGTAAACACGCGAACCGATCCATCGTCCATGCGAACTGGGAATCGCACGGTCAATACGCGCAGCGGCAATCGCAGCAGATCATACATCTGCTGATCGTACCCGAGCGTCTGTAATGCCTCAAGAATGACGTCCTGCGTTCGGGACAGAACATCCGTATTTTCTGCTGTACCAGTTCCTTGCGTATTCGATGAGCTAGCCTGAGTCACAAATCAAACCACCTTAACAATGTCAATATAGAGAGTTCGAATTTCCACCGTACAGACGTAGTCAGTATACACTGCCTGCTGTACCGTTGAAAGAAGCGATACAAATCATTGGCATAAAAACAGGACAGGGGCGTGTCGACAACTCGACACCCTCTGCCCATAAAAGTTCTTAAACTGGAAAACGTTCAGCCAATACGCGAATCGCATTTTCGTGGAGAATTTCTTTTCCATATTCGTGCAGCAATGCATCTGTCGCGTTGCTCGGCTCCCCATATTCCGACAACACAGACGCAATGGTTTGATATGTTTCAACAACCAATGGGTCTGTAATCAACAAATGATATGCGTCACGATATCGAAACAGTGAACTTTCCAAGTCGTAGTCCACCAGGGTATGACAAACCGCGATTAAATCGTCGAACTCGCCAAACTCGTAGACAAGTTGCGAGTCGATGGACTGCGCGTAATTGGTATGCCGATGAATGAGGTTATCATCATCCTCGTCATCGTCATCATCCTGAGCAACGCCTGGTATGCTTGGAATTCTCGTGACAATGACAACAACCCCTTCGGTCGGCATGGTGAACGCCTCAACGGAAATGGGACCTGCAATCTCAAAACCAACTTCCATATAGGCGGTTTCCATCATGTCCCAAAATAAATCTTGAACTTTTTTGCCGTTGTGCCATATCTCGTCACGGTCAATTCCGCGTTCCTCTAAATCATCGTAACTGATGAAGATACGCACTTTATCCTTGGCAATTCGTTCAACTCGCATGCGGCGTCCCTCCTTTTGCGCAACGGGGTTAGAAAATAAACTTCTTGTAACTTATATTATAGCGTATTCGCGAGTCGTGTCATGGCTTCCGCATAAATCTCAATACATGTTAAATAATCGCTAATGGACCAGTTTTCATCTGCTTTGTGCGCAAAATCCTCACGATTTGGAAATAGCGCACCAAACGCAACCGCATTTGGAATTGCTCTCGCGTATGTCGCGCCGCCAATGCTGATTGGCGAAGCATCATCCCCAAAATAAGACCGATAAACATCCATTAATGTCTCCACCAACGGTGAGGACGGATTCACGTGAAGCGGCGGCATATGTTCGATGATGGAAACCTGCCATTTGTCCGACAAGAAAGACTGGACATCCTGCAATATTTGCTCAGCGGTCATACGAATTGGAAATCGGATGTTTATGTAAAAATGATACATACCATCAACCAGTTCTGCCCGTCCGAGGTTTGCTGTAAGCGGCCCGGTTTCGTCATCTGCACCATCGATGCCAAGCGCCCGACCAGCCGTATCCCACGAGCCAACCGTTCGCCACATCGACGAATTCGATACAGTCCCTGTGCCCAACAACTGCGCTAAATGAAGAACCGCATTCACCCCTGCATCTGGGCGCGACGCATGTGCCGAAACACCCGCAACAAAAATCTTAACCGTGGAATCGGTCGTCTCAACAGTGGCATTGATGGACGCTTCCTTGGCGGATTTCCTGATTTTCAATGCAAATTCACTGGCAGCGGTCGAGGAATGGCAATCTAATTCAGCCATCGCATGAGCAGGCACCATATTCACTCTATCTCCACCTGCAAAGTGAAGCACCTGCGCCGACATCGATTCAGCATCTGCTGGAACGTCAATCCGCAACGTCACTAGCCCCTTCTCCGCATAAATCAACGGAAAGGAAGCATCGGGCGTAAACCCGCCTATCGGCTTCGGCTCGTAACGGAAATAATGCTCCATACAGCGCCAGTCGCTTTCTTCATCCAACCCAAATATCACGCGAATTTTGCGTTTGGGTTGGACGCCAAGCGCCTTCATGGCGAACAGTGCCCACAATGTGCTCATAGCCGGACCCTTATCATCAATGGCGCCTCGAGCATATATTTTCCCTTGCTCAATCACCGCCCCATAAGGCGGATGGCTCCATCCTTCTCCAGCTGGGACGACATCCAAGTGACTGACCACCGCGATATAATCGTCGCCCTCTCCATACTCCACATGACCTGCGTAACCGTCAATGTTCTTCGTCACAAATCCACGATCATACGCAAGCTTCAAGACATAAGACAACGCCTCTGCAGGACCTGCCCCGAACGGACCATCGGGAACCGGATGTCCTTTAACGCTCTCGATTTTCAATATATCTTGAAGCGTCGAAATCATGGTCTCACGATGCTGTTCAATGAAGTCCTTAAACACAAAACCATTCCCTTGGTTTATCAATATGCAGAATCAGGTCGACTTCCGTTCCAAAATATTATGCAGTAACGTCACCGAGTAATTATCAACAGGTTCATCCTGCAGCAGCTTGGTCAAAAGTCGCATCGACACAGCCCCAAAATCGTACATCGGTTGAGCAATCACCGTCATCTCAGGGCGAATCATCGTGGCGAGGCGCGTATTATCAAACGCGATGACCTTAACATCCCTTGGCACGTGTCGGCCGATGTCCTGTACCGCATGAATCGTTGCCAGTCCCAATTCATCAGACGCCGCAACCACACCATCCAATGGGTGCTTTTCAAGGTATTCTCGGATAATGCCCAGCGCCACTTCATATCGCCCTTGACCAGTGCGAATGACATGGAGTTCCTGGTCTCGCATACGACTCTGCGCACCTTGCAACCGCCGATCCGCCACAACCGATGCCCCTTCCTCGGTCGTAACGAACGCAATTTCTTTGCATTCCTTTTCCAACAAGAAATTCACGGCGTCGCGGCCAGCTCGGTAATTATCGATGTTGACGGATGGAATGCGCCTCTCAGGATCTTCCGTCGCACAGAGCACAACAGGAATCTGCGCTTCTTCAAACGCGTCAATTTCCTTCTGACTTAACACATTCGTCATATAAATAATCCCGTCAACCTGCTTTTCCCACATCGTCCCCACAAGACTGACCTCGCGGTCGACTTGAGCATCCGAGTTGACTAGAATAATATGGTAATCATACATGGTCGCAATGTCTTCAATACCACGAACCATTTCCGCCACAAACGCGGCAGATACATCCGGCACAATGACGCCAATCGTCCGCGTCCGTTTACTCGCCAATCCCCTCGCAACCGCGTTCGGCCGGTACCCCAATCGCGCAATCGCATCTTGTACTCGTTTTTTGGTCTCATCTTTCACTACAGCCGTTCCGTTGATCACGCGCGATACCGTAGCCATCGAGACCTTCGCCTCACGTGCGACATCATATATTGTTACAGGCATCCCGCCCACCTCCGTCTCCATTCCAAGTCCTTACAAGATTTTGTTTGCCCACTACAAAGCCTAACCGGCTTCTTCAGTATGTATGGGTATTGCGATTGATTATAAGCCAAGAATCTGGGGCTTGCTCATATTATAATCAAAAAAGGACGGCAAAGCCGCCCATTTTCAATCAATTGGATGCGGGTGAAGGGACTCGAACCCCCACGGTCGCCCGCCAGAACCTAAATCTGGTGCGTCTGCCAATTCCGCCACACCCGCGTGACCCCACAAACATGCCTTACCATCAAACTTCCCGAGCTGCCGCTAAAATATATCATGACAACTCACAAATCGCAAGAATTGGCCGCCCTTCCCTCCTTGGCGCACCCATTCATTCCCATACAAAATGCTTATCCGGCCTGTACACAAACTCCCATTTACCTCATATCTCTTCCTGAGTTCAACGATTGTGTAATTTCTATGACAAAGAGTTGCCAGTGGCAGGGCATGGCCGGGGGCATACCGCACCTTTCTGCCTTATTTGTGGCATCCAACAGATTCGCGACATATGAAACACAAATTCTACCCCAACACAAAAAGAGCCCCAAGGTCCCG
>NZ_JAFMTW010000030.1 GCF_017329615.1 Alicyclobacillus suci | reverse complement strand
CACACGCAACAGGTTAAAGCAAGCTGAGTAGGTCCGTATCAGAATATTAAAACTTACAAATTCTCTGTTTGGGGTGTCCGTTCTATTGACTTAATACCAAAGGCGCGACAATCGTGTGGCCGAATGCCTGTACCCACGGATATGCGTCGCCAGTACTGCCTGTTTTGGGGACGCTACAGCCGCCTGTCGCAATGACAATGGCTTGCGCTTCCACCGTTTGTCCGCGAGTCAGGCGCACGCCAGTTATCTGCCCATCGCGCGCGAGTAAGCGTGCCACAGGTGTGTCGAGCATGACGTCGACGCCAGAGGTGTAGACTGCATCGACAATGGCTTTGACGACGGTAGCCGCTTTATCGGATACGGGAAAGACGCGGCCCCTATCTTCCTCTTTCAAGCGGATGCCGAGTCCCTCGAAAAATATCATAATATCCTGGTTGGAAAAGCGGGTCAGCGCGGAGTGGAGAAAGCGGGCGTTGCCAGGGATGTTCTCCATCAGTTCTGGCAGTGGCTTGGCGTTGGTGACGTTGCAGCGGCCCCCTCCAGAAATGCCGAGTTTGCGACCAGGCTTATTTCCTTTTTCAATTAGGGCGACACGAGCGCCCATTTCCTTGGCGGCGATAGCCGCCATCAGGCCAGCAGGGCCTGCACCTACGACAATGACGTCATATTTCAACCGACTCATCCTCATCCATCAGTTCAGTTCATTCGTTTCGTTCATACTTCCAATCCATCGTTGGCGCTTCAAGATTTAGTCTAGTGAAGTGGGCTGGCGAGAGCAAGTTTATTTGTGCGGTATGCAGGTGGACTGCACCCTACGCTTACATTTTGTAAACTTGAATGGACTTGATACAATAATAGAGCTGTTTACATATGAAGGAGGGCGCAGGAGAATGGATGCATTTCGTTTTCAGAATCCAACGGCGCTGTATTATGGTAAGGGCCAAATTGAAGCCCACCTCGCCGAGGAAGTTTTAAAGTATGGGAAACGCGTATTGGTGGTTTATGGTGGAGGCAGCATTAAGCGAAACGGCCTCTATGACAAGGTGATGAACATTTTACACGGGGCAGGGGTGACGACCTTTGAGTTGTCCGGTGTCGAACCGAACCCGCGTTTGACCACTGTGCATAAAGGGGTCGATATCTGCCGTACAGAACATGTTGATCTCATCCTCGCCGTCGGCGGCGGCTCCGTCCTCGACTGCTCGAAAGCTATCGCGATGGGCGTCAAATACGAAGGCGATGTCTGGGAGATTTACGCGCGTAAGGGGCAAGCCACAGGGGCATTGCCGTTGGGTACGATTCTGACCTTGGCCGCGACCGGGTCAGAGATGAATTCCGGCGGTGTGATTACCAACTGGGAGACGAAGGAGAAGTTGGGGGGCGGCTCGCCGTATACCTTCCCGAAATTCTCTTTCTGCGATCCGGAAAATACCTATACGGTTCCGCGTGATCAGACTGTGTACGGCGCCTGCGACATGCTTGCGCACTGTTTTGAGCATTATTTCCATAAGACGGAACACACTGAGTTGCAGCAGCACCTGATTGAAGGCGTTATTAAGACGATTGTCCATAACACGAAGGCAGCGCTGGACAACCCGAACGACTACCATGCGCGGGAGACGCTGATGTACTGTAGCACGATGGCGCTCAACGGAATGATTAACATGGGGCTGCGCGGCGATTGGGCTTGCCACGCGATGGAACACGAAGTCAGTGCCATTTACGATATTCCACACGGTGGCGGTTTGGCGATTATCTTCCCGCACTGGATGGAATACGTGAAGGGTGAGAATCCTTCGCGCTTCGCGAGTCTTGCGACAGAGGCATTTGGCGTGAACCCGGAAGGTAAGTCCACGGATGAGCTCGCAGACATTGCGATTGCGAAAGTTCGCGAGTACTACAAGGAAATCGGCGCGCCACAACGGCTTGCGGATTACGACATCGGCGACGAGAACTTGGAGAGGATGGCAGCTCAAGCTGTGCGCTTCGGCGAAATTGGTCAATTTAAGAAGTTGGGCAAGGACGACGTCTACAATATCTTGAAGGCGGCACTGTAAGACGCACATCTCATCGCACGATACGGAGATGCATCACATTGGATTCAAATGAAAAGCGGCGCATAACCCAAAGGGGTATGCGCCGCTTTTGTATGATATGGCTGTCTTACGCGTTTTGCTCTTCGCGGACGAAGTTGCGAAGCACTGTTTGCAAAATACCACCGTTGCGGTAGTACTCGACTTCGATGTCGCTATCCAGGCGGACGTCCGTCTGGAAGGTAAATGAAGATCCGTCCTCGCGCGTTGCCACCACGGTGACTTCAGAACGAGGTTGCAAGTCGTTCGAGAGCCCTTGAATGGTGAACTTCTCTGTGCCTGTGATGCCGAGGCTCGAAGCACTTTCGCCGTTCTTGAATTGCAGTGGCAGTACGCCCATGCCGACTAGGTTGCTGCGGTGGATGCGTTCGAAGCTCTCTGCGATGACCGCTTTGACACCGAGCAAGAAGGTACCCTTTGCCGCCCAGTCACGGGAAGAACCTGTACCGTACTCTTTGCCTGCGATGACGACCAGCGGTTGGTTTTCCGCTTGGTACTTCATGGAGGCGTCATAGATAGACATCACTTCGCCTGTTGGGAAGTAGGTGGTGTAGCCACCTTCCGTACCCGGTGCCACTTGGTTGCGGATGCGGATATTTGCGAAGGTGCCGCGCATCATGACCTCGTGGTTGCCGCGGCGAGATCCGTAAGAGTTAAAGTCGTACGGTTCAACGCCGTGTTCCTGCAGGTATTGGCCAGCAGGACTCTTTTGTGCGATATTGCCGGCCGGCGAGATGTGGTCTGTCGTGACTGAGTCTCCGAGCAGGGCCAGTACGCGCGCGTTGTTGATTGGAGCGATGTCCGGAACATCCGCAGTCAGGCCGACGAAGAACGGCGGTTCCTGAATGTACGTGGATTGTTCGTCCCAATCATACAGACGGCCTTGCGCGGTTTCCAGCTGGTTCCAGCGCTCGTTGCCATCGAACACGCCTTCATATTGCTTGCGGAACATCTCCGGGCTGATGACGTTGCGGATGGTCTCCTGAACCTCCTGGTTGCTTGGCCAGATATCTTTCAAGAAGACGTCGTTGCCGTCTTTATCTTTGCCAATCGGCTCGCTTGTCAGGTCGATGTCGACCGTGCCAGCCAGCGCGTAAGCCACGACCAGCGGCGGCGATGCGAGGTAGTTGGCTTTGACCAGCGAGTGAATGCGGCCTTCAAAGTTCCGGTTACCCGAGAGAACGGCGGATACGAGCAAGTCGTTTTCCTGAATCGCCGTGCTCACTTCATCCGGCAGCGGACCGCTGTTTCCGATACAAGTGGTGCAGCCGTAACCGACGACGTCGAAGCCCAATTCCGCGAGTGGCTCCAGCAATTGTGCTTTTTCCAGGTAATCCGTCACGACGCGTGACCCCGGCGCGAGGCTCGTCTTCACGTACTTCGGCGTCGTCAAGCCCTTTTCTGCGGCCTTCTTAGCCAACAGACCTGCGCCAATCATGACAGACGGGTTCGAGGTGTTGGTGCAGCTCGTAATCGCTGCGATGACCGTAGCGCCTTGGTGCAGTTCTGCAGTCGATCCGTCCGCGTACTTCACCGTACCCACTTTTTTCTGCGCTTCTTCGCTCAGACCAAATCCGCCTTCGCTGACCGGCTTTTTCATGGCGTTCTGGAAGGTCGACTTCATGTCCTTCAGGAAGATTTTGTCCTGTGGGCGTTTCGGACCGGCCATCGATGGTTCCACATCGCCAAGGTCGAGTTCGAGCGTGTCGGTGAAGACCGGGTCTACCATGTCGTCCGTGCGGAATAGACCTTGTTCCTTCGTGTATTTCTCAACCAGCGCGATGAGCTCTTCACTGCGGCCCGTGCTGCGCAGGTAGTCGAGCGACTCTTGGTCGACAGGGAAGAAGCCCATGGTCGCGCCGTACTCAGGGCCCATGTTGGCAATCGTCGCACGGTCAGCCAGGCTGATGTTCGAGAGGCCAGATCCGTAGAACTCGACGAATTTGCCGACGACGCCCTTCTTGCGGAGCATGTTGACGACGGTGAGCGCCAGGTCGGTTGCGGTTGCGCCTTCTGGCAAACGGCCAGTCAGCTTGAAGCCGATGACCTCTGGTTGCAACAGGTAGAGCGGTTGGCCAAGCATACACGCTTCCGCTTCAATTCCGCCAACGCCCCATCCGAGTACGCCGAGGCCGTTGATCATCGTCGTGTGCGAATCGGTGCCGACGAGGCTATCCGGGAAGACGACGACATCGCCATTGACTTGGCGCTGTTGGACGACTTTTGCCAGATATTCGAGGTTTACTTGGTGGACGATACCGGTTCCAGGCGGGACAGCGCTAAAGTTGTCAAACGACTTGGCAGCCCAGCGGAGGAACTTATAACGCTCTTCGTTTCGTTCAAATTCGCGGTTGATGTTGAATTCGAGCGCGGCGTCTGAACCAAAGGCGTCGACTTGGACGGAGTGGTCAATGACGAGATCGACAGGAACCAACGGGTTAATGCGGTCCGGGTTGCCGCCGAGGCGGTGCATTGCGGAACGCAGTGCCGCTAAATCGACGACCACAGGTACACCGGTGAAGTCCTGCAGAAGAATTCGAGCGGGCTTAAAGGGAACGTCCGCCTTCTCTGGAGACTTTGCGTTCCAGTTGGCCAATTGCCGGATATGCTCTTCGGTGATGACACGACCGTCATACTGACGCAAAACGGCTTCCAGCAAGATTTTGATGGAGAACGGCAGGCGGGCGATATCAGCAACGCCTTCGTCCTGAAGCGATTTCAGACGATAGTAAGTAAATGATTGCTGACCCACGTTCAAGGTCTGTTTGGAGCCAAACAGATTGTGATTGGTTCCCATGTGGTTCACTCCTTTACTGCGTAACTTCCTTGTCTTTCATGCTTTCATTGTGCAACGGATGAGGAGGAGAAGTCTCGAGTCCATCAGGAATGCCGATGTGGCTATCAGGATTCGTCATTCTCCCGTGTGACGCGTGGTATTGCCGTGAAGAAAGGGTAGCAGGGCATCCGTCGCGCGCATGCCACTTCGCACCCCTTATGCCTCACTGCTATTCCCAGAAAAACAGTCCTTTGTCACTCTACTACCAATTAGGAGATGTTGCAAGAACTCCGGGGTGGAAGTGGCCATGTGAAACGCCGTTTTATACGGATTTTACGCGCGCGGGGGCCGCGGTGGTAGTGGGCCAAGGTATTGAAAGAGTTGCGTCTCAATGCGGCCGTTATACAGTTTTCGCCGCTTGTCGGCCTTTTTGCCATAAAGGCGCTCAAAGCCCGGGTTCGACGTGAGGATAAACACCGACCACGTGTCGAGCGTGCAAAACGTTTTGCCGATAGCACGGTAGAGTCGTTCTGTTTCATCAATACTCATCAACCGTTCGCCATATGGCGGATTGCTGATAATGCAGCCGTATTCGTCGGTGGGGTGGATGCGCCGTGCATCCTCCTTGCGCACCTCAATGCGCCCGTCCAGGTGAGCGAGTTCGAGGTGGCGGTACGTTAAATCGAGCACGTTCGGGTCTACGTCCGACGCGATGATGTTGAGCGGGACGCTGCGTTCCATGCTCGCGGCTTCATCGCGGGCTTCCGGGAATGCGGCGTCATCGAGCGTCGGCCAAGACTCTGCAGCGAATGCGCGGAGTGCGCCCGGTGCGCGACGAAGTCCGTATAACGCAGCCTCGATGGCGATGGTGCCGGAGCCGCACATGGGGTCCCAGAATGGGCGGTGCGCATCCCAGCGGCTGAGCAAAACGAGTGCCGCAGCGAGCGTTTCGCGCAGAGGTGCGGTGGCGTTCAGGCGCCGATAACCACGGCGATGCAGGCCATCGCCACTCGTGTCGAGTCGAATCGTCGCGACGTCTTTGATGAGCGACACTTCGATGCGGTAGAGTGCGCCGCTTTCTTCGAACGTCTCTTGGTGGTATGCCTGCTTGAGCCGTTCGACGACGGCCTTCTTGGTGATACTTTGGCAGGCGGGCACACTATGTAAAATCGATTTTACGGATTTACCGACGACCGGAAATTCCGCGTTCTTCGGCAGGATATTTTCCCAGGGAATGTTTTTTACACCCTGAAAGAGGTCTTCAAAGGTTTTCGCCTCAAATGATGCGAGTTCGATGAAGACGCGCTCTGCCGTACGCAGCCAGAGGTTGCTGCGGGCGATAGCGGAGTCGTCGCCCGTAAATCGGACAAATCCGTTCTCACTTTTGGTTTCGTATCCTAAGTTTTGCAGTTCGCGCGCCGTCAGGGCTTCTAAGCCAAAGGCGCAGGTCGCAACAAGGTTCCAAGATTGCATAAAAATCTCCTTTTCATTCGATTACGTCCGAGGATAGCCGACAAGGCGATACATGACAAAAGAGCGGCAAACGCCGCTCTTTTGTTCGAGTACCATGTGCGTCAGCGCGTCAGCAATAGGACAATCATCGACACGAGTGAAAAACAGGCGCTGATTAAATATACCACCGTGACGGTCTGCACTTGCGATAAGCCAGCGCGCAGCAAGCGGTGATGCACATGACTCTGATCTGGCTTATAGACAGGTTTCCCTGCTTTTGCGCGCGCCAGTACGACGACCACGGCGTCGAAAATGGGGACGCCGAGTGCCAGGACAGGCACGCCAATCGAAATCACTGTTGCTGATTTAAAGGCACCGACGGATGCGATGGCACCTAGCAAATAGCCAAGGACAGTCGAACCCGCATCACCCATGATAATTCGCGCAGGGTAGAAGTTATGTCGCAGAAAGCCGACTGCGGCGCCAGTCACCGCGATAGCAAACCAGGCGGAGAGTGCGTCGCCTTTGACGATGGCGATAAAGAACAACGTCGTGGCGGAAATCGCCGCAATACCCGCTGCCAGGCCGTCCACGCCATCGAGAAAGTTAAAGACGTTGGTCACGCCGACAATCCAGACAACGGTGATAACCACCGATAAAACCGTCGAAAATGCCACGAAATGATGACCGCCAAACGGCGCTGTAAATCCTTGAATACCGCCGCCGAACAAGGGAATCAAGAGGGCGGAGAGAATTTGCACGCCAAAGCGAATGGAGACCGAAAAATCTTTGCCTCGCGTCTTGAAGAAGTCGTCGAGGATACCAATTGCGAACAGTAATATTGCACCAATCATGACACCGGCATACGGCGTTTTCAACCAGTTGTTCCAGAAGAAGGCCACCAGCGCTACAGCCAGAATACCGGCGAACATTGCTGCGCCGCCCAATAGCGGCAGAGGATCATGGTGAATTTTTCGTTCGTTGGGGAGATCTACAAATTTCCACTTGATGGCCAGCGCGCGCATTCGAGGTGCTAGCGCAAAGGCGACCAAAAATGCGATCACGCCCGACAGCCATAGAGGCATTCGGATTCGCTCCTTAGGTATAAGGGTAAGAGATGGCCCGAACGCGAGAAACCGTGGTTCAGTCGGCGATTCAGTCGGCCAAAAACAGCATCCGTTAAACGCAACTCACCAGGAATTATACTAAACCATTGTTCAGCAGGCTATACTGCAATGTGTCCATTGGTGCCAATAAACTGCTATGTTTGTCGGTTAGATGACAAATCGGACGGTTTAGTTGTGTTTCTTGTCTATCTTTGCAAAGATAGTTGTCGTGTGCGTCAGGAGCGCTCGGCGTCTGTATGCTGCAATGTAGATAGAGTTTCGAGTTTACTGTACAGTTCGCGGCGATAGTGCGGTGTTTACCGCCTTTTTACCGCCTTCAAGTTTCGTTTTGAAAAGGAAGTGATTTGCATGCAGGCAAATGGGATGGCGATTGATGAGTCGCGCGCTCAGGAACTCGCGGCAAAGGCCACATTTCGCGATTATATGTCCATCATGAAGTGGGGCATCACCATCGCCAATTTGTTGGCGACGTTTGCGGGTATGTGGGTGGCCTCGCACGGACATCCATCGCCCTTGGCTCTTTTATTCACGCTCGTCGGGACGGCTTTGGTCGTGGCTGGTGGGGCAGCACTGAACAACTATTATGATCGCGATATTGACCAATTGATGGACCGCACCAAACACAAGCGTGCAGTTGCGCAAGGGAAGGTAGCACCAGGGGCAGCGTTAGCGATAGGCCTGTCGATGAGCGCAGTCGGACTCGGCGTACTTTTCTTCCTTATTGATTGGCAGGCGGCAGCCTGTGCTTTTGTTGGACTGTTCGTCTACTCGTATCTCTACACGGTGTGGTTTAAGCGACACACGACGCTCAATACTGTGCTTGGCGGCGTATCTGGAGCCATGCCGCCGCTCATCGGCTGGGCTGCGGGCAGTGACGGGTCATTAGGGTTAGGCGCTTGGGCTTTGTTCTTTACGTTTTTCTTGTGGCAGCCGCCACACTTTTTGCCGCTGGCGATGAAAAAGACGGAGGATTATCGCGCGGCGGGCATTCCTATGTTGCCTGTCGTGGCTGGATTCCGTGAGACGAAACGCCAGATTGCCATCTACACAGCCGCGATGTTACCTGTGTCCTTGATGCTGACCACGTTACATTACGAGGGTTGGATTTATTTTATCGTCATGGCCGTCTTGGGCATTATTTTTCTCGTCCAAGCGATTCGCGGACTCTTTATTCCTGAGGAACAAGACCTCATTTGGGCCAACAAATTATTTCGGTTTTCGCTGGTCTACTTGATGGCTCTCTGTGTTGTTCTTGTGGTGTCAGTATCCGTTTTTTAATGGATTTCTTTATGGGTCTCTTTTGAATCGCAAGGGAATGACATCATCGGCAAGCGATGGCCAAAATCGTAGTCAGACAAGGAGACTTGTTTGAGCGCTGCGGTTTTGGCTATCTTTATCTTGGGTGCGAATCTACGAATCTTTTGAAGAGTTTAGGCGAATGGTGAACAGTCGAGGAGGCAGGTCGTACATGCGGTTGGCATTGCCAGTGTATTCATATACGTGGATTCGTGCACAACCCTTGGAGCGCGTGGCGTTGTGGGGGCTACTTGTGGTTTCGATTCTGGTTCACCTGCCATCCTTGCACAATCCATTGATAACGATTGATGCTTGGCGACAGACGGATGAAGAAAGCGTCGTGTTTCATTTCGTGCATGACACGATGAACATCCTCCATCCGCAGTTTTTTTACGATGGCTCAAGCGGCCAGAGCGTGCAACTCGAACTGCAAGTCCTTCCGTGGCTGACCGCTGGAGTGATGCGGTTATTTGGCTGGCACGTACCGTTGCTGCACGTCGCGCCGTCGCTATGTTTTACCATCAACGTTTGGCTCGTCTACCATCTGGGCGCACGCCTGGCCAATGCTCGAATCGGCCTCGTCGCAGCACTTTGCTATTTGCTCATTCCGTACGATATTTACTATGGGCAGGCATTGATGCCGGAAGTGTTTATGACGACGTGCATGCTGTGGTTGGTGCTTGCGTTTGACAGATGGACACGCAAACCGTCGTGGACGACGACGCTCTATTGCACGGGCGTGTTGACCCTCACGATGCTCGCCAAACTTCCCGCAGTGACGGTTTTGCCAGGTGTTTTGGCACTCGTTGTCGGGCGCTGTGGTTGGCGGTCACTGGCTTCGTGGAAAGCGCTTGTGTGTATCGTGGTAAGCATTGGTATCGTCTATGGCTATATGGCATACGAAGGTGCAAACGCCGCGCACACGTTTGTGAGCGGCGATACAGACGCCTATTTTTTAAAACACATCGGAGGGATTTTGCATCCGAGTAAATATGCACAAGCGTTCATCTTCATGGCGACCAACGCGCTTGGGTATGCGGTGACCCTAGGCGCACTGATTTCACTTGGGCAACTGTTTTATACATCCGCTCTGGCCAAATCTGCACCGTCTACACAAGCCGTGCGGTTGTTTAACCGCGTGAGTGCGTGGTGGGCGCTTTGCGGATTTTGTTTTGTCACATGGGTGGCGACAAACAATGCGCTGCACTATTACTACATGGTCATGACGGTTCCTGCCGCCTTGTTGTGCGCCAATGCGCTGGTCACCTTGTGGACGCGTGCATCCCGTTTCACCCGAACGGTCGTACCTGTTCTTGTTGCAGGGATGGTCGCGTTTTGTGCGTACGCCACACCGCCGATGTATACGCCAGCGGAAGCCGCACCCTATGCGCTTGGCCTCCACTTGGCGCGCACACTGCCGAAAACGGCTGACATTGTGTGGGTGGGGCCGGATCCGATGATTTTTGATTATGCGAAACGAGATGGCTGGCGATGGTTGAGTAGTGACAACCCGCGTGCCTTTCGTGGTTGGCTGGCGGATAAACAACAACATGGGGCAGTTGTGGTTGTCGTTGAAGATACTGCGCAGTATCCACGCATTGTGTCTGATTTACAGGCGCACCAGCCGTTTGCACAGTATGCCGGCTATACGGTGTACCAACTTGGCAGATGAGACGGGCCAAGCAAGGCACGCGTCTCATCGCAGGTGATTCAGTGAAGTGATGTCTCCATGACTTTGCGGATGCGGCGAACGGCGTCGTCCAGTTCGTCTTGTTCGATAATCAGCGGTGGTGCGAAGCGGATGACGTTTTCGTGTGTCTCTTTGCACAGTAGCCCTTCTCGCATCAGCGCTTCACAGTACGGGCGGGCAGGGACATCCAGTTCGAGGCCAATAAACAGTCCGCGCCCGCGCAGGTCGACAATGTGCGGGTTTTGAATCGTTTTCAGTTGATGGATAAAGTACGTGCCGAGATGGCGTGACTTATCCGCCAAGTTCTCATCGACAATCACGTCCATCGACGCGATAGCGACCGCCGCACCGAGTGGGTTGCCGCCAAACGTCGATCCATGCGACCCTGGTTCGAACACGTCGAGCACATCGTGGTTCGCAACGACGGCCGATACGGGGAAGACTCCGCCGCCCAGCGCTTTTCCGAGGATGTAGACGTCGGGTTCCACGCCTTCCCAGTCACAGGCGAACAACTTGCCTGTGCGACCAAAGCCCGTTTGAATTTCATCCGCGATAAATAGCACGTTGTTTTCCTTGCACGTTTCGAACGCTTCTCGCAAAAATCCTTCGGGCGGAATGACAATTCCCGCTTCGCCTTGAATGGGTTCGGTGATAAACGCGGCAGTGTGTTGGGTAATGGCTGCTTTGAGTGCATCGATGTCCCCATAAGGAATCACTTTGAATCCTGGCGTCAGTGGGCCAAATCCACGTTGGTATTCTGGGTGCGAAGACATCGATACGGCGGTCACTGTACGCCCGTGAAAGTTGCCTTCACTGACGATGATCTCGGCTTGCCCATCGGGCACCTTTTTGACGTCGTACGCAAAGCGACGTGCGGCCTTTACTGCAGTTTCCACGGCTTCCGCGCCCGTGTTCATCGGCAGAACCATATCTTTTTTCGTCAACTGCGACAATTTTTCGTAAAATAGGCCGAGCTTGTCACTGTGAAAGGCGCGGGAGGTCAGTGTGACAAGATCAGCCTGATCTCGCAGCGCTTGAATGATACGCGGATGGCGGTGTCCTTGATTTAACGCCGAGTAGGCACTGAGCATATCCATATAGCGGTTGCCTTCCGGATCTTCCACCCAAATCCGTTCTGCTTTATGGATGACGATGGGGAGTGGTTGATAGTTATGTGCACCGTATCGGTTGGTCAAATCGATGAATTGCTGCGTTGGTGACGACGAGTTGCTCACGACAGTTCCCCCTCACATAGATGTCTACACTGTGCATCGGGTGACGGTTTAGCGAATAGGGCCAATACGCGTTGTCATCATCATGATGTGCACTATATGCACTCGATGAGTCCACCAGCAAGCGCAAGTTTGGTGGGACATTGGAAATGGGCAGACCCCACGGCGCTATGGGCCTGCCCGGACAAGACGATGTGTCAGCGTGAACGTCGGTGCTCACTCAATGTTTGAGCGGCGTCTTCACCCGATGCCACTTGCGGTTCTCATTGGTCGTCATTGGGAACCTGTCACCTTTGTGCAGACGGACGCGTTTGGGTGCGGTTAGGCCGTCGCTGTCTGGGTGCTCGCCAACTTCGATGTAAACACCCGTGTTTGGGACTTTGTAGCCGGGATTAAATTCAGATCGCTCTCCCATCACACATCACCTCGTGCATAGTGTGACCCGTACGCACGGCGGCAGACAGGAGATGGTTGGCAATCACCGATTTTGGAACCTGAACAGATTGTGCAAATGCTGCTCGGAACTCGTTTCGTCTCGACAAGGTGATGGTAGATCCCGTGAATCTCTCACTCTTGGTTACACTCAGTGTCATTCAACACATGGAGTCGAGGTAAAGTTACAAAGGGTTAAGGTTACGGCAGAGCAATAGGGGACGTAGATAATACGTAGCGGGCCTGTCTCGAAAACTGCGTTTTGTACAAACAACTTCAATTTGTATAAACAACTTCGAATGGAGAGCCGGATGCGTCGAAAGGCGCACGTCCGGTTCGGGGAAGGGCGCGGATGCCTAACTGCCGCTCGCGGGTCGGGTAGGCCCGGGCCTATTCTCCAGAAGCTCCCTTCAGAAAAAACGTTTAAACGACCGATGTTGTGAATTTTAATAGCCACCACAGGCAAAGTTTTTATTTTCATCCTGTCACAAAATTTGAAGAACCTGATTAGCCTTATCTAAGAAGCCTCCTAGCGCCGCTTGTTGCATGTATTGATGTGTTTCTCATGGAGGGTTGGTGGAGCCAATTCGAGACAAACGAACAACATTGAAGGTTGAATGGCTCGTTTACTTTCGGTAAGATCAGAATGGTGTGTTCGAGAGTAAATTCATCTTTTGTCGTTTGTTTGTTGTGTTTTCGCGCGCACCAACACACGATGTATATAGGGAGACGAGAACGCGATGTATCGTCGAGAGCAAACAAAACCGGTGCGGGTTGGTGACATCACCATTGGTGGGAACGACCAAGTCATCATCCAAAGTATGACCATGACGAAGACTGCGGATGTGAAGGGGACGGTGGAACAGATTCACCGACTCGAAGACGCTGGCTGCCAAGTCGTGCGCGTGACAGTGAACACAAAGGAAGCTGCCGCAGCGATTAAGGAGATCAAGCGACAGATTCACATTCCGCTGGTCGCAGATATTCACTTCGACTATCGGCTGGCGCTTGAGGCAATCGAGAACGGCATCGATAAGGTTCGCATTAACCCAGGAAACATCGGCAAGCGTGATCGGGTAGAAGCGGTGGTCAAGGCCTGTAAAGAGCGCGGTATTCCTATTCGTATCGGCGTGAACGCGGGTTCCTTGGAGAAGCATATTTTGGAGAAGTACGGATACCCGACGGCGCAGGGCATGTTGGAGAGTGCACAGCACCACGTGAAAATCCTGGAAGACCTCGATTTTGACGATATCATTATTTCCATGAAGGCGTCGGATGTGCCGATGGCGATTGATGCGTATCGCTTGGCCGCGGAGACGTTTCGCTACCCGCTGCATTTGGGTATCACGGAATCTGGTACATTGTTCAGTGGAACGATTAAGAGCTCCGCTGGGCTCGGCACATTGCTTAGTATGGGTATCGGTAATACGATGCGCGTGTCGTTGAGTGCGGATCCTGTGGAGGAAATCAAGGTTGCCCGCGAGTTGTTGAAGACGTTCCACATCGTTTCGGATGCGGTCACGATTGTGTCATGCCCAACTTGCGGCCGGATTGATATTGATTTAATTAGTATCGCGAATGAGATTGAGGCATATACGCAAAACATCAAGGCGCCTATCAAGGTGTCTGTGCTCGGTTGTGCGGTGAACGGCCCGGGCGAAGCGCGCGAAGCTGATATTGGCATTGCAGGTGCGCGTGGCGAAGGTCTCTTGTTCCGCAAGGGTGAAGTGGTGCGCAAGATTCCAGAGGCCGATTTGGTCACTGAATTGAAGCGCGAGATTGACATGATGGCGAAACGCTATCAGGAGACCGGATCGATTGACTGAGTTGGCGTTGCGGTCGTCGCGCGGGAGCCTCGTGTAAAGGGCTTCTCTGCATGGCGATGGGCGAGGCCCGGCGGTGAGCGTCGGGCCTCGTTTCGTTGTGCAGGGAAGTGCTAGCGTGAGCGAGCAGGGATAGGCTTGTGGTGCGGCGGGATGGAAAAAGGCTACCGCTGCACGCGAGCGGCGTGATGCGCTGGGGGACTTGTCTTCATAATTGACAGAGTTTTATGGCGTTTTGGTCGGTGGCGAAGGAGATAAGGCATTTTTCGCCCACATTTCCCCAGATACCCTCTTGCCTCTCTTTGGGCTCTATGCTTTACTATATTAGCGTACTAAAGTAACGGACAATTGGTGTGGTGATGACAGTGAGTGTAAATGTGCCAAGTGGCTTTGCCGATAGGCCGATGGGGATGCAGGATAGTTACCCTGGATTTGCGAAACGCAGGCGGGTGATTGAGAACCGGTTGGTCGACTTCTTTGACGAGGCGGGGTATGAACTCGTGTCGAGTGGGGCGTTTGAGTTTGTCGACACATTGCTCAGGGCGCGGCCTTTCGAGGCGGCGCGCGAGTGGGTGCAACTATTTGACGGTATGGGGAACGCGATTGCGCTGCGGCCGGAGATGACGCCGTCGATTGCGCGCATGGCAGCACCGCTGGTGACAGCGGCCAAGCTGCCGATTCGCTGGTCGTATGCCGAGCGGGTGTATCGGCGTACGAATGATCCCGCTTCGTTGTCGTGGGCCAGCGGCAAAGCCGCCGAGTCGACGCAGGTGGGCGTCGAGTGGATTGGCGAAGCAGGTGCCACGGCGGACGCGCAGGTGTTGGATTTGTGCCATCGGGCCACGCTTGCACTCGGGTTACAGGAGACACAAACGGTCGTCAGCCACGCGCGTTTATTGCCGGCGCTGCTCAAGGCGCTCGGCGTACCGGGGGAATTGGTGGCAGATGGGTTAGCGTGCTTGACGAGAGGCGACTATGTCGCGTTTCGGGCGGTCTTGCCCAGCACATTGCCAGACGTGATTGGTATCTTGCAGGCGGTCACGCCGTACGAGCCAGATAGTCTGGCGGACGCGACGGCGGGCGCAATTTGGCAAAGTGAAACCGCGAGACAGGAGATGGAGGCGGCTTGGGGCAGTCTCGTGCTTCTGGCCTCTGCGGTGACGGACCTCGGGCTCAAGGAGCAGGTGATGTTTGACTTGACGCTGCATCGCGACATCACCTATTACACGGGGCTCGTGTTCGAGGTGTTTGCGCCAGGTGTGGGCGCGCCGATTGCGCTTGGTGGGCGCTACGACGACCTGTTGGCGCAATTTGGCTCGGCAGCGCCGGCAGTTGGGCTGGCGTTTGAAGTCGAGCGCGTACTGGCCGTGCTCGGTGCGCCGATGACGGCAGCGGATACTTTTTCGGCAGGTTCGCTCGGCGCGGCTGTGAATCACGCGGGAGGGGGATTGTGATGCTGACCGTGGCGCTTGCCAAAGGGCGTACAGTGGACGACTTGCTGCCGTTGTGGCAGGAGGCGCAATTGCCGCTCCCGGCAGATCTCGACGATACGCGCGCGCTCGTCTTCGAAGTGGCGTGGGACGGGTACTCGCCCATTCGCTATCTACTCGCCAAGCCCGCCGATGTGCCCACCTACGTGAGTTTTGGCGTGGCAGATCTCGGCGTCGTCGGCAAAGATGTGTTGTTGGAGCAGCAGAAGGAGTTGTATGAGTTAATCGATCTCGCCGTCAGCAAATGCCGCCTCTGCGTCGCGGGCCTGCCGAAGGATTTTGACAGGCGACCCGAGCGGGTGGCGACCAAGTATCCGAAATTGGCTGACGCGTATTTCCGCAGCCAAGGGCAGTCGGTGGAAATTGTGCCGTTGTCGGGATCGATTGAGTTGGCGAGTGTTATTGGGTTGGCGGATCGGATATACGATTTGGTGCAGACCGGGTCGACACTCAAGGCCAACGGCCTCGTGGTCTATGACACGGTGCACGACATTTCGGCGCGCTTGGTGGCCAACCGTTCGAGTTATCGAATGAAACAGCGGGAGATTTCTGAAGTTGTGCGGCGGTTGAACGAGGCGATGGCGAAGAGGGGGGCAGTGCGGCAATGACCGTAAAAATTGTGGAAGGTACAGCGTTTTCGTGGCAGCGAACGGCGTCTGCCGCACCGGATGAAGCGCGGCGCGTAGCGGATATCGTGGCGGACGTTCGCGCGCGAGGAGACGCTGCGTTGCGGGCTTGGACCGCTCAGTTGGATGGCTTAGCGTCTGCCGCAGAGGACGCGTTTTCGCTGCGGGTGCCTGTTGCGGCGCTGGAGGCCGCATACCAGGCGACGCCCGCTGAGACTTTGGAGGCGCTAAGGGCGGCGGCGGATCGGATACGGACGTTTCATGAGGCGCAATGGCCGGAGGACTTTACGCTCTATGGCGAGAACGGCGAGCAGATGGGCATGGTCTGGCGCTCATTGCGCCGCGTCGGCGTTTATGCGCCGGGGGGACGGGGCGCGTACCCGTCGACGGTGCTGATGGACGTGATTCCGGCGCAAGTGGCAGGTGTTGCCTCCATCGCGCTCTGCTCCCCGCCAGGGCCGGATGGACTGCCGCATCGGGATGTGTTGGCGGCTGCTTATCTCTTGGGCATTGACGAAGTGTATCGCGTGGGGGGCGCGCAGGCCATTGCCGCCCTTGCGTATGGAACAGAGAGCGTCGAACGCGTGGACAAGATTGTCGGGCCGGGGAACCTTTATGTCGCACTTGCCAAACGGCAAGTGATGGGGGACGTCGGCATTGATAGCATCGCTGGGCCGAGCGAAGTCTTCATCGTCGCAGGCGAGGAGGCCAATCCGAAGTTTGTCGCCGCCGACATGCTGGCGCAGGCAGAACATGATACGGAGGCGGGGGCTGTTTGCGTGAGTACGTCGGAAAAGTTGCTGCAGGCGGTACAGGGCGAATTGGAGCGGCAGCTCGCTGATTTGCCGAGATTTGGCATTGCCAAGGCGGCACTGGCGCGGTGGGGCGCATTGGTGCATGTCGATGACCTGGAGCAGGCGATGGACCTTTTGAACGATGTGGCACCGGAGCACGTGGAACTGTTGCTGGATGATGCGGCAGAATGGCTGCCGGCTATCAGCCGAGCCGGGGCCGTGTTTCTTGGTCATGACACGCCGGAGCCGGTTGGCGACTACTATGCAGGCAGCAATCACGTGTTGCCGACGCATGGCAGTGCTCGATACGCGAGTGGGCTTGGCGTACACGACTTTCTGCGGCGCATGAGCGTCGTCGCGTACAACCGGGAGACGTTGTCTTTACACGCACAGCACATTGTCACGCTGGCGCGTGCGGAATCCCTGGAGGCACACGCGCGCGCGGTTTTAATCCGCGAGGAGGAGGAGCGCACAAATGGCAACTGAAAGGGTGGTTGCGGTACCGAGCTTTGTGGCGGACGTCGAGCGCAAAACCGGTGAGACCGACATTCGACTTTCCTTGGCGCTGCACGGAACAGGTGAGGTGAAACTCGATTTTCCGGTGCCTTTCTTGCGCCATATGTTGCATCTGTTTGCCGTTCACGGCCAGTTTAATCTCACCATTGAAGCCGACGGCGATATCGATGTAGACGACCACCACCTCGTCGAGGACATCGGCTTATGCCTTGGTAAGGCGATTGCCGAGGCACTCGGCAACAAGGTGGGAATTCGCCGCTACGGCGAGCGGCACACGCCGATGGACGAGACGCTGGCGCGCGCGGTTCTCGACTTGTCTGGCAGGCCGGCGTTTGTCTTTCAGGCGCAGTTCACCAATGAGCGCATCGGGGCGTTCCCAACCGAGCTGGTTGCGGAGTTCTTCAAGTCTGTCGCCAACGAAGGGCGGATGGCGTTACACCTCGCTGTACTGTATGGCGAGAACAATCACCATATGGTCGAGGGGTTGTTTAAGGCGTTTGGCGCGGCGTTACGCGAAGCCGTGAGCCGCGTGGACGGCGGCGTGCCAAGCAGCAAGGGGGTGTTGGAATGATAGCCATCTTGGACCCTGGCGTCGGGAATTTGAAAAGTGTCACGAAGGGATTTCAGCGCGTCGGTGCACAGACGGTCGTCGTGCCGGACGCAGCCGCCTGGAAGGCACTCATTGCTGCGGGGGACGGGGATGCGGTCCAAGGCGTTGTCTTGCCGGGTGTGGGCGCCTTTGGCGATGCAATGTTTCAACTGCGCGCCGCTGGCCTCATCCCAATTCTCCGTCAGGTCGCGCGCGAAGGGCGTCCACTTTTCGGCATTTGCCTAGGGATGCAGTTGTTGTTTGGCAGTAGTCAGGAACACGGGCGCCACATGGGCCTTGGGCTTTTGCCGGGCGAAGTCGTGCGCTTCCGGGACGATGTCAAGGTGCCGCATATGGGTTGGAACGATTTAGACGTCGTCCGCCCGCACCCGCTGCTGCGGGACATCCGAGTTGGGGACTATGTGTACTTTGTCCACTCGTATTACGTCGAGGCGAAACAGCGCGACTGTGTGTTGGCCGCTGCCACGTATGGCTCAGTTTCGGTGCCGGGCGTCGTCGGGCAAGGTAACGTCTTGGGCGCACAGTTTCACCCGGAGAAGAGCGGCGATGTCGGCGAACGCATTTTGCATAACTTTGTCGCCATCTGTGCCAATTGGCAGCGAAGCAGGACGACAAAGCAGGGGGTGGCGACCGATGACATTCACGTTACTGCCCGCGATTGACGTGCTTGGCGGGCGTTGCGTGCGCCTCCACAAAGGGGATTACGCGGCGAAGACGGAGTACAGCGACAATCCAGCTGCCATGGCACGGCACTGGTGCGAGCAAGGCGCGACTTTTCTTCACGTGGTCGATCTCGACGGCGCCAAAGACGGCCACAGCGTCAACGCGCCAGTGATTTGCGACATTGTGCGGGTGGCCGCGACGTACGGTGCAGCCGTCGAAGTCGGCGGGGGCATTCGCACGACGGCGGATATCGCCCATTGGCTTGACAGAGGCGTCTCCCGCGTGGTGCTGGGTACCGCCTCGCGCGATGTCGCGCAAATGGCGTCGTGGATTGATACATTTGGCGCTGACAAATTGGTTGCAGGTCTTGATGGGCGCGGTGGAAAACTTGCCGTAGACGGTTGGCTGGAGCAGACGGCGACACCGATTGTCGACTTGGCTCAACAACTGTATGAGGCAGGCGTTCGCCACGCGTTGGTGACCGATGTGAATCGCGACGGAACGCTCGCAGGCGCCAATTTGGCTCTCGCCGGCGAAGTTCAGGCGACAGGTCTTGGCGCAATCGCTTCTGGCGGCATCCGCGACGAGGCGGACGTCGTCGCGGCGATGCGTGCGGGACTTGCCGGTGCTGTCGTCGGCAAGTCGCTGTACGACGGCAAGTTTCATTTGACGCAGGCTTTGGCACGCCTGCAAGAGGAGGAGTCGGCGTGCTGACCAAGCGCATTATCCCGTGTTTTGACGTCCTCGACGGCCGCGTCGTGAAGCATGTCGGGTTCTTGCATGATCGCCGGGATGCAGGTGATCCGGTTGAACTCGCCAAAATCTACTCGGACGCAGGAGCCGACGAACTGGTCTTACTTGATATCTCGGCGTCCGAGCAGGGGCGGTTGGCGACTCGCCGTATCGTCGAAGAGGTCGCGGCGCAGACGAACATTCCCCTGACGGTTGGTGGCGGCGTTTCGTCGGTCGACGATGTGCGCAACCTGCTCCTCGCCGGAGCGGATAAAGTGTCGATGAACACGAGCGCGGTGCGCAATCCGTCGCTTGTCAAAGAGGCGGCGCACCGCTTTGGCGAACAGTGTGTGGTCGTCGCCATTGACGCGAATTTGAATCAAACCATGGGTGAGTACGAAGTAATGATTCAAGGTGGCAAGGTGGGAACGGGCATGGATGTCATCGCGTGGGCCCGCCGCGTCGAGAAATTGGGCGCTGGCGAAATTCTTTTGACCAGTTTCCATCAGGATGGCACCCGGGATGGCTACGACATCCAGCTCACGCGAAGCGTTGCGACTGCCGTAAACGTCCCAGTCATCGCCAGTGGGGGCGCAGGACGTAAAGAGCACTTTTACACGGTTTTGACGGAAGGGCGGGCGGATGCGGCGCTGGCAGCGAGTGTCTTTCACTTTGCCGAGACGAGTATTCGCGATGTCAAGGCACACGTTCGGCAGAGGGGGGTACCTGTTCGATGGATTTATCAATGACGGAAACGGTGAATCTCTCGATTGTCCGTTATGACAGTGTTACAGGGCTGGTTCCGGTCGTCGTTCAGGATGTCGACACAGGCCACGTGCTGACACTTGCTTACGCTGACCGCGAGGCCATTAAGCGCACGTTGGCGACGGGCGAGACCTGGTTCTACAGTAGGTCTCGTCAGGAATATTGGCACAAGGGCGAGACTTCGGGTCACACGCAGAAGGTCGTAGACGTTCGCGTCGACTGTGATGGCGATGCGGTTTTATATCTCGTACAGCCGCAGGGGCCAGCGTGTCACACGGGTGAAACGACTTGTTTCTTTCGACGCGTCACGCACGCGGAAACGATTACTGCACCAGACAAGGCTCCTGCAATGGCGGCGGATGAAGGCGAAGCGCAGACAGGCAATGCGCCGCTGGCGACGATGTCGACTGCGCAGGGCGCGTTGCGCGAACTGGCGCCAGTGGATGCGGATACCTTTGCGACGCTCGCACGACTTTGGGCGCTGATTGACCATCGCTTCCAGTCTCGCCCAGAAGGTTCGTACACCACATACCTGTTCACACACGGCGCCGAGAAAATTGGCAAGAAGGTGGGGGAAGAGGCCGTCGAGGTCGCCTTGGCTGCCCTACGGGCTGAAATCACAGACGCCCCCGGGACGCTCGCATCCGAATCGGCAGACCTCCTCTACCATCTGTTCGCCCTCTGGCGCTACAGTCAGGTCTCCCCTGCGGATGTGCTTCTCGAATTGGATAAGCGGCGCTCCTGACGAGTGCCGCCAATTTTAGCCCCACCATTTGTCGGCCTCTAGCAGCACGAGAATGTAATGCTCATCTTTTTCGCACAATAGCGATGAATGCATACGCGATGAGGTGAAAGCACACTTGGGAAGCAGGGTGTCACAAGCCATACGCCGCCCTCGGGCGTTTACATCTTCATACCTAATGAATCAACTTGTTCTGCGTCGCCCCTACGTCGTGGCCTGGTGGTCCGCCGCGCTGCCAGGGTTTGGGCACATCATGATGTGTAAGTATGCCACTGGTTTTCTCCTCATGGGGATGGAACTGGTCATCAATGTGAAGGCGCACTTAAATTCAGCCATACTTTATACAATGCTCGGAGAATTTCATCAGGCTAAGATCACAATCGACTTACGGTGGATTCTTTTATATGTTGGAATGTATGGATTCGCAATTCGAGACAGTTATCGCGTCGCGATTGAAGTAAATCAGTTGTATACCCTCTCCGACCGGGGAGACGCGCCCATCATACCGGTTAAAATCAGTGCTCTGGAACTCAATTATCTTTCGCTTCGCAATTGGCGCGATGTAGTCCTATGGTCCTTTCTGTGTCCAGGGGCGGGACACTTATACGTCAATCGCATTCCAACTGGATTCTTCATTCTTGGGTGGTATCTCCTCGTTTTTTACCAGTCGAATCTTTCGCGCGCCATCCTTGCGACATTTCAAGGTCACTTTGCACTGGCAACGACCTTATTGAAGCCGGAATGGCTATTATTTTTCCCCTCTATTTATGGGTTCGCAGCCCATGATGCCTATTTGCAGGCCGTAGAATTGTCGAAGATGTTTAAGTCTGAGCAATCCAGATTCCTTTCCGAGAACTATCAGCATCGTGCTATCCAATTGTCCACGCTGCAGAGGAAAGAGGTCAAATGACCATGAATGTGTTTGCGACATTTAGACATTCTATGTATCTGGAAATGGCGATTATCGAACTGGAACAACGCGGAATTGAGCAGCAAAATATTCTCGTCATACCCCTTGATAATCAGTATACGAAATCCCATGATATTGTTCTCACTCATCGTGGTGATCCCATCGGGATTCAATTTGGATTTATTTTTGGAACTGTTTTTATGCTTCTTGGCGTAATTTACGGGTTTGTCTTTAAGTGGGGACCTGTTCTTTGGGGGATGATTGGTATCCTGACGGGAGGCGTATTGGGCTATTGGTTAGATCTGTTTTTGATTAAAAGGAATCAAAACACCATCGGATTGAGTGAGGTCATCTTAATCGTGGACTGCCATCAATCGATGTCTAGCGAGGTTGAGCGCATTCTCTGGGGGCACCGCGCCGTTGGTGTAGCGAAATTACAGCCTAAAACTTCGTGAATGTTCAAGAATTCAATTGGAGCGGTGGGGTGTTTTGGCGGACGTCAGATGATTCCGCAAGCTGGCTCTCGTTTACGCGTTCCATGGCCACACTCGTGGTTTTGGGGCCGAGCAGCCCGAGGTTCAACATAATGACGACCATGACAACGGCTACGATACAAAACATTGCGGTTGCGCCATCTTGTTTGAGGATAGGCAACAGGATGAACGGCATTAACCCACTCATCAGACGACTTAGGCTGTATGCGCTTCCAGTCGCGGTCGCCCGAATGGAGGTTGGGAAGATCTCGGCTTGAAAGACGTGGTATGCGTTCGAGAACACATTGCTGACCAATGTGTACAAAAATCCGCACAACATAATCGTCGCAGACGACGTAGACATGCCGAACAGTATCCCGAATAGCGCCATGCAGAACGCGGCGCCAATAATTAACCACTTACGCTCGATGCGTTCAATAATTGGCAGTGAAATGAGCGATCCGATAGGGCAGCCGATGAACGAAATGGCCGTGTACTCTAGGGAGTGGGTCACGGTGTAACTTTTTGCCGCTAAAACGATAGGAACGAGCGTACCAAAGCCGTAGTATCTGATAGATTGAAGAATATGAAATACGCAGAGCATTGTCGTTCGTTTGGCGAATGCCCGTTTAAAGAGTGTGGAAATCGGTAGTTTTCGCGAATGACAATCAACTGGTCATCTGCGACGACTGCGCTTGTTTTATCAATTCCGTCTTCAAACTTTCTCAAGTTCGGACGTATGCGGATGCACTTAGAGCCCAGACGCATGAATATTCCAATAAGCTTTATACCATAAATTTTGATTCGCTTTGTGATGGACGGGATCCCAGATCCGATGATTGGCGGGTTGATTCTCGGCAAATTTCATCGGGCACAGGAACTCAAAGTAACGTTTGAATTGATTCGGGAAAGCAGTTTTCGCGACGTGCCGCAGGCAGTGGATAGACTTACGTTTACAGGGAAGCCCGGGTGCGGGACAATTTTTACAGTCGTGATTCCGAAGGGCTACGCTGGCAAGATGGGGTACGATGGATGAAACAGGACACTGCGATACAGGTTCTTGTCATTGAAGACGATGTAAGGATTGCTGAAATCAATCGCAGATTCGTAGAACGCGTCGATGGCTATCAAGTCGTGGGGATTGCGACGAATGAACCGGAAGCGAAGGAACACTTGGCTATCCTACATCCGGATTTGGTACTTCTCGATATTTACTTTCCGGATATGGATGGATTTGAGCTATTGCAATTTCCAGAGACGTTATCGAGATATCGCTCTTTTCGCAAGCGGTTGGATGCATTGATGAAGGAGAATCCCAAGGTAGACCAGCAGGCTATCGATGAATTGATGCAAAGTATTGAGCCAAAAAATTGGCTGCAGTCGTACGACGGCCCGGAGATATTTAGAGTATTTGGTCGCGCAAGATCAGGTACAAGCTTGATTTTGCTTATGGCGTCGTCGGGCGCCCAGAGCGGATTTATCGGTCGGTACAGCGAACATAGTCGAGGGCGCGACTGGCAGCCGGCCCTCGTGTCGTTTGTTCGTTGGTTGATGTCGTTGGTTAGCGATTGATGGTTGACATGCTCGACTCGGGATAGCGTGTTCCTGCAGCGATGCCTTTTGGCGCGATTTCGTCAATGGCACGCAGTTCCTCTGCAGAAAGTTTGACATTGACGCCACCGAGGTTGTCCTCGAGGTATTTACGCCGTTTGGTACCAGGGATAGGCACGATGTCGTCCCCCTTCGCAAGTAGCCAGGCGATGGCGAGCTGAGCTGGCGTGCATGATTTCTCGCGCGCCAATTCTTCGATTTTCGTGACCAGTTGCAAGTTCTTTGCGAAGTTTTCACCTTGGAACCGTGGAGAGAAGCGGCGATAATCGTCTTCAGCGAGGTCTTCAAAGCGCTTGATTTGGCCCGTGAGAAAGCCACGGCCTAGTGGACTGTACGCGACAAAGCCGATACCTAGTTCGCGAACGGTTGGCAGGATTTCATCCTCAACGTCGCGGCTCCACAAGGAGTACTCGGTTTGGAGTGCCGTGATTGGGTGGACTTTGTGCGCGCGGCGGATGGTGTCTGGGGCCGCTTCGGAAAGGCCCAAGTATTTCACTTTGCCGGCTTGTACGAGTTCTGCCATCGCGCCGACCGTTTCTTCAATGGGCACGGACGGATCAACCCGATGTTGGTAGTACAAGTCGATATAGTCGATACCGAGTCGGGACAGGCTCTTGTCGACCGCTTCGCGGACGTACTCTGGTCGGCCGTTGATACCAAGGAAACTGCCATCTTTCTCGGAGCGAACATTGCCGAACTTGGTCGCGATGATGACTTTGTCACGATGTGGCTTCAGCGCGCGACCGACGAGCCGTTCGTTCTCGCCGACGCCATACATATCGGCTGTGTCAAAAAAAGTCACACCTAATTCAAGTGCACGTTCAATCGTACGAATGGATTCTTCGTCGTCGCGGTTACTGTAAAAGTCGGACATGCCCATACATCCGAGCCCAATTGCCGAGACTTCGAGGCCCTGTTGACCCAGTTTGCGTTTTTCCATGGTAACCCTCCCTTGATGGCGTCCGTTCGCTGGACGTGTACTTCGATTGTAGGGGTGCGTCTGCATCAATGCAAATTCGTAGGCTACTTACAAAAGCGCTTAAGGATGATGAATGTTTGAAACCGCCGCGTACCATCTTGTTTGGATTATTAATTCTCGCAAACCTCGTTTGGTCTGGGAGTTTTGTCGCAACGAGCATTGCCACTCGTCAAATGAGCCCGACCTTTCTTACGATGACCCGGATGTTCGTCGGCGGCGTCGTTTTGTTTCCGTTCGTACTGATTGCGTTTCGCCGCAATCGTGCGGCGTTTTCGCGGAGCGCGTTGACAAAAAGTGCGTTGTTGGGGCTGATTGGATTTACGTTTCCGGTGACGTTGGAGACGATTGGTATTCATGCTTCGACTGCGGCACTTGGCGCCGTATCCATCGCGCTGGAACCGTTGTTCACGGTGCTTGTCGCCGCGCTTTTTTTACAGCAAACGCTTAGCGGTAAGCGAAAATTCGCCATGGCCCTCGCGGCTATCGGTGCCTACGTGGTTGCAGGGTGTCCGCGGCCAGGCGTGCAAGGTTACGCGCTCGGCGATGCCCTCTTACTGTTGGCCGTCCTGTGTTATGCCTGTTACAATGCGATGTCATCGAGGCTGACCGACGATTTGCCCGCATCTGCGGCGATGTCCATCATGCTCCTGACGGGGTTTCTGGGGTGTGTGCCACTGTGGCTTCTCAGTGGTGGCGCCTGGCCTCATCGTTTGTCACCTGGGCCGCTATTGGCGTTGGTGTTTCTTGCGCTCTTGGCCACGGCTGGCGCTTACTTGATTTGGTTGTTTGTACTGCAAGACCAGGATATCGCCCGTGCGGCGATTACACTGTACCTACAACCGATTTTTGGCGTGTTGTTGTCCATTCTCATTTTGAAGACGCACCCTACGCTCTATTTTTACATTGGCGCTTTCATGATACTGGTCGCATTATACCTTGGCCGGCATAAGGAAGTCGTACAGTCGAAGCAGTCGATAGATGTTTCATCCCGATAAAAGGAGTTGTCTCAAGATGGAGTGCCGGATTGGTTGCGCGGCTTGTTGTATTGCGATATCCATCTCTTCGCCAATCCCTGGCATGGAGCACGGCAAACCCGCAGGTGTGCGCTGTGTCCAACTCACCGAGGACAATCGGTGCCGATTGTTTGGGAAACCAGAGCGCCCATTGGTCTGCCAGTCGCTACAGGCATCCAGGGAGATGTGTGGCGATTCAAACGAGGCGGCTTTTGCTATCTTGACCGCATTAGAAGAGGCGACTGCGCCAAAAACTTCGGGCTGAGTGGAAGGTAGCTGGTCATGGGCGTTGGAAAGGATGGATTTTTCGCGTGTGGGTGGACACAATTTGGACATTATTCATTGCTTGGCGTAACCTAACAAGCGTGGGTCGGTTTGCAGGTATGCATGCATTCTAAATATAAAACCATCAAACCTGAACCGGGATTTTTACTATACGATGTTAGGAAGTGGATCAATGGAAAGAGAATTAGCGATGGAACTCGTGCGCGTGACTGAATTTGCAGCACTGAAGAGTGCGACGTGGATGGGGCGCGGCGACAAAATGGCTGCCGATGCCGCGGCGACAGAAGCCATGCGCAAAATGTTTGATACCGTCTCGATGGACGGCACCGTCGTCATCGGCGAGGGGGAGATGGACGAGGCCCCGATGCTCTACATTGGTGAGCGACTGGGCACAGGGGTTCAGCCAGAAGTCGATGTCGCGGTAGATCCGATTGAGGGAACAGAGACTGTGGCAGCTGGTGCGGCCAATTCCATGGCGGTTGTCGCGATTGCGCCAAAAGGTTCCTTGTTACATGCGCCAGACATGTATATGGACAAGATTGCCGTGGGACGGAACGCCAAGGGACGAGTCAGTTTTCGCAAGACTGTTCGCGAGAATTTGCAGGCCGTTGCCGAGGCTAACGGCAAAGACATCAAGGATGTCGTCGCGGTGATTTTAGATCGGGAGCGGCATGCGAAACTTATTCAGGAGGTACGCGAAGCAGGTGCACGCATCAAGTTGATACCAGCAGGTGACGTCGCAGGTGCGCTGTATACCGCATTTCCGGAGAAGGGCGTCGATATTCTATTAGGTTCCGGCGGGGCACCAGAAGGGGTACTTGCCGCATGCGCCCTGAAGTGTTTGGGTGGGGAATTGATTGGCCGCTTGCTCCCTGAAAACGACGAACAGCGCCGGCGGTGTGAGGAAATGGGTATCGGCGATGTTGATCACGTCCTCGAATTGGACGACCTCGTTCGCGGCGACGATGCCATCTTCTCGGCGACGGGGATTACCGATGGCGAATTGCTCGACGGTGTGCGTTTTCTTGGAAACAACCGCGCGCGCACGCAAACGCTCGTGATGCGGGCAAAGACCGGCACAGTCCGCTTTGTGGAGGCGTATCACAACTTGAATCTGAAAATGGGTTGGGAGCGTTAAGGTCCCATTTTCATTTTGTGCACAGGCGCTCGAATAGCAACGTGTTTGCGCTTGCGGTGGGACTTTGGTGGTGTTACACTGTCCCTGACAATTGAACGATGTGAAGAGGGGCGCTAGGGGTGCCGCGTATTGGCTGAGAAGCGACAGTTGTGTCGCTAACCCTGGGACTCGATCTGGGTCATACCAGCGGGAGGAAGTGCCCATTCGACGATACAGCAGCACCCTTTTCACGCGCACGTCGTGACGAGGGTGCTGTTTTGATGTGTCTAAGGCACCCTCGGTTCTGGCGCGCACATGAGTCCACTCTCGCACTGGAGGAGGATTGAAGTATGACGGCTTGGAAATTGAGAGACGTCATCGTCATGGTCGTCTTGGCGATTGTGACCGGCGCATTGTACAAGGTGTGGGACATTCTTTATGCGGTCATTCCGACCACCGCGTACGCCGGTCAAGCGACGATGACAGGGCTGTGGCTGATTGCCTCGGTGTTGGTGGCCTATATCATTCGCCGCCCGGGTGCCGCACTCTTGGCCGAACTCATTGCGGCGTCGGTCGAATTGTTGCTCGGCGGGCAGTGGGGTTTGTCTAATTTGGTGGCCGGCCTGATTCAAGGCATCGGCGCAGAACTGGCATTTTGTCTATTTTTCTATCGCGGCTACCATATCGTCTCTTGCATATTATCAGGCGTCCTGGCGAGCGCCGCAGCTGTTCTGCAGTGGTACTTTCAGTACGGTGGCAATGAGCTTACAGCGGGCACAGAAGTGGCGTATATCGTCATTGCGCTTTGCAGTGGCGCCGTCCTCGGAGGCATTCTGCCGAAACTTGTCGCGGACGCGCTCTATAAAGCGGGGGTCTTGCGGAACTTCGCTATCGCCCGGCAGCGAGCGATGGCCCGATGAATCGGCATCAGCAAGGACCGGTGGCAGATGTGCTACCGGTTCTATCTGTACACAATTTGTCAGTGACGTATGGGGATGATGCGACGCCAACCATCGTCGACTGCACGTTTGACGTATTCCCAGGAGAATGTGTTTTGGTTACAGGTCCGAGCGGCAGTGGCAAAAGTACCCTTGCGATGGCGCTTGCGGGCATCATTCCGCGGTCCATTGAGGCAGAGGTCTCCGGTGAGATGATTTGGCAATCGTCACTCCAGCAACCGGGCAAAATCGGTTACGTGTTTCAAGATCCTGACGCGCAGTTTTGTATGCTGACCGTGGCGGATGAAATCGCTTTTGGTCTGGAAAACCTGCAGATACCTCGCGAAGAGATGCCTGCCAAAACCGAGGCGTCTTTGCGCCGCGTCGACTTAGATGTCGCGCCAAGCGACCATCATGCCAACTTTTCCGGGGGAATGAAGCAGAAACTTGCCATTGCTTCGGCGCTTGCGATGGATTGTGAATTCCTGATTCTCGACGAGCCGACTGCGAATCTCGATCCGCTGGCAACCCGCCAAATATTCGAACAAATTGTCGCACTCAGGCGCATGGGGCGGACCTTGCTGATTGTGGAGCACAAGTATTCTCCGCTTCTACCGTTTGTCGACAAGGTGCTTCGGGTGGACGCGGACGGACGGGTGACGTCGTTGCGGCCAGGCGAACTGTCGCGCACTTTGGGACGCCCTTCAACTAACGGTGAGATGGCGGTAGAGATTGGCAAGAATCATTTGGCTATCGCATGGGGTGCTGAGATGGGCGCGCTGGCGATGCCACGGCCCGCTGGCAAGCCGCTCTTGGCGGTGGCGGATGCCGCACTTTGTTATGGCGATAAAACCATTTGGTCTGGGGTTTCCTTTACTTTGCACAAGGGGGAGTTCGTGGCGATTGTCGGGCCGAACGGGGCTGGCAAGTCGAGTTTACTCGAGGTGATGGGCGGGCTTTTGCCTGTGACTTCTGGTGAAGTGCGCTTGTGGGATACGCCGGTCGGACGAATTCGCGAAGCAACGCGCTATCAAACGATTGCTTATGGATTTCAAAATCCCGAGTATCAATTTTTGTTTGAACGCGTGGCGGATGAGATGGCGGGCAGAGTGGTCGGGGATGACGTTCCGTCTAAGGTGTTGGCCCAGTTGGCTGAATTTGGTTTGGAAAATCACGCCACAGCGTCTCCTTATGCACTCAGTCAAGGGCAAAAGCGGCGTCTTGCCGTTGGCGTGATGTTGCGTGATGATCACGATTTGTTTTTGTTTGACGAACCAACGTATGGACAGGACAAGGCGTCGGAGGAGACGATTCTTTGTCGTCTTCAACAACTGCAGGCGGCTGGAAAAACCGTGGTGACCATCACGCACGACATGGCGTTAGTCAAACGTTATGCGACGCGCGTCTTGGTGCTGGCGGATGGGCAATTGCTATTTGACGGTACGGTGAAAGATTTATATGCGCGTGAAGACATCCTCCAACGCGCCCATTTGCTCGATGACGTGCGTCCGCTTCACGTAGGTGTGAAGGAAGATGGCGCCCTCGTGCGCCAATCTGTGGCAGCGACGGCGAGACCTGTGCGTGTAGAGCGAAATGATGAGATGCATCCGCGCGACCGCAAAGCGGCAGCGCGTTCACCGCTCGCGGCGATTCATCCAGGTGTGAAGTTACTCACGCTGGTGTATATTGCGGTATTCACGCTTTTCACGAATTCGTTTCGGGAGCTTGCCGTGATGTGGGTGGTGACGCTCGTCGTGACATTTGGCCTGGGTTGGTGTAATCCGTGGCGCGCGTTGAAACGACTCTCGGTTGTGCTGGCAATGTATGTGATTTACTTGTGGACGTTTGCGGCGAATGCGGCGACACCGCCTGGTTATCACTATGAAAACGTCCTTTGGTTCCACTTGAGCTTGTATGGCTTATGGCAGGGGCTTATCATCGCGCTGCGTACGTTTTCGACGGTGGTACTGGCGTATGCCTTCGTGGAGACGACAGATGGGACGGATTTTGTCGTCAGTCTCAGCCAATCGTTTCACTTGCCGCCCAAACTTGCGTACGGCGTCATGGCTGGAACCGGATTTTTGCAGCGAGTGAATCATGAGTTGCGCACGTTTCGCATGGCTCGACGTGTGCGTGGCCGGCAAGGGTGGTGGGTGACGCGACCAGTCAGTTACGCGTTACCCATGCTCAGCCAGTCGATTCGCCTCAGTGAGCGCCTCGCTACAGCGATGGAAGCGCGAGGTTTTTATGGTAAACCTGCGAATCATTGGAACGGCCGCACGTATTTTCGACGTATTCCTTTTCGCCTGTGGGATTTTCTGTTCGCAGGTCTGTGTGCAGTTGTGGTGATAGGAGTGTTTATTGCTGTATCCTCGCGTTAAAGAGGGAGCGCATCTTTAGCATAAAAGCGCCGCAGGTGGGAATTCCCGTCGGCGGCGCTTTTTGCGATTGAACTTGTGAACGTTATGGGTCCTCTGGATGGCGCTCGCGCATCTTGTGCCACAGCCATACGATGGCGACGCCGGCGAAGACGGCGAACAGCGGCATCACTGGGTAGCGGAATCTATCCCAGGCCGGGAAGAAGAAGAAGAAACAGGTGTTGTACAAGGCAAACGTCAACAGGAACAAGCTTGCTTTGAACCCGTCAAAGCGGCGCACTACCACGACGCCGATGCCGATGAAAGTGGCAGCGATAAATAAGTAGTACCCTGCGTTACTAATGGTATCCATTAGGTTCGTCAGATGTTGTAGACTGGGCACGGCGTGAAATGTGTACCAGTTTGCGTTCACGTCATTCTTGTACAGGTCGTACATCTTGATGAATCCGTTGAGAATCGTCGTTGGAATGTGGTGAATGATATGGTCGAGCGCGGCGTGTTCACCCACTTGGTTTTTGACGATTTCATTATTGATATGGAGCAACGGGTTGATGTTCGGATTCCATGACCAATAATAGCCGCCGTTGGTATGGGTTCCTTGCCATAGATTCGTGCCGCCGTTGGTCGAGACGAGGACGAAGTGATGCATGGCGATTTTGTTGCGGATGGTCACTGGTAGAATGGTGATAAACATCGCGATGGACAACGTGATGGCCCGCCCGAATCCAGTTGCCACGCGCCGCCGCTGAATGAAAAGTTCGTACAACAGGACGAAGACCGGGAATAGTAGCGGAATTGGCCGAACGTCAGCAGCGAGGCCCAGCACGAGTCCGGACGCAGTAATCCATCGCAGGGCGATGCGACCAACGCCATTGCGCGCCAAGAGGTACAGGTATAATGACACCAACAGTAGTGCCGAAAACAATTCTTCGGAGCCAAGGACTGCGTTCCAGACGATTTGGCTCGGCAACAGTGAATAGACGACGGCAGCCGCGAATGCCATCGACTTGCGATGGAACAGTTGCATGCTGATAAGGTAGATGAGACCGACAATACACGTACTGAGCATGACGTTGACCGCCAAACCCACCATCACGTGCGCGCCGGTGACGCGAAAGATGAGTGATAGGAAAAACGGCCAGCCAATCGGCCAGTACGCAGTCGGGTGGCCGTTCCATACGTACCCTTGACCGGTCGCTAACAGTTGCGCATGTTGAAAATACCAGAGGAAATCCGCTTTCTGGGGCGGGTGCATGTAGAGCAGCCAGACACCCCGGAAAATCAGATTGAGCGCCAAAATATCCCAAATCCAGTGTTTGGCGGGTGTAGCTGTTGTCTTGGCAGACATCGCGATACTCCTTTCGTACGCTACTATCCTATCGTATGTCGGGCGGCCTGACGAGCCGTTGGCGCAACCTCAAATCTGTTGAAACTGCGTGAATGCTCCGCCTTTGTACGTTTTCTTTGATTGGATGTAAGTGAAAATGATTTGATGTGGTATTATAACGAATGAAATCTGTAGAAAACGGGAGTGGAATTATGCCATTTACAGAACAAGATCAATTGGCAGTGAAGACCCTACGCACGCTTTCCATTGACGCGATTGAGAAGGCAAATTCGGGTCACCCTGGATTGCCGATGGGTGCGGCGCCGATGGCTTATGTCCTGTGGAGCCGTTTCATGAAGTTTAATCCGGAAAACCCATCGTGGATCAACCGAGATCGTTTTATTTTGTCAGCTGGTCACGGTTCCATGTTGTTGTACAGCATGTTGCATTTGACAGGCTACGATGTCTCGATGGATGATTTGAAGTCATTCCGTCAATGGGGTTCAAAAACGCCAGGACATCCAGAATTCGGCCACACGCCAGGTGTTGACACGACCACCGGTCCTTTGGGACAAGGTGTTGCAATGGCCGTTGGTTTTGCTATGGCGGAACGTTTCATGGCGGCTACCTTTAACCGCGAAGGTCACGATTTGATTGATCACTATACATACGTGATTTGCGGTGATGGCGATTTGATGGAAGGCGTTGCGGCGGAAGCTAGTTCCCTGGCAGGTCACCTTGGCTTGAACAAGTTGATTGTGCTTTACGACTCCAACGATATTTCCCTCGACGGTCCGACGAAACAGGCGTTTACCGAGGACGTCAAAATGCGCTACCGCTCGTACGGCTGGAACGTACTGCGCGTCGAAGACGGAAACAATTTGGATGAAATCGAACGCGCAATCGCTGAGGCGAAGACGTTTACGGATGGCCCAACACTGATTGAGGTCAAGACCATCATCGGGTATGGCGCACCGAACAAACAGGGCACGCACGGCGTACACGGCAGCCCGCTCGGCGCAGAAGAGGCCAAGTTGGCGAAGGAAGCTTACGGCTGGAAGTACGAGCCATTCTTCGTCCCAGACGAAGTGCGCCAGTTGTTTGCTGATTTGAAGGCGAAGCGCCAGGCTGAAGCGGCAGAGTGGAACGAGAAGTTTAAGGCGTACGAGCGCGCTTATGCACAAGATGCGAAGCTGTTCCAGGACGTCGTCGCTGGCAAGGTGGGTGTCGATTTTGATGCCGTGCTGCCAGAGTTCACGGACGCGACGGCAACGCGTGACGCGTTTGGCACCGTCATCAACGCCATTGCGCCGCACATGCCGACGCTCTTGGGCGGATCAGCTGATTTGTCCAGTTCGAACAAGACCTTTATCAAGAGCTCCGAACACTTTCAGCAACCGGATTACTCCGGCAAGAACGTCGACTACGGCGTACGCGAACACGCGATGGGTGCAGCGCTCAACGGTTTGGCACTGCATGGCGGCGTTTTCCCATACGCTGGTACGTTCCTCGTGTTTGTCGACTACCTGCGCCCGGCTGTTCGTTTGTCCGCGCTGATGAAGCAACCTGTGCTTTACGTTCTCACGCACGATAGTATCGCAGTCGGTGAGGACGGCCCGACGCATGAACCTGTAGAACAATTGGCTTCGTTGCGCGCTATTCCGGGTCTGCGGGTGCTGCGTCCAGCAGATGCGACGGAAACGGCGTTGTCTGTGAAGTTTGCCTTGACGCACCGCGATGCGCCGGTCGCCTTGGCGCTGACGCGGCAAAAACTGCCGACGCTTAAAGAAATCAAGGACAACAAGAACAACTTCGAAAAAGGCGGGTACGTCATCTACCAGAACGGCGACGGTATGGATTTGGCCCTGTTGTCCGCTGGTTCAGAAGTTCACTTGGTGCTTGAAGTCGCTAAGAAATTGGCGAACGAAGGTGTCAAAGTGCGTGTCATTAGCTTCCCGTCGCTCGAAGTCTTCGAAGAGCAGGACGCAGCATACAAGGAATCTGTTCTGCCAAAGAGCGTGAAAAAGCGCGTTGCGGTAGAAATGGCACATCCGATGAGCTGGTACAAGTACGTTGGTCTCGATGGAGAAGTTATCGGCATTGACAAGTTTGGCGCGTCTGCACCGGGCGACCGCGTCATCGAAGAATATGGTTTTACTGTGGATAACGTATACAACATCACGAAGTCTGCGCTCAATAAGTAAAAACGAATTCGAATTGAAAGGGCATCCTGCTGTGTTACATACGGCAGGATGCCCTTTTACGTGTTTTGTGTGAAGATGTATTTCAACGCGTAGTTACATCAGTGCGCTTTATAGGAGGTCGCGACGATGGTGAAGGCCATAGGTTTCTTTGTGGCGGCAGGCCTTGCTGAAATCACAGGCGGATACCTGATTTGGCAGTGCATCAGAAATGGCCGCCCCATCTGGGTCGGCATTGTAGGTGCCATCGTCATGGTGTTGTATGGTGTCATTGCGACGCGGCAGGAGTTTTCCTTCGGCAAGACGTATGCGGCGTACGGCGGGATTTTTATCGCGATGGCCGTGTTGTGGGGATGGATTGTCGATAAACGATTTCCGGATGTCAATGAATGGGTTGGAGCAGCAATTTGTTTGGTCGGTGTCGCGATTATGTTGTCGAGGCGGTGACGGGACAGGGATGTTTTATTCCGATTACTTTGGGTATTTTGGTCGGTTGCAATGGACAATCACCGCTTACTACGGGGCTTGTAATTGATGACAAAGTCGCGGAACCGTTTGACAGTCGGTGAGATGGTGCGTTTGGATGGTATGGCTAAGCCGCTCACTCGCTTTAATGGAGGATGAATCGAGACGATGGCGGTGTTTGGACTACACAGGAGGCGTGCGATTCGCCTGCCCATCAAGCTGACACCCATCTCTTCTTCAACAAAGTGGCGCAAGATTTCATGATTACTGTTGAGAATGACATTCGGATTAAAGCCAGATTCGTGACAGGCTTGCACCATGTCGCGCTTAAAACCGGTGCTGGATTTGGCCAATAAGAATTTTTCGTCCGCAAGGTCCTTTAACTGAATCGAGGGTTTGTTTGCTAACGCGTGGCGGGCGGGCAGGAGTGCCACGACTTCATCGTTGACGAGTGGGTGAAAGCTCACGCTTTGCTCATTGGTCGTGGGTGCGGAGATAAATGCTGCGTCGATTCGAGATTCGCGGAGCCAATGGATAAGGTCGTCCGTCGTGCCTTCCTCGACTTCGGCGGAGACGGCAGGATATCGCTCTAAAAAATCCTTGATGATTCTGTCAAATCCGAGATAAGCCATCGTCGCGATAGCGCCAATTCGGATTCGGTCGGCTGCGCATTGTTTAAATTGTTGCATGGCGTCAGCACAGTGTTCTAAATCGGTTATGATCTTCTGGGCGTAGTGCCGGAATTCCTCGCCGGCTGGGCTCAACCTCACCTTGCGTGGTTCGCGTATAAATAGCCTCGTACCCATTTCAGCCTCTAATTTCTGAATTTGCTGCGAAATGGATGATTGTGATACACACAATTCCAATGCGGCCTTCGAAAAACTCCCGTACTTGTCGATTGCGAGAAAGTATTCCAACTGGTGGATTTCCATGAATAAATCCCTCCGGTAACAACGATGGCGGATGGTGGATGGTGGGCTATCACTTTTACTTATAGAGTGTATCTGAAACGCAGATTGTTTGTAAACGCATTCATAGATAATCTGGGACTACGAACGATAGCAGATACTCGTTGTGTTTGAAAGCGCAATCATATCAGCGGTTTTCGAGGAGGCGAAATCATTGAGTGAGATTGTCACGACGTCTCAGAACCACGCAGTTGGGCTCACTGGCAGATTAGATCACTCGTCGATGACACCACGTCACGGCGGACTGTATGTCATTGTTATCCTGGGCCACATGTTCGATGGTTTTGGCATTAGCATGATTGGTTATGTATTGGCCAGCATTACGATGACTTTTTCCTTGCACCCCTCGCAATCGGGATTTCTTGCGTCGGGCGGATCAATTGGCATGGCTGTCGGTGCATTTGTCATTGGACCGTTGACAGATAAGATTGGGCGCAAACGAGGATTCATGCTAGCGATTGGTTTGTTTACGGTGTTTAGTGCGCTATGCGCCATGGCTCCGAGTTATTCGAGTTTGGTTTGGTTTCGGGCATTCCAAGGTGTCGGCCTTGGTATGTATGTGCCGATAACTGGAACTTACGTCAGCGAGTTTATGCCAGTCAAGCAACGGGGTCGGGCGCTCACGTTGTCGACTTTCTTCTGGTCGGGCGCGACGCTATTGGCTGGAGGTGTCGGCGCCGCATTGGTTCCCAACTTTGGTTGGCGGGCGATGTTTATTGTCGCCGCCGTGCCAGCGTTTATCGTGTTTCTCCTCTGGTTTTTTATGCCGGAGAGTGTGCGCTATCTTATCAAGCGGGGAAAGTGGGAGGCCGCAGAGCAGGTGGTCGATAGACTTTCCACTGTGGCGAAACGCGAAGATGTCGCCTTCGGGGACGTTCGTACGACGCGGCTTGACGATGAGCCAGCCAAACATGTATCTGTGGCGAAAATCTTTTCAGGGAAATACGCCCGTTTAACGGCCGGCGTATGGATTATGGAGATTATCAGCGGCATTGTGCTGTATGGGCTCTCCACGTGGCTGCCAAGCATCTTTGAAAACATGGGGTTTGGCATGGTGCACAGCTTTTTGTTTAGTGCGGTCATCACAGGTTCTGGTGCAATCGGCAGTCTCGTTGGCGCTCTGCTAATCGAACGAGTGGGCTATCGGTGGCTGTTGGTTCTCGGCTTTACGGTGGGTGGAATTTTGCTGATTGTCTGGGCGCTTGCCACAAACCCAACAGTTATCGTTGTCGTTGGTGCGTTTTCTGCGCTGTTCGGGGTAGGGGCCGGGGGTGTCGTGTTTGCTTATTTAAGTTCCTTGTACCCGACTTCGGTACGTGCGACGGGCGTCGCCTGGGGCGGTCTTTGGCAGCGCGTGGGTGGGATTATCGCGCCGAGCGCGATTGGCATCTTGATTGGGTTACACGTGCCAAACTTCGCCTTCTTCATCGTCCTGGGGATATTGTGGCTAATCGGTGGACTCGTGTCTTTGGTCATGACGCGCGAGCTCGTTGGAAAATCGCTCGAACAGATTGACCAGGAGTTAGCTCAATAACGTCGGTTCATCGGAGAGGGGGTGATGGGGGATACTCGTCGCAATCGATGAACATATTCAAGCGTGGTCGCTGGATAGTCACTGCGCCCGTGCTCGATGTGTTTCACTCGGATTTCCAAATTTATAATCTTAATGCTCTATCAGTATTCATAAATTATTTGGCAGGTGATATATGTGCTGAAAGAACGAGATTGGCGTCTGGCGCGCATTCGCAAGGCAATGGAAGCAAGCGAGATGGAGGGGTTGCTCGCTTATGCACCCGGTTGGCGCCGTGAGAACGTTCGCTATCTGACGGGCGCTCGCTTACGAGGTAGCTTGACGGTCGCTTATTTGCCCTACAGCGGAATGGCGACAGCGTTTACGCAAAATTTACAGGACACTCAATCTATTACCGAACAAGGATGGGTTGAGGATGTCCGGCCACTCTCCTTTCCGGATTGTCAAGAAATTGTCCATCGCTTAACGGAAGCTGGTCCACCGGCCAAGTTAGGGGTTGCCTACCTAGAACTGATGCCAAGTTTGTTACTGACTGCGATTCAACAGGCCTTACCGCACACGGAAATCGTCTCTGCGACAAAATTGATGACCAAAGTTCGATTGGCTAAGAGCGACTGGGAATTAGAGCAAATTCGTCGCGCGGGTGTCATTTGCTCAGCAGGATGGAAGACGTTTGTCGAGGCGCTCAAGCCTGGCGTCATGGAATACGAGGTTGTTGCAGCGGTGGAGGCAGAGATGAAGAGCCTCGGTGCTGAGGACAACTTTATGTTGTTTGCCTCCGGAAAAACCGAGGTCATGGGGATGACACCGCCGGGGAATCGCCGCCTGCAGTTGGGCGATATGGTACGCACCGAACTGACGCCGCAACGAAATGGTTATTGGGCTCAACTGTGTAGGTCAGCTGTGATTGGACCGCCGAATGAAGGCCAACTGCGCTCGTTTGAGTTGTTCAAGGAGGCATTGGAGGCCGGTTTGGCTGCCGTGCGCGTTGGTGCGACAGGTCACGATATCGCCCGCGCGGAGAATGACGTGTTTCGAAAATATGGTTATGGCGAATATTGCACCAGCCAATATACCCGTGTTCGTGGTCATGGGCACGGATTGTATTTAGACGAGGTGCCGATGATTGTCGAAGGTGACGAGACTGAATTGGAGGAAAATTCTGTCGTCATTGTCCACCCGAACACGTATACACCGTTGGCAGGGTATCACGTATTGGGAGACCCTGTCGTCGTGAAAGGCGATGGATACGAATTGTTGACGAGTACAGAACGCGTGTTGTTTACGGCAGCTGTATAAGGTATGGAGGGATGGCCATGAAACGCGGACTGGTTTTACTAGATCCGACGGAGACCACGACCGAGGAGTTGAAGGCGCGAGTAGCCGATTGTCAACGATTATTGCAGGAGCAAGGGATTGATTTCGCGCTCATTTATGGGGATGTCTATCGTTCCGGCGATATTACGTATCTTTCGAATTTGTGTATCTACTGGAATGAAGGGGTGCTTCTGGTACCTGCCAAGCAAGACCCTGTATTTTTAACGAAGTTGTCGCGGCGTGTACACCCGTGGATGCGCGCAAATTCCATCATCGAGGACCTTCGAAGCGGCCCCGACTTAGCTCAGTTGGTCGCGGATTACGTCAAAGCGCAACCGGCTGGTGTGATTGGACTCTCCGAGATGAACTGGTGGCCTGCTTCGGTGGTTGAAGCGTTGCGTGCAAAGCTTCCTGGATGGGAACTGCGTGATTTGCAGAGTGCCATTCGCGAAAAGCGGCAAGTTCCATCTGCGTCCGAGCAGAAGCTGCTCTTGGAGAGCGCAAAAGTGAGTGCCAGAGCGGTGGAGGCCGGATTAGATGGTGCCTTGTCCAATCCAGCGCGGGCTGGCGCCGCAGAGCGAGTTGCCCGTATGGCGGGGGTAGAGGATGTCTTCGTGTATTGCTATGAAAGTGGGGCGCAGGCAGACACGGTGGAGGTGATTTCAGAATATCGCGGCTATTGGACCACTGCCGCGCGGGTGATTGCGAGCGAATCTGCGGATTGGGCGAATCTGATGGACGTGATGTATGGCGTGCTTGTTCAGGAACTTCGTGCGGGCACGGACCTAAATCGCCTGTACGCGCAATTGGGTGCCGTGATTCCCGAAGAAAACAACCTGTCTTGGAAAGTAGATTTGATTCATCACACAGATCTTGAAACACAAGGCGATTATCGCCTACCAGACGAACTGGCTCGACCTATCCCAGCGGGGTCCGTCGTCGGATTGCGCCTCGTTTGTACGTTTGCCGATGGCACAGAAGCTGTGATGGCGGATACGTTTGCAGTCGAAGAACATGGCGCAACCCGTTTGACAGGCGATTTGCCGATTGTGCGATATCAACCCAATGAAAAATAAGCTCAATTTGCTGTGATATCTTCCAAAGAATGGAGTGTGAATCATGCGAATTTTAAGTAACGAAGATGTGCAACAAGTGCTGACGCTGGAGGAGTGCATAGAGGCACTGGAGGTCGCTTATAAGGAGTACACATTGGGAAAGGCGGCAAACCGGCCGCGCAATCACACCTATTTTCCGGTGATGGATGAACGGTTTCCAGGGTTTCAATTCCGTTTTAAGTCTCAAGAAGGCGGCAACATCACGAGTGGCGTGTGGGCGCTGCGCATCACGTCCGATATGGTGGGAACCGAGACGCTTGCAGGTGGCGTGAAGCGGCGGCGATTGTTGCCGGTGGCCAGTGGCAACCGATACTGCGGTCTGGTGACGCTGTACTCGCTCCATCATTTGGAGCCCCTTGCCATCATTCATGATAGTTATATGCAAAAAATGCGGGTTGGCGCCACTTCCGCACTTGGGATTCGGGCGCTTGCAAACCCGGATGCTCGGGTGGCGGGGCTGTTCGGGTCAGGCTGGCAGGCCTCCTCACACCTCGAGTATATGTTGCTCGTGCGCCCGAGTATCGAAGAGGTGCGGGTATACAGCCCCACGAAGGACAACCGGGAACGGTTTGCAAAAGAATGGAGCGAGCGAACGGGTAAGCGGATTATCGCTGTGGACCATCCGCGGGACGCAGTTCAAGGATGTCAAATTGTGACGTGCGCCACTGCCGCCTACGACCCATGTTTTGATGGCCGCTGGTTGGAGCCAGGCACGCACGTTACATCTATTACGAGCCCAGACGGCACGGCCAATCGGCGGGAGTTGGACGATACCACGTTCGACAGGGCAGACAAAATTGTCGTCTTTTCGCGCGAGCAGATTCATCATGACAATCAGATTGACATTTTGGGTCCCGTCGAGCGCGGTCTCAAAAACTATGAGGATATCGGTGAAATCGGAGAATTGTTGTTGGGTAGGATTGGCGGAAGGACGAGTCCTGAAGACATTACGATTTTTGCGAATAACACAGGTATGGGGCTGCAATTTGCCGCCGTCGGGGCGCGTGTGCTCGAACTCGCTGAGGCGCGTGGGCTTGGTCACGAGGTTCCGACGGAGTGGTTTCTTGAGGCGACGTCGCCGTGACGAAAGCTTTGTTGCGCGTCGCTCATGTCGATTCAATAGCCCCAAAGAGACCAGCTATCTAATGTCAAGCACTCTTTCGAGTTCTAAGAACCATGAAGGGAAGTGATTTTTAGGCGCATCTATATAAGCCTGTCAAAGACAGACGT
>NZ_JAFMTW010000288.1 GCF_017329615.1 Alicyclobacillus suci | reverse complement strand
GATCAAGGGTTGCGCTCGTTGCGGGACTTAACCCAACATCTCACGACACGAGCTGACGACAACCATGCACCACCTGTCTCCTCTGCCCCAAAGGGAAGGTACATCTCTGCACCGGTCAGAGGGATGTCAAGCCCTGGTAAGGTTCTTCGCGTTGCTTCGAATTAAACCACATGCTCCACTGCTTGTGCGGGCCCCCGTCA
>NZ_JAFMTW010000002.1 GCF_017329615.1 Alicyclobacillus suci | reverse complement strand
GTCGGCTACGCATCGTCGCCTTGGTGAGCCGTTACCCCACCAACTAGCTAATGCGCCGCGGGCTCCTCTCTCAGCGATGCTGTTGCATCTTTCAACACAGCTAGATGCCTACCCGTGTATTATCCGGCATTAGCACCCGTTTCCGAGTGTTATTCCAGTCTGAAAGGCAGATTGCCCACGTGTTACTCACCCGTCCGCCGCTCGCCCAAAAGGGCTCGCTCGACTTGCATGTATTAGGCACGCCGCCAGCGTTCGTCCTGAGCCAGGATCAAACTCTCAAAAAATGGCGTTGTTACTTGTGTTTCCATCGTCGCTGTGACCAAGGTCACGTCGACCGAAACTTTTAGGCGTGTGTGTTCAGTTTTCAAGGAACCAAACCTGCTATGAAAGCCCCACGAACGCGGATTCAGCGAAGCATAACGCGGAATCAGATGACGTGATTCTTTCGAGCAAGTGCCGCTTCTGTCGAAGCAGCCTAAGTACAATATCACGAACTGACGTTCGTTGTCACTGGTAAAGTTCACCGACCCAGTGACCGCTACAGCGTAGACTTGAAAATCCTAGTGTCGACGTTGCAAACGGCGTTAAACATTGTATCACGTTTTACAAGTATCGTCAATCACGAACCCCTCTCCTCATCCTCGTGCACCAATAAGCTATCGAACACGTCCGCAGTCAGCCTAGCCAAATCAACCGGCACCAATTCTAGTTGCGCCTCCGTGAGAAATGGTGTCATCCTGACACGACGCCCGCCAAGGCGAGTAGGGACAAATCCAATTAACGCAGACTTCGCCCGCGTCATCGCGACATACAGCAAGCGCCGTTCATCGTCAGCCAGTTCATCCACAAAGTTTACATCGTTGGCAAAATCAGCAGACCCTGATCGATTTGTCCTCCGAGATAATGTTTCTTGCACCCTTATATGCGGGCAGGTGACAGATGTCCCGACGAGATCGAGCAAGATGACGACATCCCACTCCTTCCCCTTACTATCGTGAAACGTTCGGAACTGAACAAGGGAGGCCCCACGATGATCACTATCCGCAATAGCGCCTTTATGATCAAACGTCTGTGCTTCAAGCTGCAGCAGCGACCACACCTGAGTCAATTGCCGACGCGTGCGGGCCAACACGCCGATTGACTTCTCAGGACAGGCCTTCAGTAGCTGCGAAATGAGCAGGGTCACCAGATGAGCTTCCTTCTGCTCGTCCTCGACCTCCACTATCCGTACGAACCCAGGGACGGAGGACACGGCGTGTAAAGGTTTATCGATGCGCCGACGAACATGTAAGATCAATTGCTCGGCGTGGTGAACGATACGTTGATCAGAGCGGAAATTTCTCGTTAAAAGCATCTGTCGAGCGCCTTGAAGAGACGTGGACGCCCGCTGTAAAAAGTCAGGAGACGCGCCCCGAAACCCATAGACGGATTGGTCATCGTCACCCACGACAAACACGGGTAAATGGTAGCGGCGGTGAATTCCTTCTACCAATACCCACTGTACCGTATTGGTATCCTGAAACTCGTCGACTAACAAATATTCCAGTCTTTCAAAAAACGGAAGACGGGTTCCCTGATCAATCGCATTTGCAGCAGCCAGAAGGATATCATCGTAGTCCCACCGATTGTGCTTCTTTTTCAGTCGCGCGTACGTATGAAAGATTCTTTTGAGTCTACGTGAAGGCGATACCTGACCACGCCCCAGCAGCCACGAGTACTCCGTCAGCAACTCCGTGACTGCCCAGCGCGATATCCCTTCTGCCGCGCCGACCACGCGAGCGAAAGCTGAAGCCATGTAGGCAAATTGCTCCCGCGTATTCAGCAACACGGGAATGTCCGGGCGAACTTCGAGCATTGCCCGAAAAATTTGCGCATGAAAGGTACCAATCCGCAGCGACTCGGTGGAACGAAATGACAATGCCGGATGCAAGGCTAACTTACGCCGCATATGTGCCGCAGCCTGGCGCGTAAAAGTTACTGCCAAAATCCTGTTTGGGGCAATGTTGTCGCGGCGCACAACATGAACAATTCGCTCCGTCAAAACCGATGTCTTCCCGCTGCCCGGTGCGGCGATAACGACCGTTGAACACAGCGGTTCCTCAATAATGGCTTGTTGTTCAGCTGTCCAATCACCCATCGTCCCCCAGCTCCTTGGCGCATAGCATCTCACGAAGCGTGCCATAACACCATTATCTATCGTGTGAAATCGAATTGTTTTGTCAATGCAACTCGAACAACAGTGGCTCTCCATGGTATCATGGGCACGCAGAGGAGGGCTTCCAGAACATGGCCTTATACGCAATCGGTGACCTTCATCTTGCCACGACAGTCAATAAACCAATGGACGTATTTGGTGACACATGGACCAACCACACCGAACAAATCCAGCAGCACTGGACAGCGACGATATCCCCCAGCGACACCGTGCTGATTCCGGGCGACATCTCATGGGCGATGACGCTTGACGAAGCCGCGCCAGATTTGCAGTGGGTAAGCGAGCTCCCAGGCAAGAAAGTGATGATTCGTGGCAATCACGATTACTGGTGGAGCGGAATCGGAAAAGTTCGAGGAATTTTACTTAAAGATATGTACGCAATTCAAAATGATAGTTTGCCATTGGACGGTCTAACTATAGCGGGTACGCGCGGATGGGTTCTCCCTAACCACCCTAACTTTAGCGAAGAAGATGAACACATTTTGCAACGTGAGATTCATCGACTGAAACTCTCACTCGATCACGCCGTTAAACACAACCACCCGATTGTCTGCATGTTACATTATCCCCCGACAGGCGGCGACGGTGAAGAGACTGTGTTTACGCAGGTACTCGAATCGTACGGCGTCCAATTGTGCGTGTACGGTCACCTACACGGTGCAAGTCACCGATTCGCGTTTAACGGAACACGCAACGGTACACGTTATCAATTGGTGAGCGCTGATTATCTTCAGTTCAAACCATTCGCCCTCGGAGAGATTAATTTTTGATACGCCTCTAACACAAATCGACCGGCGGCTAATCGCCGCCGGCATGTAAACACCCATTCGCGCATCGCAATCGATGAAAAGGATGTGCCATGCGTCGACATCGCGCTCGTTGCGGTGTCTGCCATCCGCAGCGCGACATCGTGAAACGACATCGTGTACGAGTTCCTCCGCAGCATAAAACTTGATGGTCGACATCCGTTCGCCATTTTGTACAAGGCTATACCAGCCTTCCTACCGGCTGCATCATCGTCATCTCGCACAGTACTTGCACAACACATACCTCAATCATCGCTTGCGTGCCGATTCCGGTGTCAGTCGATACTATCCCCTGGAATCGTCCGCTTTATGTTCTCTTTCTTGGCGAGGTCAACAAAAATACGCCATACCCCATCGTCTGCTGATTTTCCTCAATCCAACGACCATTCGCTTCAATCAGCTGTAAGATTTGCGGGTCGCGCAGTGCATCTAGCTGTCCTGCCCCCTCATCCCTTTGCCCATCTGTGATGGGAAGGGATTGGATTGTGCCGGATCGCAATACCTTACAGTCGAAGCCAGCCATCCGAAATGCTCCTCGCCACCCCGCTAAATCCAACACCTGCTGTACACCATAGAGATTGTGTACCTCCGCGCGCCACTCCGGCGTTACCGGACGCAGCGTCATCATTTCCACATCAACGACTTGACCCTCCGGTTTTAAGACGCGCCGAATCTCCGAAAGCGCTTTGTGCAGCCGAACAAAAACGAGAATCGACTCACACACAATAAAATCAAACGATTCATCGGGAAAGGGGAGTTCCTCAGCGGACGCCAATACGGCGTGAATCGAGACCCCTTCCCGCCGCGCCTTAACCATCGTATTTTCGAGCATCTTCGCGCGGATATCGAGCGCAGTGACTTGACAATTCCAGCGACGCGCCAACGCGCACGCCGTGGCACCGTTGCCACAACCAACGTCGAGCACGCGAGCCCCGTCCGGGAGATTGATTGCATTCATCCACATCTCGGACACTGAACCGCCACCCGGATGCGCGTGCGCGATACCAAGCCGAGCCAACATATCGTGATACTTCAACACCCCGCACCTCACTTTCCCGCCATCGTATGCCTATACGCGAGAAAGCGGATGGGCGAGCGTCTATCGTTACTTGCGACCGCCCCCCTGATGACGTACAGTGGAAGCATTCATAGGAGGGTCTATATGCCAGAAATCACACGTATTATGGAAATCAGTGTCGAAGAGGCAGGAGATTACATCTTCACACCAGCAGGTGTGCTAATCACATATCGGACAGGCCAATTTCGAGTATTCTCAGAAAGCGCCCGCCACAACTTCTTGCGACGGGTCGTGTCCCGCCACTCTTGGGATGAACTACTATCCGACGCGGTTGTCGAGCGTGGTGCCAGCGTCCGGCTGCGCGATGTCACGGCTGAAATCGACGAAAAAATAGGCCTCGATGAACTAAGCACCGAAGCCGTGTTGGAGTTGTGCTATCGAACAAATCCGCGACAATTGTTTTTCCTGCGGCGTTATTTCGAAGACAACTCTCCATCCCAGGCGAGCATGCCGCCGTCATAATTAGCGACGTCTTCAAACCCATTGGCCTTTAAAAATTGAGCCACACGCTGCGAGCGGGCTCCACTGCGACAGACAAATACGTACCGTTGGTCAGGTGACAATTCCCGCATCCACTCGCCCACTTCTTGCATGGGTTTCAATGGTACCCCCGGAATATGTCCCTCCTCATATTCCTCAGGGGTACGCACGTCGATCACGACAGCACTGCCCTCAGCCAAAATCGCTTTTAACTCGTCTGCACTGTATTGAACGATTCCTTCACGCTCCACCAATTCACATACCCCTTTAAAACACTTGATGGTGTAGCGGACTCGCCGTCCGCTTGCCTCATTCCTCACTGTACCATATCGTTGAACAAGGCTTAAGCGATTTGGAAACGTTTTATCTGATGATGCTCGCCTTAGGTGACATGCTTCAGAATTTGGTCAACTTCTTTTTTCAGGATATCCGCGCTAATCGCGAAGCCAATTCCCTGGGAGCTCTGCGAAACAGCCGTATTCATGCCAACCACTTCACCGCGCAGATTGATCAGCGGCCCGCCGCTGTTCCCACGGTTGATAGCTGCATCGGTTTGAATCAAGTTTGGATAGTCCCTGTCGCCAATCTGCAGCGGTCGATTTTTCGCGCTCACAATGCCAACGGTCACGGTATTATCAAGTCCCAAAGGCGAACCAATCGCCAACACCCATTCGCCGACATGCACATCTTTGCTCTGGCCAATTCGTAGAATTGGCGACGGAACTGGAATGTCTGCGCGCAACACGGCGATATCGTGCGTGCGATTGCGGCCAACTACCTGGGCCTCAACTGGCTCTTTTTTGCCAAAGACGCGCAACATAATCCTATCCCCGTCGCTCACAACGTGTTCGTTGGTAAGAATATATCCCTTCGGATGAAAGACAAACCCTGTTCCGATATTCATCGCGGGGCGCCCTGACCGAGGCTGGCTTCTGTCCCACGGCAAGAGCGGCCGTGATCCGAACCCGCGCACTGGCATCGTCTGAACCACTTCGATACCCATTACGGCTTTTTTATAGCGTTGAACAAGTGCTACGAAGTTCGGTAGTCCCGTACCGGTGGACGCACGTTTGGTTCGCGCACTCGTTTGAGGTTTTTTCACCAACGCCATCACCCCCTACATGACCACCAACACACTGTCATCCGGTTGAACGTTGTACAGTGTATTCCGTCGTCGCGCATGGTGTGAGGCATGCCGTTGGAATCCGCCAATACCTATTCCACAGCGTCGGATTTGCGATACCGAACGCCATAATTTCCTTTTTTGGTCCGATATACCTGAACCTTTAAATCGCTGGCGCCTGTGAGAAGATGGTCGTCACGAACACACATGGCCACATAGGATGCCACAGACTTTGAATCGTACAACCGCGCCTCATATACCCACGACATCCTTCATCCCCCTTTGCGGGGGTAGTTTGCCCAGGCGACCAGCGGCGCATGCTTCAAGTCACAGGTTAAGCCTCAACGGGAACGTTTGCTGAAATCTCCACATGATAACCGGCATATTTCTTGATATTGAGCACCCCTTCGTCAAACAGCAAATACTGTCCTTTGATGCCTCGTAATGTGCCCATTACTTCTGGACTTTTGTCGAGGTTCATGGACTTGAGGTTAACCGTGAACTCGGGCGTCCGAGGGTAGTGGATAGTCTGCGGCATCCATTTCTCTTCGACTAAATACTGATGATAATCCGGATTGAGCTTGTCCAAGACATCGAGCAGCACTTCCTTTAAGGATCTATCGGGCACGGTATCCTCCCGCAGCATTTTGCGCCAATCCGTCTTGTCTGCCATATATTTTGCAATCTCCATTTCCAGTTCCCCGGCAATCCGGCGAGTCGGGACCTCAGCAATGACCATCGCCTCGGTAGCGCCTTGATCCATCCAGCGCTTGAGTTCTCTACCCTTACGGGTCAAGCCAACTTTATAGCCACTGCTCCACGCCAAGTAGACGTAATGTGGAATCATACAATGATCTTGTGCCCAAGACTCATCTCGACAAGTTCCTAAGTGAAAATGGCACTCATGTGGCTTGACGATACACAAGTCACACTCCGCCAAACTGCGGACACAGGGAAAACAATACCCGTTTTGAAACAATTTGTTGACCTGGCGGCCACAGGCGACACAACGCTTGACCCCAGTATGTGCAATATGTACTCGCGCGCCAATCCAAGCGTTTAGCGGCTGTGTCAACTCAGCCAGTTCCAACGTGTATTCCACTGGCTCCCGCAAGACCTGATTTAGCGAACGCAAATCTCCAGCTAACATAATCGAATCCCCCTTGCGCACACTATAGGTGTTCGAGAAATCTACCATAAACGAGGTACGCTTATGTTCTATGTGGCGCTAGCCGTAATTCCTGGACTGCTTCTACTCGTGTTCATGTACACACGGGACCAACTTCACCCCGAACCGAAGCGGCAAGTATTCCGCCTCTTCATTCTAGGGGCCGCCATCGTCTTTCCTGCAGGTGTCATCGAGCGCCTGATGATGGGCTCACGCGGATTTGCGAGTGGCGGAATTGAAGGCCGACTGATTACTGCATTTTTTGTCGCAGGCATGATTGAGGAGTTCTTGAAGGCATCCATTTTTGACCGCACAGTTTATCAAAGTCGACTGGTGCGCGGGCCCGTGGACTGTATCGTCTACGCTGCAGCCGTCGGCCTTGGCTTCGCAACCGTCGAAAACGTCATGTATGTCACGAGTTCGGGACTGATGACGGCCATCGTCCGATCCGTTACCGCTGTACCCGCACACCTCATGTTCGCCATCATCATGGGTTATTGGTTCGCAAAGGCGAAATTCGAGGGTAAGTCGAAATGGCTGGCGTACGTGATACCAGCAGCCACACATGGCGTCTACGACACATTTGCATTAAGCTCCACCGTTTTCATGGACCTAGTTTTGGTCGCTTTCTTGCTGTTTCTCGTCGAAACATCTGCTCGGATTATGGCCCGCGTCCGGTCCGCTCGCACTTTCAATCGCTACGCCGTATGAGCTTTATCGTTTGGCCTGCACTCAGCGCATATCGAACCCGTTTTGCCCGAACGGCGACGGGCCAGGTGCGAGGCCCTCGAATACGAATAACCAGCCTTTTTCCGCTCTATAGACGGCCATTTCGGTATGTTCGTCAATCATCAACAGTTGGAATAGATTCATATTCGTTCGAAAAAATGGACTCAAGTGTTCATCATGCAGGCGCACATTCAAAACGCGGTATTTATCAGCTGGCTCGACGCGCACGCCCTCGACGCCCAACGCGTTTTCCAACTGAAGCTCTGCGATGATACGCTTTGGGTCCTTTATTTTTGCACGCAGATGATCATAGACATTTCGCGCAGCCTTCGCCTTGCGACTTTGTTCCAGCACCAGCGCATAATGCGACAAATGTATCACTCCCGGGCGCGTATCCCCACACACATCATCCTACATGCAAAACGCCCCCTGTGGTGAACCAACCAGATTAGGGGGCGTTTTTGCAAGAGGATATGGGAAAGTCTGTCCCCATTATAACGAAGCAAGCAACAGAAGGAAATAGGATTCTCCCTATTTCCCAACAAAATTCGAGTAAATTGTCGATTTCAGTTCAAGATTGGATCCCTTCTCCGAACAAGGCGGGCAGCCAGTACTCTGCCTTCTCACTGACCCAAAACACGTCCGCACCGCGTTCCCGTGCGATTTCGCGCAGGCGGCGAACCGGATCCATCGCCAACTGCGTCCCAATGACGAGTAAATATTCCGCCGCAGCAACCCATTCGACCGCGCGCGCGATATGTCGAACCGGATATCCCTCCATAATAAACCCTGGAAACAATTGTTTGCCGCAGGTCGGACACGACGGGATTCTTTGCTGCAGCGCCAAATCACTCGAAAACACGCTTTCACACGTCAAACAGACCAGTTCCCGAAGATTCCCATGCAATTCAATAACGTCGCGGCTTCCTGCATCTCGGTGTAATCCGTCGATATTCTGCGTAATGATGCGAATCTGATGAGCAGCTAGCACCCGATGCGCAGCGTTTGGAGAAGCCTGACGCCAACGGGATAATATGCTGCGGTAGGCATCATACGCGTGGCTTGGCCGCTGTAGCCAGGTATCCAGTAAAAACAACGCATTCAGCGGTATCCCGTTCACCGCTTCATTCCCAAGTGGAAGGCCACTTGCGACACTGATGCCTGCACCGGTCAACGCAACGGTATTTCTGTGATTCAAACGATTGGTCATACCTTGAATATCCAGTTCATTCGTGTTTGCAGTACCTAATTCATACATCACAATGGCTAACACCTATTCAAAATAGTAAGTTATATTTCAAATATTCTATTTACATCCAACAACAGCCTATATATATTTGCATTAACCGCCGTAAATTGCTATTTAAGGAGGAAAAAACATGAACGAAAACTTTGGTAAGCGAATGAGAAGCATTCGTCTGTCCCGTCACTGGTCCCAACAGGAGTTATCCCTGCGTTGCGGCATCTCCACACCCCATATTTCTTCCATTGAGCGGGACAAACGGCATCCGTCGCTCGAATACGCACAACGAATTGCGAGCGCACTGGGGGTACCGCTCAGTGCGCTCTGTGACGACGAAACGACATTCGTCATACCAAAAATGCGCAATTCTGCTGATGAATTGCCACTGCCGTTACAAAATTTCATCCTGAATGAATCCGCGCTCCCCTACTTGGAAGCAGCGCAACGGATGAGTACCCTACCTGAAGAAGATGCCCATTTTCTGGCGAAACTGATTGAACTTCTGACACAAAGAAAGCGCCTTACTGATACGTATCAATCAGAGACCAGCGCATTGTGATGTCGCGCGGCACCCATTCAAAATCCTTACACCACATGTGAGGTTGTAGCTGTGGCGCGAGCCATACACAATGCCCGTCAGTCCCAAAACGCCTTGACGCCAAATCGCCCCTTGTTCGTTTGAAACACGCCGACGTAGCGGGGGAGACGTTTGGTTGCCCATAACGTCCCCTCCTCCACTCGTGCCGCGAGACAAGTGGCCTCAAACTTGGTAGAAACCAAACGAAGGTAGTATACCCAAGCCACGTCGTCCTCACTCCTTGTCTAGCGCTTCGTCGTTTGCCTGCTGTGCTTCCTCTGCGCTGTCTGCTTGTAAAATCGGTAAGATCACAGTAAATGTCGTTCCGACACCTATTGTGCTCTCTACTAAAATATCGCCACCGTGTTCGGTGACAATGTGCCGTGCGATGGCCAGACCTAATCCAGTTCCCGACCGAGATCTCGTACGGGCCTTATCCGCCTTATAAAACCGTTCAAAGATATAAGGGACATCCTCTTCTGGTATCCCTGCACCCGTGTCACTGACGCGCACATAGACGTGACGCCCACTGATATCGGCAGAAAACACGATTTTTCCTTCGGACGTATGCCGAAATGCATTGTCGAGCAGATTGGTAAAGACCTGTTCCATTCTGTCCACGTCGGCGTGCATCAGCATCGCCGCATCTGCGATGCGAAGTTCGAAATCCACACCAAAGTCCTGCGCCAAAGCCTGAAACTTGCGGGCCACGCGGCGCATGACCTGCGAGAAGTCCACCGTATCCATATTCATCTGAAATTGTCCGCTTTCTAGCTGCGCCAAGTCTAACAAATCGTTGACCAGCCGCTTCATGCGGAGCGTTTCGTCGTGAATAATTTCAGTCAGTTCACGTCGCATCTCTGGGTCGTCGGAGATATCGTCGAGCAACGCTTCAGCATACCCTTGCATCATACTCAGAGGTGTGCGCAACTCATGAGAAACATTCGCGATGAAATCTTTCCGCAGTCGGTCTAAGCGGCGTTCCTCTGTCACATCGCGAATCACGGCCAACGTCCCACGCATTTGCGTCCCATCTACACCGTATAACGGCAGCATCGTGATGGACAGTGAACGACCCTCCCACGTAGCTTCCTGAACGACCGGCTCTTCAAAATCCGTAACATGCGAAAACAACATCATGAGCCTATCTGGAAGTTTTTCCATCACCGCGATACCTTGTTCAGCGACGGACATCGAACGCAGACGACGCAAAGCTGGCGGGTTTGCCAACGTGACACGACCTTCTCGATCCGTCGCCACCACGCCATCCTCGAGAGACGTCAGAATACTACTTAACTGATCTCGCTCAATAGACAACTGTTCAATCGTCTTCGCCAGTTCACTGGCCAACGCGTTAAATGTATTTCCTAAACGGCCAACCTCGTCGTGCGTCACGACCGCAACGCGCTGCGAAAAGTGGCCTCTGGCCATTTCTTCCGCAGCTTTATTCATTTCCACGAGCGGTCTCGACAAGTTCTTGGACACGACAAATGCCAGGCCTGTCGAAAGAACGATAGCCAGCAACGTATCAAAGATAATTAAGTTCTGCATGCGGTGAACCGGTTGTTCGAGCACGCTCATCTCTTGTGACACAGCGACCATACCAGGTGTCTGCGTTGAACTCGGCAATTTTTCATATACCGACAGCTCGCTCTTACCTCCGGCATCAGACCGAACGACGACAGGTTGTCCTGCATCAAAATTCTTCCGCTGTGCCGCTGTAAAGTGGGCATAAGCTGACACCAATTGCGGCTGCTTCGTCATGGGAACTGCTGCGACGACATCCGCCTGCATCACATTCTTAGATACTTGGGTCAGTACGCTCAACGCTGTCTTTGGATCTTCCGTCGGCAATATTTGGTGAATCGAAGTCGCAAGATTGGTGAGCTGCCCAGTCTCCCGCTGCACGACGTACTTCACAAAAAATTGTTGCAGAAGCACGGCTAATAGTGCCAAGACTAAAAAGACCATCGCGACGATGGTCAACCACAATTTAGACGCGACGCTGTTGCGAATCACAAGGCAACCTCGAACTTATAGCCGACGCCCCAAACTGTGACAATATATTGGCTCACCGGTTCCGAAGCCTGCCCAAGTTTCTCGCGAAGCCGTTTAATGTGAGTATCCACGGTGCGTTGATCTCCATAAAATTGATAATTCCAAACGTCGCGCAACAATTCTTCACGGCTGAACACCTTGTCTGGGCGTTGTGCCATGTACACCAGCAAGTCGAATTCTTTAGGCGTCAAACTAATTTCGCTACCGTCTACTTCAACGCGTCGCGCGTCAATATGAATGACGAGCCCCGGGAAGGTTAGCGCCTGATGCATTTCTGCCTTCGCGTATTCACTTTCACCTGTGCGCTTCAATAACGCCTTCACGCGCATAATCAATTCTCGTGGACTAAATGGTTTGACGACATAGTCGTCCGCACCTAGCTCAAAACCGTGAATGCGGTTCATCTCGTCACCAGCCGCAGTCAACATGACAATCGGAACATCACTGTGTTGACGAATTTGGCTACACACGTCACGACCATCCATGCCGGGTAACATCAAATCGAGAATGATTAACGAGAATGGTTGTTCCAGCGCCACCTCTACAGCTTTTGCACCGTCTTCCGCCTCAACGACCTCAAATCCGCTTCGTTCAAGGTACATGCGAACCAACCTACGGATTCGCTCTTCATCGTCAACAACTAAAATACGTGGCTGCGGCATGCCAAACCCCCCGTTACTCAAGTTATGTCCATTATAAGTGGTCGACACACCCGCAACAACTAAAGAAACGGCAAGCCCTAAGACTTGCCGCTCGACACTCTACGGTCAATGCCCGGTCGGAAACACGAGACTGACCATCGTACGAAAGTTGTCCCACACGGCGCTAACCGGTTTCCCAGCTTTCATATCCCCTGCGAAACTCTGAAACCGGTGAAATGCATCCGGGCTGGCGCTGACGTACACTGTCTTGACGCGATGGTCTATTTGCTTTACCGCTTTGACAATGGCGTTCTTTTGTCGCATCCCCAAATTTGTCTTGGTTGGATGCTTTTGATTGATAGCGACGTACGCGGTATTCCCGACGACAAACGCAAACGCTTGTTTTGCATAGCCTCGCTTAACCAACCCATCGGCGATGGTTCGGGCAATTTGCACATGTTGTTTATCGCCCAGCGCGCCAGTTGGAGCCTGTTTCGTGACATGCTGTGTCGCATTCATCACATCTGCCGCAGGTTGCGAGCCATTGTTGACGTTTGCACCGCAACCACTTAAAAGTACGGCTGTGAGTGCGGCCCCTGCGAATGCCATTCTGATTTTCATGCAGCTCACCCCTTCGGGTTTAGCATGCAATGAACTGAAACATTCAATTCAAGATTTTTTACGGTTCCTCGTCCCGTGTCGCGATGGTCTTTTCCCGCGCCGGGCAGGACGCTCCTTGCGCTCAACTTTCGGGAATGTCGGACGTGCATATGGAGGTGGCGTCAGTTCAACACTGCGGTACAACGCCTTCCACTCGGCTGGCTCCAGTAAACGCCACTGGCCGGTTTTCAAATGACCAAGCGCAATCGGCCCAAAAGCGATGCGCTTGAGTCGTTTCACGGGCAAGCCAAGCGCTTCAAACATGCGTCGCACCTGCCGATTGCGACCCTCATGAATCGCGATTTGCACAACTGACTCGTCACCCTGCCGCAGCATTTCGACTTGTGCGGGCGCCGTGAGTCCATCTTCCAATTCAATCCCTTCAGCCAAGCGCTGCCGAGCTTCTTTGTCGACTTTCCCCTCGACCGTCACGCGGTAGACCTTCTCGATATCGCGTGACGGATGCAACAGGCGTTCTGTCAATGCCCCATCGTTCGTGAATAGCAATAAACCACTCGTGTCGTAATCTAAGCGGCCGACAGGATATAGCCGCTCAGCGACTTGTGGAAGAAGGCTCATCACCGTTCTTCTTCCCTCTGGGTCGGACACAGTTGTCATATAAGCAGTCGGTTTATTCAACAAAAGGATGACTTTTCGTTCTGCCGCGACCGGCTTGCCGTCAACCGCGATGGTCTGTTTCTCTGCATCGACCAGATAGCCCATTTCGGTAATCGTCTGCCCATCCACGGTCACGCGCCCCTCAGCAATCAGCTGTTCACACTTTCGTCGTGAAGCCACCCCTGCGTGCGCCAATACTTTTTGTAAACGTTCCATGCTTCATCTCCTGCTCAGGTACAATACAGTCCTAGAAGTGTATCATACCAGACAACAAGGACACAGCGAAGACTGATGCCAGGACGCTGACAAAATCACTTAACAAACCGACGCCCATCGCATACCGGAATCTACGGATGCCGACACTGCCAAAATACACAGTGAGGATATACAGTGTCGTATCTGAGGATGCTTGCATGGTCGACGCCAGCATACCCAACCACGAATCGGGCCCCTTGTCTGGTTGCTCAAAGATATTAATCATAAATGCCAGCGACCCTTGTCCGCTGATGGGCCGCAAAAGTGCCATCGGAGCGACCTCCGGCGGAATATGCAACCACGTTAAGCACGGCTCAAGCCACTTGACGAGAATGTTCATAGCGCCCGATGCGTCAAATACCGCCACAGCCACAACCATTGCAATGAGATGTGGAATCAGTTTAATGGAAGTTGCAAATCCACCTTTCGCGCCATCGACAAATGTGTTATAAATCGGTACCCGTTTGATAAATCCAAACAGGAGGATAGAGCCGACAATCAACGGCAACAGCCATTCGCTAACTGCGCTCATCATGGTCTGCATTAGGCAGCCCTCCGCCGGCGACTCAACTTGCGAAAGACCCTATCAAGGACAATGGCAAAAGCGGTGCCAATGGCTGACGCAAGGAGTGTCGTTCCGACAACAGCCGTCGGTTCATGGGAATGATACTGCATGCGAATCGCAATCACAGTTGTAGGAATGAGCGTAATACTTGCCGTATTGATGGCTAAAAGCGTGCACATCGCATCACTGGCCGTCTCTTTGTCTTCATTTAAGGTTTGAAGTTCATGCATCGCTTTCAGACCGAGTGGCGTTGCGGCATTGCCAATCCCCAGTAGATTGGCGCTCATATTTGCGAGGATGGCACCCATTGCAGGGTGCTCGATTGGAACAGACGGAAACAACCGCCGCGCAATCGGACGTAAAAGCCTCGATAGCCATGCGATGGCACCTGCCTTTTCGGCGATGTTCATCAACCCTAACCACAACGCAATGACGCTAATCAAGCCAATCGACAGCGTTACACCGCGTTCGGACCCATGGATGATGGCGTCGGCGACCTTGCTCATGTTCCCGGTGAACATGGCCGTTACAATCCCTGCCAAAAACAATACAAGCCAGATAAAATCTATCACGGCTGGTCACACCCCCAAACGGACAAACCTTCCTTGTCCATGGGTATGCCAGCCGTGCGCGTTCTAAAACCTGTTCTTTTTTCCGAAGACGCCTTACACCACCGGTGGCGTTTGACCCATCTGTTGCCCGCCCATTTTACCTTTGGGCTGCATAAACGATTGAATGCGCTCCATCACCGATGGCGCCATATCGATGAGCCTATCGTACAATTGATTTTGATTGTCCGTGGACAACAGCCGGACGTTATTCCCGTGAACGATGAGAAAGCCAATTGGCGTGATGGAGACGCCGCCGCCGGATCCGCCGCCGAACGGATGTTCACCGTCCGCGCCACCACTTCCCTGCGATGGTCCAGGACTAAACTCACTACCGCCAGCGGCAAAGCCAAATCCCACTTTGGAAACTGGGAGGATGACGGTTCCATCCGGGGTCTCGACGGGATCGCCAATAATGGTATTCACATCAACCATTTCACGTATGTTCGACATCGCGGTTTGCATAAGGCCTTGAATTGGATGATCCAACGTTACGTCCTCCTTTTCCAGGCTACGAGAAGCCTGATGCCTGCGCTGATAGCGTAACCCAAGCGCACCTTCATTATGCTTTGTGTTCGCACCTGCAAGACGGACTGATTAAACACCGGATGAATGGCAACCGTTGGGACTTGATGAAGTCTACAATACTGCGATACGCAGCCAAATACCATTTCAACAACCATGTACAAAAAGCCAATTGAAGTTCCCGTCAGCACGGCGTCTGTGAATCCGACGTTGGCCTCAAGTGTGATGACTTGTACGTGCAGATGGCGCCCAAAACGGCCGAGAATGCGCCCGGCGGTGCGCCGGAAATTCCAAATCGAACGAAGGTCCCGGAAAACGTCGGGTAGTTCTGCTGCGGAAAGCATGCGTTTCGACGCGTGCTTGTCCGATTCCGTATTTGCACCTACTGTAGGCCCTTCGTCGGTGATTCCCACCTTCATCTTCGTCAATTCTCGCTTTAAGTGCACCAACCCAAACAGATAACGGATTTCCAGAGTCCCCCGGTCATCCTCCTGTAAGTGTTCATAATGAATGCGAATCTCCACGGGAAGTAGCAACAACATGGCGAGGCATATGAGAACTGCCAAGACTATACAAAGCCAAATCATCTCGATGCCACCTTTTCACGTCGATGACATTATGTGTGATCTGGCGGTCTCCTATGCACACAGCTTCAGTCTCGCGCGATTTCCGAAGGCAACGCGAACAAAGAGATATCTTGTTCTGTCGGCGGGGGTGGCAACGGAGGCAATTCCGCTAGGGACTTTAGTCCAAAGTGGCGCAAAAATTGATCTGTGGTGCCAAATAAAATCGGTCTGCCTGGTGCATCCTGACGACCGACTTCCCGAATCAACTGACGATGGACGAGCGTGGCGAGCGCCCGTTCAGATTGAACGCCGCGAATCTCGTCAATCTCGGCTCGGGTAATCGGTTGTTTATACGACACAATGGCAAGGACCTCAAGTGCCGCAGCAGATAAACTCGACTGCATCGGCGCCTGCGCCATACGTTTCAGATAGGGCGCATATTCCGGTCTGGTTGTAAGCTGCCACGTGTCAGCAACCTCCTGAAGCATAATACCGGCGCCTCTTTCTTCCAAGGCACTGCGCAACTGCTCGCACAACAAACGCGCCTCTTCCTTAGAGCACTCGAGAATATGCGCGATATCACCGGTCTCTAAACCATCACTTCCAGAGGCAAACAAAATCGCCTCAACCGCTGACAACCGTTGCATCGGGATTCGTCTCTCCTATCCAAATCAGTTCAAGTGGACCAAACGCTTCTTCCTGCAGATAGCGGAGCGCGCCGTCCTTAATGAGCTCTAAAATCGCAAGAAACGCCGTGACCAACGTGTGTCGATTGTGGACAAAATCCATGAGCTGCGAAAATTCGATGCGCTGATAACGCTGTAAGCGCTCGACGATATGCCCCATGAGATCCTCTACGCGTTCGACGTGTCCGCGAATTTCCGCTACGCGTTCCGCCTTCGGCATCCTCATATACAACTTGCGAAATGCGTCCACTAAGTCCCACAACGTGACCCCTGTCAACTCTGGCGCATCCTTGCTCTTGTACGCGGAAAGGTCCATAGGCAAACGAGAATACACCTGTGCTTGTGCGGTCGCCATGTCAGATAACTGAAGCGCGGCCCACTTACAGCGCTGATATTCAATTAATTGTTCGACCAAAGGTGCCCGGGGGTCTTCCTCGTCCTCCTCGGAGCCAGCAAAACGCGTCCGAGGCAGAAGCATTCTCGACTTAATCGCCAACAGTGTCGCAGCCATCACTACAAACTCACTGGCGATTTCGAGGGACCACTCCTCCATCGCCCGCAAATAGCCTAAGTACTGATCTGTAATATCCGCAATTGGAATGTCGTAGATATCGACTTCATTTTTGCGGATAAGGTGCATTAGCAAATCCAGCGGTCCCTCGAATAAAGCGAGTTTTACCTCGTATGACATGTCTGTCGCACGCCTCTCCGGAAAATCTTCATCACGAATTCGACGCGATGTACATTAGACAAACAAGGAGCCAATCAGCCCATTGAGCCAATAGACGAACGGAGAAAACACCCATGTATTGAAGTACGGAATGATAAACAAAAATAGGATGATAAATGGTCCGTAGACATCGAGTCGACTATATGTAATAGCTTGCTTTAAAGGCAATAAATTGCGCAGGATTTGCGAACCATCGAGTGGCGGCAGCGGAATGATATTAAACGCGAATAACGCCACATTGACTTCCGCAATCCGGTACAGAATGGACGTCAGCCAATCGGTGACGCTGAGGTTCCCTACAGCTATCACGATGTAAGCGAGCATCGCCAATATGAGATTGGCTACAGGCCCGGCAGCGACCGCTAAAATCATCGACAAGCGCGGCCGCTTAAAATTGCTCATGTTAATCGGTACGGGACGCGCCCAGCCAACAGGTGCGAACAATATCATGATAATGCCTAACAGTTCGAGGTGCGCTAGGGGATTGAGGGTCAATCGACCATTCCTGCGCGGCGTTTTATCTCCCAGCCAGTCTGCGACTAGCGCGTGTGCAAATTCGTGAATGACGAGGCTAAATAACACAATAAATATTGTAAGGATGTAAAACGGTGATGACAAATTGGAAAAAATCAAAACCCGTGCCTCCTCAACACTCGCAATGCGTTAGGGCTCATTATAACATAAGCGCCCTTAGATTCGCCGCAAGCGCGATGGCCACGTGAACCGTTCGTACCACAATAGCATGGGGGCTCGTCCCAATTGGCTACGCCACTGTTTGACCACTTGTGCGTCATCCGTGAATACTACGAAACGGTTTTGATCACTAAACGGGATACCGACAGGCAGGTCTAGCACAAAGGTAAACTGGGACTTCGCAGCTTGAATAAACGCACCTATCGCGCCGGATTGCAAATTTGATGTTATCAGGTTGTACGCAATAACCCCGCCAGGCATCAGTTTCGCCTTTAGTGGCGCTAGCGAGTTTGGGTCAAGCGCGGGCTGATAAATGGCGTTTCGCATGTAGGCGTCGACAAAGATGAGATCATACAAAAACGGGAGCTCTGCTCGAATGTACGCAAATCCATCTCCCACATAGTAGGTTGCCTCGCGGTGATTCGGGGCATGAAAATAGTGAATCGCGACGTTGAGAACTGCCTCGTCAATCTCAACGCCATATAGCTCTGCAGTTTCGTGGTGCCGGCGAACGGAGTTTAACGCCGTCCCGGTGCCAACGCCAATAGACAAGAAAGACTGAACCATTGGCAACGTCCAGACTAAACTAGAAAATGCGCGTTGGTACGGAAAAACCGGTCGGTCTGGCCGAGCTTCGTCGACTGCACCTTGCCAGCCGCCTCGCCCGCCAAACCGCATCATGCGAAGTTGGTTTTTTTGTACAACATCAATCCGGGCATGTACCGTCCCCGGCTCTGAGTAGATGATAGAAATAGTGGCTCATTCCCGTCTCGGTGTGATTTGTCCCTAGTATACAATACAGGTGACCCAGGACGGATACAAAAGCGCGACAACTGAGGCGAAATGAACTGTCCCATTAGCCAACCGATAATGCCGGTGTCCGCTGCCAAAAGCGGGATAAAAACGGCCAGGCTGGTCGCACGACACCAATAAACGTCTGAAACATCCCGAAAAAGCGGAACAGTTGTGGTAAAAATAACAGGAAACGCACGTAATCACCTCCGCTTGTTTCTCCCTTCACGATATGCTACCGCGGATGTCACGTTGTGGGCACCCGCCGTGGACGATTTTGAGCTCAGGAGAATCCATTCCAGTGCGGCGGTCGTCACGGGCGCGCCTCGCTCTGGTGCGTCCTTCCCATTCATTTTCCCAATATCGCCAATGCCGATGACAAGGGGTGCGTCAACACGGCGCAAAATATCGACTGTGTCGCCGTGAATCAGATAACTGGGACAGGGTACCCCGTCTTTATCCACTGCCGTCTCAACCCGGTTCCCACTGGCATCAATGCTAAAATCAATCGCTACGCCTTGTACCCGATTGGTATTTGAGGCGACCGCAAGCGTCGCTATCACTCGGATGTCTGGATGGTTTAGCAGTACACTCAACGCCTGTTCTCCTCCGGCCTCATTGCCATCTCCGTTGTCATCGAGCATGACAACGACCGGGTCATAAGGCGTTTTGCGAATCAATTGCACCAATTCAATCGCGGACAAGGGCGTTGGATTTCCCGCGCTTCTCGAAATTAATCGGCAGCCCGTGCGGCGTGCGGCGACACGCAGCGCACGAAACGCCATGTGGTCACCGTCAGTGACCACAATGACGCGCCGAGTCGCTTCTGGCAGCAGCCTGCGCCTGTGCATCCGCACATTCATCATCCTTTTGGTTTGGCAACCGCAGCCGCCAGGAAGCCAAATACGATGGCCGCCGAAATCCCGGCGCTCGTCACTTCAAATATACCCGTGATAATACCCACCAGCCCATGCAGATGTGCCTCCTGTAGCGCGCCGTGTACCAAAGCATTCCCAAAACTGGTGATTGGCACGCTGGCTCCAGCACCCGCCAGCTTCACCAGTGGATCATAAACGCCAATGCCATCGAGAATGGCACCCGCGACCACCAACATCGCCATGACATGGCCTGGCGTAAGTTTGGAGAAATCGAGCAGCAATTGGCCAATTGCGCAGATTCCTCCGCCGACGAGAAAGGCCCAAACGAATGTACTCCATGTTGGCATTTTACATTCCGTCCTTTCGTTCAAAGACAATCGCGTGCGAAACGCCAGGAATCGAATCTTTTTGCTGTGTACTCACGGTAGAAAGCAAGGCGCCTGTAGCACTGACGAGAATGCGCTGATAACGGCCCGCCAACATCTCCTTTAACAGGTGGCCAAAGGTGACCAGCGAGCAACACGCACCTCCACTACCCCCAGAGAACACTTCAGGTTGCGATGAATCATAAATGAGCATCCCACAGTCCGTAAGGTGCCCGGTGTCCGTTAAGCCTTTTTCGTGTAACAATTCCTTGACCAATTTGTGCCCAATATGCCCTAAATCACCCGTTGCAACGCAATCGTAGTCCGTCAACTTGCGCCCGGTATCTGCCAGATGCGCCGCGATGGTGTCTGCGGCCGCGGGTGCCATCGCGGCGCCCATCTCCCACGGGCTTTTGATACCGTAATCTAACACTTTGCCAATCGTCGCGTGAGTAATCTGGATTGCACTTGGTTGGTTCGTCAACACAGCGACGCCTGAACCAGTGACGGTTCTCTGTGCCGTTGGCGGCTTCTGGGCGCCATATTCTGTCGGGTAACGAAATTGACGTTCAGCGGTACTCGTATGACTCGATGTTCCGACCATCGCTCGTTCCCCATGCTGCGAATGGATAATCAAGCTAGCAATGGCCAATCCCTCACAAATGGACGCACATGCGCTGTAGACGCCAAGCGCTGGCACAGGATGCGCGCGCAAACCCAAATAAAAACCCGTCAACTGCGCATTCAGATCTGCGCCCACAAGCACGTCCAATTCCTCCGAAGCAACTCGCGCATTTTCAAGGGCAATTTGGGCCGCTTTCCCAAACATCGACTGTTCCGAATGCTCCCATGTGTCACCGTCCACACGGTCATTTTCCAAGTGAAAATCAAAATTTGTGCCTAACGGCCCCGCACTCTCGAGCTGCCCTGCAACGGTTCCGACGCCTCCAACATAGACGCCTGTTCCACGGCTGAAATCCCAAGTTTGTCGACCAATTCTCGTCATTCGAGGCCCCCCTGCTTACAAATGTGTGACAATATAGCGGATGAGTGCCACGAAAAACGCGCTCACCACGCCAAACACAATGACTGGTCCAGCGATTTTAAACATGTTTCCACCGACGCCAGCAATCCATCCCTCACTGCGATGCTCCATCGCAGCGGACGTGATGGTGTTGGCAAATCCCGTCACCGGAACAGCGGACCCAGCACCCGCCCACTGTGCAAACCGGTCGTATACCCCACAGGCGGTCAACACGGCTGACAAAAAGATCAGTACCGCCACAGTGGGATTCCCTGCCTCCGTCGGCTTGAAATGTCCATAGCGGATAAACAAGGTTTGGATGACTTGTCCAATCTCACAGATCAATCCGCCGACGATAAATGCACGAATGGTGTTCTTGACAATCGTTCGGGCAGGACGGTGTTTTTTGACCAACTGTTGATAGTTGTCTCGTTGAGCCTTGGTTACACTCATCAACTATGCCCCCCTGCGTAATCGAAACTTCTCTGCGGTATTGTGCCCAAATCGGCCGCGACTACGCCGACACCACCTACAAGACGACAAAAAGCCTGCCCGATTGGCGCACAAAAATGTGACGCCATTCAAGCAGGCCCCGAAACTGGTGTAGGGAGTTCTCACGTATGTCAGGCGAACATCACTCGAGTTGCTCCTTGATTTGTTGTAAAATTTTCTTTTCAAGCCGTGAGACTTGGACTTGCGAAATGCCCAATACACGGGCTACGTCGCTCTGCGTCTTATCTTTAAAAAACCGCATATAAACAATGTACCGCTCACGCTCAGGTAGGCGCCCGATAATTTCGTGAAGTTCAATCTTGTCAAAACGCCCCTGCGTTTCTTCATCGGCGATTTGATCCATCAAATAAATAGGATCTCCATCATTTTCATACACGGTCTCGTGGATAGACGTAGGGGCACGCAATGCTTCTTGCGCGAACACGATTTCGGAAGGTTCCATGCCCATTGCCTCAGCCACTTCGGTAATGTGGGGTTGTCGCCCGAGTTCCTTTGCGAGATTATCGCGCACGTGCCGGATTTGTTTGGCCGTCTCCTTCAGACTCCGACTCACTTTTACAGTGCTGTCGTCGCGCAAAAACCGTTGAATTTCACCGATGATCATCGGCACCGCATATGTCGAGAACTTGACATCATAAGACAAATCGAACTTATCGACAGCTTTCATGAGACCAATACAGCCAATCTGAAACAAGTCATCCGCATCGTAGCCTCGTCCAAGAAACCGCTGCACGACAGCCCAAACCAACCGCTGGTTATGTATGACCAACTTGTCACGGGCGCCCTGATCACCCGCGTGACTGGCCTCAATCAGCGAACGCACCTCGTCATCGGTCAACTTTTTATTTTTCGCGGAAGTCTCTTTTGCGTGATCCATTCGACGAGACCCCCCACTACATTTGGACGCGGTCTGCACCAAACGTCTTTATCATCGTAACGCGTGTACCGCGTCCAATCATTGACTCAACTTCCAAGGAATCGACAAAGCTCTCCATAATCGTCATACCCATCCCAGAGCGCTCTAGTTCTGGGCGAGACGTGTACATCGGTTGGCGTGCCTCTTCCACATCTGGAATACCGACACCCTCATCCTCAATCACGATGGTCACCGTGTTGTCCGTCAACGCACACTCAATTCGCACTTCCCCATCACGGTCTTCATATCCGTGAATAATGGCATTGGTGACTGCCTCAGAGACGGCGGTCTTCAGTTCCGTCAACTCTTCCATCGTCGGATCGAGTTGCGCGACAAATGATGCCACAGCCACGCGGGCGAGGGATTCATTTTCCGAACGGCTAGGGAACTGCAGCCGCAAGTAATTGTTCACTTGCACTTGGCTCGCGATGCGCTCCACATCCTTCACGCTCCTTTGACTGCCTTTACAGCGAGATCTTCTGCTTCATATAATGGCAGTACTTTTAACAATCCAGACATCTCGAACAACTTTTTCAGCGACGGACCGACTTCACACAGCGCCATCTGGCCACCATGTTGCGAGATGCTGCGAAACCGCCCCAGTATCAGCCCCAGTCCGGAACTGTCCATAAACTCAATATTGCGGAACGACATCACTAAGCCCTGGTAATCGGTCTTTGCGAGTTGTGCCTCGATGTCATCTCTTATCTTCTCCACTGCATGATGATCAAGCTCTCCTTGTAAGCGAATCACAAGTACACCATTTTCGTATCGCGAATTGACTGGCACCGTAGTTATCTCCCTTCTCTTTACGGCTCTTGGCTGAAACAATTAGCGTTTCACCAACAAATTTCCTGCACCCTGACAAAACTAGAACCGTTTCTACCAAATTCGACAAATCACCCGTTTCAATTTGTTTACAGATTATAGTACAATAACGTAAAAGTCTGTTGGGGGGCTCTTATGGATACGCTCGGAAAAAAGATTCGCACTCTTCGCAGAAAACAGAAGTTAACGCAACAGGCCCTCGCGGATGGGATTGTCACGGCGAGCATGATTAGTCAAATCGAATCAGACAGAGCGACTCCTTCCGCGGCGCTGCTACAGCACATTGCCGGTCGATTGAACGTAGACCTATCTTATTTTGAATCTGATTTATTGGATAAATCGGATGAATTGCAGAACTATCGCGCAGCACGAAGTTTTATCGAGCGCGGCTTCTATGAAGACGCCATCAAATTGCTGAAGACGCTGTCTTGGCCGTTGTCGCCCCAGTTCAAGGCAGAAGTTATCTACAATGAGATGGCGAACTGCTATCTTCATCTCGGACAGCTTGAAGAGGCGTGCGCCATGTACGAATCGGTCATTCAAATTGGCTACGAAAAGAACGACATTTCCATCACTGTGCATGGCTACTATCACATTGGCACCGTCCTGCGCCGACTGAAGCGGGATAGAGTGGCGCGGATGTACTGGCAGCGCGCGGCTGAATTGCTCGAGCAAAACCCGGACATCCAGATGCCTGTGGCTGTAAAAATCTACGCCAATCTAGCGAGGATTTACCTGGACGAAGGAAATTGGCAACGCGCGCGGCAAACGTACGAACAAACCCTTCAGTTCGTAAATCGATTCGGTGGAAATTTCGACACTGCGAAAATTTATCAAGGATTATCGTGTGCCTGCATGCAAGTCGGGGAGTTCGATTTAGCACTCGCCTACAACGACAGCGCCATTACCATCAACGGGACAGCTGACAATCGCAAAGGCGCAATGCGATGCCGCATCAACCGGGGCATCATTCTTCGAGTGGCTGGCCGCCATGAAGAGGCACTCGCGTACATGCTTTCCCTTCGTGACACCGTGCCCGATAAAGAGGATTGGATGATGGTCGCCATTCTTTCTGAGCTCACTTTAATTTATTGGGAACTCAAGGATTTCGACAGCTTGTTGACCACATCCGACATGGCATTACGCCGCAATCACGTCGACCAACACATTGAAGCACAACTGCGTTTGCTGCGTGCGAAGGTCTATTTACACAACGGATCTATTGAGTTTGCGCAACGAGAAATCGAGCGCGGTAGACGCCTCGTCCCCTCGCAGCAACCATCATCTTTGTGGTACGAATTTCAAGACGTAAGACGACAATGCTGGTTGCTGTCGGGCCGAGAACAGGATGTGCTAACGGAATGCATCGCGGAAGCTGAAAAGGTCATCTCCGAAGATAAACCGCCCAAAAATCGAAATATTTCCGCGTGAATGAGATTTTTCTACCTCATCTTGCGCCGCTCGACACGCTGTCGATTCGAGTCGAGCGGCCGTCGTCAGACAATGGATTGCAAGCTAGTCCGCTGCGCCAAAGGTCACAATCTTTTTCACTGTTTTTCCAAATCCTTGAATAAAGTTCGCTCGCTTGACTGAATCCTTCGCCAACAGCGGTACAGTTGAAACCGTACGTCCTTGATAGACGACCTGTAGTTCTCCAACCTTTTGTCCTTTTGCAATCGGTGCCTTGACCTTGTCCATGACCACGTTGGTTTGATACTTGCCCGATTGACCACGCTTCGTCAAAAGCCCAACAGGTGTCGCTATCACTGCGTCCACCTTGTCCTTCACGCCTTTGACCACCTTCGCTTGACCAATGACCTGTCCTGCCGGGTACAACACTTTCGATGTATAATTCGCAAAAGCCCAATTCAGCATGCCCGTCACTTCCGCGTTGCGTACCTGAGGTTTTGGCTCGCCCATCACCACGGCAATCACACGGAAGCCTTCCTTCTTTGCGGTCGCAGACAGACAGTATTTGGCCTCTTGTGTAAATCCGGTCTTCAAACCATCTACGCCGTCATAAAACCGCACCAATTTGTTGGTATTCACCAGCCACAATGGATGGTCTGATCCCTTGCGCAAGTAATCGCTGTAAATGGATGTGAATTTAGTAATCTCCGGATGTTGTAATAGCGCTTGCGACATGATGGCGATGTCGTGGGCACTGGAAAAATGGTTGTCCGCCGGAAGGCCATTACAATTCGCAAAGTGTGTATCATCCATGCCCAATTGCTTTGCCCGCTGATTCATGCGGGCGACAAACGATTCCTCACTGCCATCCAAGTGTTCCGCCATAGCGACACATGCGTCATTTGCCGACGCAACTGCGATACCCTTGAGCATGTCTCGAACGGTCATGGTTTCCCCAGGTTCCAAGAAGATTTGCGATCCGCCCATACTCGCCGCATATTCACTGGTCTTCACCTGGTCTGTCCATTTAATCCGCCCAGAGTCAATCGCTTCCACAATCAGCAGCATCGTCATAATTTTTGTAATACTAGCCATGGGAAGCTTTTCATGCGCATCTTTCGAGTACAGCACTTTGCCAGTTGTGGCATCCAAGATGACGGCAGAGCGGGCGTGTTTCGCAAGGTCAGGAATCGTTGTCATACTGCTAGGGGAGGTACTATTGATGGGAACGAGTCTTGTCAAACTGCCGGGCGTCGTCGGTTGATTGACGGCAGCCGACGCGGCCGGTTGTTCGGCGATACTTGCACCTAGCACAATGGCACACACGGCCGCAGCGGTAACGCTTTGTTTCCAGTGATGCATGGCTAACCCTCCTCGGATTGAATCTACGCAGTTGGATAATCCGAAGTTATTGTGCGCTCAGCCATGACAAAATATAAAAGCACGCCTGATGTATCGCGAATTCGCAATACATCAGACGCACTCTCCTGTTACGTCGACGAACTTACTCAGAAGCCAATGCCGACCAAAAACTCGTTCCTGCACGTGGATTTTGAACACCAAAGTAATCGGCTACCGTTGCACCAAGATCAGCAAACGTCTCACGCACACCCAAATCGACAGCCCGGTTCATACCCGGCCGGAAAAATAGTAGTGGTACATATTCGCGCGTGTGATCCGTGCCAGGCACAGTCGGGTCACAACCGTGATCTGCCGTAATACAGAGCACATCGTCTTGGCGAAGCTTCGGAAGCAACGCGCCAAGCTGTTCGTCAAACACCTCAATGGCGCGCGCAAACCCCTCTGGATCATTGCGATGTCCGTACTTAGAATCAAAGTCTACCAAATTGGCGTAAAGCAACCCGCGCTGAACGTTTTCCATATATTTCATGAGAACTTCCATGCCATTGGTATTGTCGTGTGTGTGAATCGCCTCATCAATGCCAGAGCCACCGTAAATATCCCCGATTTTCCCAATCCCGATAACAGGTATCTGGGCATCTTGCAGCGCATTCAACACGGTGTCGCCAAACGTCAGCGAAAAATCACGACGCCGGTCCGTCCGCTCAAAATTTCCGGGTTTCCCGCGAAATGGACGAGCGATGACTCGACCAACCGCATGTTCTCCCGTCAAAATCGAACGGGCATAGCTGCACCAGTCATACAGCGTATCCACTGGTACAACATCCTCGTGAGCAGCAATCTGGAACACGCTGTCCGCAGAGGTATAAACAATGGGGCGTCCCGTGGCGAGATGCTCTTCCCCATATTCTTCAATGACGACCGTGCCAGAAGCAGGTTTATTCGCGAGCACCTGCTTGCCGACATACTTTTCGAACGGCTCAATAATCTCCTTTGGAAAGCCATGCGGATAGGTCGGCATTGGCTTGTCCAAAATCACGCCAACAAATTCCCAATGACCGTTGGTCGTATCTTTACCATGCGACTGTTCCTGCATTTTTCCATATGCACCGACCGCGTGACTCGAGTCGACACCAGGGATACTCACTATTCGGGACAAGCCCAACTTGGCTAGATTCGGGGCACGCAGCCCACCCACGGCCTCAGCCACGTGCAAAAACGTATTGCTTTCTGCATCTGGCTCTCCGTACTTCGCTGCATCTTTCGCCGCACCAATACCGCAACTGTCGAGCACTATCCATATCAAACGTCGCTTGTCTGTCATTCCATTCACTCCGAAAAACCAGATTCATCAACCCAATCGACCAAAACATATCACTCACCACGTCAGGCCATCTGCACCACTAAGACCTCGGGTGCGCAGCGGCGTAGATTTCTTTGAGCCGCCCCTTCGTGACGTGTGTGTAAATCTGCGTGGTTGAAATATCCGCATGCCCCAGCATTTCTTGTACCGCGCGCAAATCGGCACCCCGCTCCAGCAAATGGGTCGCAAACGAATGGCGCAGCGTATGCGGCGTTATGTCTTTCAGAATTCCTGCTTCCTGTGCATATTTCTTTAGGATTTTCCAAAACCCCTGGCGTGACATCTGTGTACCATGATGGTTGAGGAACAACGCGTCGTCCTTCGTCTTGCGAACAAGGTGTGGACGCGCTTGCTGCAGGTAGTTGTCCAATGCCTGCACCGCATATTCCCCAATAGGAATAATTCTTTCCTTTCCACCCTTTCCCATACATCGCAAAAACCCACTACTCAAATGAACGTCTGTCGCCTTCAAGGAGACGAGTTCACTCACCCGAATACCCGTAGCATAAAGCAATTCCAGCATCGCATAATCGCGCATCCCCGAGGGGGTCGATTGATCTGGGGCACGCAACAAGCGTTCAATTTCCTCCGGCGTGAGCACACGGGGTAGCTTCTTCTCTATCTTTGGCGTATCCACGTGAATCGTCGGATCCTGCAGTATAAAATCCTCTCGCACCAAAAAATGAAAAAAAGAGCGAATGCTCGCAAGGTTCCGCGAGATGGTGGCGTTCGCCCTTCCTGCCTCATGCAAGTAGCCTAAATAGGCAGCGATGTGATGCTGTTGTATCTCTTGAATCACACACGACCCACGCTTGGCCAGGTACGACTGAAATGTATGTAGGTCTCGTTCGTACGACTCGAGGGTATTGGGGGATAGTCCTCTCTCCACCGTCAAGTACTCTACAAAGCGTTGTATCCATTCGTCCATGGCGAAACTCCTTTAGCCTATCCGACTCCCGAAATGTCTTGTAGTGTATTCCACGCAAGCCATCGAAAGTCCTTCCCTCGTTTCGACAGGAAATGACTAAATCCGACGCCACCATGAAGTTCCTCTACGCCCACCCATCGCCAAGGCGGATAGCGGACAGCACATCAGCCACCCACACCCGCCACGGAGCGGTCGATTGCGAGGGCATCTGCGTCAACACTGAAACGTAAGGAGGTGTTGGGGCTTGTGTAAACGGACGGGATCGAAAAAAGGTCTCCGCACGTAGGAGTAAAACCATGATGGCCGCAATCACAAAGCTGACCACGAGTGTCCGAAGAAACGATATAAACCCTGCCATACCCGTCACCTCAACTCGCAACTTTAGTCCTCTGGATGTGACATCAGCCGAAGAATTGCCTCTCTGTCGTCCGGTTGCACAAGTACATCCTGTTGGACAATATTTTTCGACACGTGTCCACACTTCAGACAACGGTGAACCAATTGGTACCCTTTTTTACTGTGATATTCAACCCGCACGGGTTTCATCAACCCGTTGCAATTCGCCGCTCTGTCACCTGGGTGAATATCCAGATGCACAGAATAGAGGCAGCGCGGGCAGTGATTGCGGCAACTACGCTCACTAGGTTCCACAGAAAACCCGCAGTTGGCACAAGTAAACGATTCATTGCGATGCGTAAATTGTCTCATGGGTATACTCCTTGGTATGCTCCTTACACGAGGATGCTCGTCAACAAGTGTGGCACGACAAACGCTTGAATAAAAGCGCCAAGCATCAATCCCCCGCCACACAACACGAATGTACCCGTGTATTTCATCAAATGCAGCGTAAGTTTGGATACTGGTAGCGACCGAAGCAGCACTTGCTGCGAAAATCGAATCGCCGTGACGGCCGCCACGAACAAAGTCAAAAACATCACCAGTTGATGCAAAAATATACCTGTGCCAGACAGTAAAAACCCTTTCCAGCCAAATTGCAAACTCGTGTAACCAATCGCAAAACCAACGGTAAACGCGCGTAGAAAGATAGCCGCGATGACAAATGGAATGCCAATCACCGACACCCCAAACAGCCAGATGAGTGCTAGTAACTGACTATCGGCAATCAGTCGCTGTGTGAACAACTGGGTTCCAGATGCAAGTTGGTTTTGTTTGATGGCGACAAACAAGTGCGAAAGCGCATTGCCGAGTACCAACCTGTCCGTCTGCCCAAGTTGCCCAGCCACAATTGCACCAAAGACGAGGCCACAAACCGTCACACCCGCGAGAAAGGTCCACAAGTGCAGGTGCCGTGAGACTTTGCTCCGAACGTACTGGAGCAAGCTATGCCAGCGGATGGACGAGTGAATATAGGGTGTAATCACTGCTGCGATACGAGGCTTCAATGAATGTCCCTCCCGAACAAAGTCTCTCATTCAAAATCTATGAGCCACTTTGTCCAAGTAGACTATAAAATCACCTTGCCGTACGTCCCTGCGCCCCCCACTTCCCAGTGGATATCCCCGTTTAGTGCTCTGGCAATCGAGCGCCCCAGCCGTTCCCCAACGACGTCAACCAACCCCGATTCGTCCGCCGTGCGCCGGACGGCCAACTCTGTCCCATAGGCAGCCAACAGTTTGCGGTAGGCGCCGGGGCCCAAACCAGGGATGTCGAGCAACGGGATGTGGTGAAAGTACGGTGGGCGGTGTGCTGGGTGCACCGCATCCGGTAAATCACAAATGTCTTCCAGTCTATCCTTGACGCCATACACATGATGCAAAGTGGTACCACACCGACACCCGCCTGCCTGCACGAACTCGTCACACGCGCGACAGCGAGTCCGATAATATTTTCCCTGCTCTGGATGCAACCCGTAATTCGCCGCAATGCCTCGACCATCCACGCGGTTGAGTACTTTTGCAACTTCGCGAAAGTTCAAGGCGGCCATTTGTACCCGATTGTATTCGCGGGCGATGTTTGCGACGCCATGTGCATCAGAGTTCGTCACAAACGTGAGACGAGACAATTCACTCAACCTGTCGGCCATCTCCGTATCCGAGGACAATCCGAGTTCCAACGCATCCACGCGCCCTAAATCGAGAAAGTCCCCCACGCGGCGAACACAACTTCCAAGTAATCCCTTGAACGGCGTAAACGCGTGGTGGACAATAAATAAGCCCTCGCGGGCATGAGTTTCGGTCTGCAGCGTCAGCGCATCGGTCCACGCCCGCTGCGAAGACAACTGTGTATTCTTTTGCACCGTTTTTAACCATTGATTAAAATCCCGCGCGTGCTCGTAATCCGCAAACCAGCACCCGAAATGAGCAGCGTTTCCCGAGGGCCCTGCCAGTTCCACCTCAGCGCCGAGCAACACTAACATCCGATCCCGATACATCAAACCACCACCGGCTACGGACGCGAGCTCGCCCACCCGCGTGAGTCGGTCTACTTCAACCAATACGTTGTCACACACGCCATCAATGACTGTGATGATGTCGAGCCCTTTGACGAATGCGGCATGATGGAGCAAATTCTCCAACGTCAAACTAGCACCTGCAGCAATTTTCACGGGCTTGCCAAGCGCACGGCCAACATGGATGTGAAAATCGGCGTCATATTCGTGTAAAGTCGTGGCCTCGTTCACCGGTGTGTCTGACACCACCATAAGAGCGCAACCAAGGTCTTTGCGTCCTCGATTTCGCCGCGTTGCATCATCGCGGTGGCCTCGTCTCTCGTGAATTGTCGGGTTTCTACAAATTCATCCTCATCTAGATGAACCTCTCCAGCTGTAAGTTCGTTCGCGTAAAACACGTACAATTTCTCATTTGCAAAACCTGGACTTGTATAAAATTGATAAATTCTCTCCAAACGACCTGCCGTGTAGCCAGTCTCCTCCGACAACTCACGACGAGCTGCGGCCATCGGTTCCTCCCCTGGCTCCAATTTTCCAGCGGGAATTTCCCACAAGGACGTCTCACACGCCTTGCGGTATTGGCGAACGAGAATCACCTCATTCGGTACAGGCTCGGCGAGAATCGCGACGGCCCCAGGGTGCACGACAACCTCACGTGTGCTTTGTCGACCATTGGGTAACTCGACGGTCAACTTTTTGAGTTCAATCATCCGCCCGGTGAACAAATGTTCTTCGTGTATCGTGCGCTCTTGCTGTGTCACAAACACACACTCCTCGCATCAGTTTTGTTCCAAACGATGCCGCTGAAATTTGTGGGTAAAAAAGTAACCCATTGAAATGAAGGCGGTCATCCCCAAACAAGCATAAAAACCAAGTCGTTGTTCGCGCTGAAACAAGGCATAACCAGCGAGAAACACCACCACGGCCATCGTCAAAACCGTCGCAACTGGTTGGCCAAACGCCAAACGCGAGACGGGTTTATGTCTACTTTGGCGCCGCCACGCGAGAAACGTCGCCAACATGATAAAGTAATTAAAAAAGGTCAAGAAACTTGACGCACTCACTAAGAAATTATACACGCTCGACGGCAGCACGTACGAGAGCGTAAGAAAAATCGCAATGCCGAACGCGGTAAACAAAAGAGCACCGTATTGTACATGTCGCTGCTTACTCGTGCGCGTGGTCAATCGAGGTGCTTCCCCACTCTGACCGAGACTGGCCAAAATTTGGTTGGCGGAGAAGACAGCGCCAGCCATGACGCTGAAGGCCGCAACTAAAATCACAGCATTCAAGACATTCGCCAAGATGTTCATGTGAATATACCGTAGCGCCTGCACAAATGGACTAATATTCGTGCTGACCCGCTCATAAGGCAAGACCAGTAACATCGTTCCGATGGACAAAAGATACAACACCGTCAAACACGTGATTGTCACAATTGCACCGGTGTCTAATTTCTTGGGATGCTTCAGTTCAACTGCCGCCGTAGCGAAAACGCCAATGCCAGCAAACGAAAAAATGACGATAAGCATTGATTGGAAGATGCCGCCCACACCATGTGCGAAAAAACCCCCACCAGTACTCATCGTCACGGGAATTGTGAGCGTATGCGGCCGCACACCAAACAGCATTAAGAGAATGACCGCCGCGAAACCGACCAACGCAGCAATCTTAATCACACTCATCAACGATTCAATTCGTCCAAAGTTTGCAACGCCAAACGCATTCATCAGGATAATCATCGCCGCAAAGCCCGAGGACAGCGCCCACAGTGGCGCGCCGGGCAACCAGACGCGAACAAAAATGGCCGATGCCACCGCCTCGCTCGCAATCGTCAAGATGCTGGTTAAATAATACGTCCATCCCTGCATGTACCCAAGGAAACGGCCTAAGTACATGTCGGCATACACTTTAAAGGCGCCTTCGACTGGGTGATCCATCGCAACTGACGACAGTGCACCGACGACTTGAGCCGTGATGAGTCCACCCATTAAAAAGGAAATCATTACAGCAGGACCTGCTGTGCGGATTGGCAAACCGCTACCAAGAAAGAACCCAGCCCCGATAATCCCGCCGACGCCGACCAAAATCAACTCGGCCAGACGCATCGTCGCCTTAGCTTGAACGGGCATACCCATCGTCTTTTGCCGAGGCGTAGTGCGTAGTGATGTCGTCTTCTGCACCCTTCATCCCCCCGCGGAATTCATTTACGGGGGGTAGTGTTTTCCAGAACAGTGCATCCTATGTTTCGCCGTCGTTTTGATTACCTATCTATTCCACGACAATCACGGGAGCGCACAAAACTGTACCGCTACTTTCGCCGCGTCGATGATGTTCTGTAGTGCAATGTGTTCGTTCGTGGAGTGAATATCTTCGTAGCCAATCCCAATATTGAGAATCGGGACGCCCAGCGTCTGTATCACGTTTGCGTCGCTGCCTCCACCCACTTTTACCGGCTTCGGCGTAAAGCCCGCAAGCTCCATCGCGCGCTCGATACGTTGGCGCAATGGCGCCGTTTCTGGAAAGTCGAATCCTTCGTACATGACCTGATGCTGAAATGCGACTTGTGCACCTGCACTTCTAGCCGCTTCCTCAAATGCCGACTCAATTTGCGACATCACGCGGGATAATTTCTCCGGGTTGCGACTGCGTGCCTCGCCCACAATCGTCACTTTGTCGGCCACCACATTCGTTGGTCCCTGTCCGACGAAACTGCCAATGTTCGCGGTGGTTTCATCGTCAATCCGACCGTGCGGCATGTTTGAAACGGCTGTAGCCGCTACTTTGATGGCACTAATCCCCTTTTCCGGGGCGACGCCCGCATGCGCACGCACGCCCGTAATCGTAGCCTCAAATTTTGCCTGACCAGGCCCAGCAATCGCGATGGTCCCTATCTCCCCGCTGGAATCGAGCGACAACCCAAAATCCGCATCTAAATGCGCCCGAGACAACTGTTTGGCACCTTGCAACCCAATTTCTTCACCAATGGTCAAGACCACTTGAATTTGCCCATGTTCAATGCCACGTTCTCGAATTTCCCTCAGTGCTGTGAAAATCGCTGTAATCCCCGCTTTGTCGTCCGCGCCAAGCACTGTCGTTCCATCGCTCCATACGACACCCGCTTCATCCACGCGCGGGCGAACGCCTTGTCCGGGCTGTACCGTATCCATGTGGGCCGCCAACAAGACCTTCGGTCGGTCAGGCGAGCCAGGTAAAACGGCAATCAGGTTCCCGGTTTCCCCGCCGAGCGCCGTTCCGGCTTCGTCCTCCACCACGTGAAAGCCCAAATCAACCAGTTCCTTTCGGCAGCGCTCGGCCATGGCCCCTTCGTGGAGAGAATGGCTATCAATTTGTACAAGGGATAAAAACAAGTGTTCTACGACATCTCGATTCAATCTGATACACTCCTATCACAAGATACATCCTCAGTCTACCCACAGCGGTTTGTAAGTAACACGTGTTTATCGAACATAAACAGAGAGGCACACCAGAGTCTGATCCGGTGTGCCTACGCCGCTTCCTGTGCGTTACAGTTCCGTCCACCATTGTGCACACGACCTTACGCCTCAAACTCAAAGACGTCAAAGAACGCCCGTTTCAGCCTCGTCTCCCAATCAAGGAGATCTGCTGGCCGCCCTAATTCGCGCGACAAGGAAGTCACATCTCTATCTGCGATGCCACATGGTACAATCGTCTGGAAATGACTCAAGTCCGTATCCACGTTAAGCGCAATACCGTGATACGTAACAAATTCACCCGAATGACGCTTTTTCACCCGCGCACCGACGGCACAGATCTTTGCGTCACCGACCCAAACACCTGGATACGCCTCATCTCGCGCCCCTTGGATGCCGACCTCAGCCAACGCGCGAATCACCGCTTCTTCGAGATTGCGAACGTACCGCTTCACATCGTTGCCCCACGGTGCCAAATGCAACACAGGATAGACCACCAACTGCCCTGGCCCGTGATATGTGACGTCGCCACCCCGATCTACCTCTCGAATCGTAAACCCATGCTCGCTGAGAAACGATTCGTCCGCCAGCACATTCTCCATACTCCCATTTCGGCCAATGGTGATAGTCGGCGGATGCTCTACCGTATAAACCGTCTGGCGGTCATCCTCACCTTCGAGAAGCGCTTGTGCCCGCTTGAGTTGAATGTCCAGCGCGTCATCGTAGTGCAAATGTCCAAGTTGAATCCATTGAACTGCCGTGGCCACCAGAACACCTCCTCACGCTTGCGACGCCTGGGCTGACGCTTGATTGTTCAAGTGCGTCTGACGTTCTTCGCCCTGAAGCGATTGCAGCGGTTTGCCATCCGCCCGCAACACCTGTTCATGCGCGTGATACGAACTCCGAACCATCGGACCAGCTTCCACATGAGCAAATCCGCGTTTGAGTCCCTCACCGCGCATCCGAAGGAATTCTGTCGGCGTGTAGAATTTTTCCACTAACAAATGTTTCTCCGATGGCTGCAAATACTGACCAATCGTAACGATATCGACCCCCACCGCGCGCAAGTCGTCCATCGTCTCATAGACTTCGTCAATCGTTTCGCCAAGTCCCACCATGATACTGGACTTAGTGCGGATGTCCGGGCGCATCCGTTTAGCTTGCCGCAACAGCTCTAGCGTGCGGTCGTACTTCGCGCGCGAACGCACCCTATCGGACAACCGACGAACGGTTTCAACGTTGTGGTTCAAAATATCCGGAGACGCATCCATAACGACCTTTAATGCATCCCAATTGCCTCCGAAATCGGGAATCAAAACTTCAATCCCACACGCCGGAACACGTTTGCGAATCTCTCGAATTGTCGCTGCAAAAACCGAAGCGCCCCCATCCGCGAGGTCGTCTCTCGCGACACTGGTAACCACGACGTGTTGCAAATTCATCGCAACCACCGCATCCGCCACCCGCTTGGGCTCACGCAAATCCAACTCTGTAGGACGCCCTGTATTGACCGCACAGAATCGACATGCACGCGTGCAAATATCGCCGAGAATCATGAACGTAGCAGTGCGCTGTTCCCAACAATCAAAAATGTTTGGGCACTGGGCCTCTTCGCAAACGGTATGTAAAGACTGGGTTCGCATAATCTCCTTCAGAGATTTATAGTTCTCGCCCGTCTTCGCTTTAATCTTCAGCCAGTCTGGGCGCGACAACTTCTGCGCCTCCATCATCCGAGCCTTTGCTTTCTGCTTTTCCTGCAATTTTGATTGCGACATACACGCATCATCCTAAACAGTAAATTGGTTTTGCCACGCGCATGAAGTGGCCTAGTATCGAAATCCCCTTAATCGTATTGTACAAAAGTCCGGGTACGAGAACAAAGTCAGGCGACCACCGCCCAGCGTGAGACAAAACGCCTAACCGCCAGTGTCGGGGCCGCCTGAGGAAATAGCTTAACGATGAAGTGATTTCTCATCGCGCAGATAGTTGCTGCGCACGTTGCGCATCTGTGCAATGCGCTGTTCAGCGAGTCTGTCAGCTGCTAAATAGCTTGGAATGTTGTCTTTCGCAGACATCGCAAAGATGTTGCTGATGATGTTGTAAATGTTGTCGACCTTGGCATGCGCCCTATCCGCGTTGTACCCCTCTAATTCATCGGCGACGTTCATCAATCCACCCGCATTAATCACATAATCAGGTGCATACGCCACGCCTTTGCGATGCAACGCGTCGCCGTGCTTCTCCTCCGCCAATTGATTGTTCGCCGAGCCAGCGACAGCTTGGCAGCGGAGCTTGTCAATCGTCTCATCGTTGATGACGGCACCTAAAGCGCACGGCGCGAAAATGTCGCATTCGACTTCGAATATATCTTTGACGGTCACTGCCTTAGCGCCGAGTTCATCGACCGCGCGGCGTACGGAATCTTCATTGATGTCTGCGACAATCAGTTCCCCACCCGCATTCTTGATGTGTCTCGCCAATTGCATGCCGACGCTGCCAAGTCCTTGAATGGCCACAAGGCGTCCTGCCAAGTCATCTGTGCCAAACGCAGCTTTCGCCGTCGCTTGCATGCCTCTGAATACGCCAAATGCGGTGACCGGTGACGGATTCCCACTGGAGCCATAGGCTTGCGAAATGCCTGTGACATAGTTCGTTTCCATGTGAATCAAATCCATATCGTGCACATCTGTGCCGACATCCTCAGCAGTGATATATCGTCCGCCCAATCCCTGAATGAAACGCCCAAGTGCTCGGAACATCGCTTCGGATTTATCTGTCTTCGGATTGCCCATGATAACCGTTTTGCCCCCGCCGAGATTGAGTCCCGAGACGGCAGCTTTGTAGGTCATTCCGCGCGCCAAACGGAGGGCGTCGAGAATCGCGTCGTCCTCGCGCGCGTATGTCCACATCCGGCATCCGCCCAAAGCAGGCCCAAGTGTGGTGTCGTGGATTGCGATAATCGCTTTCAAGCCAGATGCCTCGTCATTGCAAAAAACCAATTGTTCATAATCGTATTTGCCGAGGTACGAAAATATCTCCATCCCAATTCCCCCTAGAGCGAACGATCTACGTGCCATCATTATCATACTTGATTTACTAGCTCTAGGAAAAGACAAGTGCAAGCAATCAATCAAAACGGTACCATCACAGAATCGACAGATAGAAAGAAGATTTAGAATGTCGTGTTACGCCTTTTAATCACGCCTTTTCTGGTGTCTGAAAGACGCCACTCTTACCGCCGTCCTTATATAGCAACCTGACCTGCTCGACCACCATCGCCCGGTCTAGCGCCTTACACATGTCATACACTGTGAGCGCCGCCACACTAGCAGCTGTCAGGGCCTCCATCTCCACACCTGTTTGATAGGCTGTATCGACTTGCGCCTCAATGACCAACACAGCTTCTAGGCCATCCTCTGATGTCCCCACGTCTTCAAATGTTAAATCAAGGGCAACGTGATGAAGGGGCACCTGATGGCACAGCGGAATGAGCTCCGACGTCTTTTTCGCCGCCATAATCCCAGCGAGTTGGGCGATTGCCAGCACGTCCCCTTTGCGCACCGCTTGATGTACAATAGCTTCATGCGTGGTAGATTGCATGCGCACGCGCGCCTGCGCAACAGCTACCCGCTTCGTCGATGGTTTATCGGAGACGTCGACCATCACAGGTCGACCATCTTGCGTAAAATGTGTAAATCCGGCTTCTGATGACATACACTGTTCCTCCCTGTAACCGGTATGTATACAGCCACTACTCTGTCATGAGGTGACTCAACTTGCAACTACGCATCGTACTGTTTGCCAATGTACGCGAACACTTTCAAACACGTGAACTCACGCTAACGGTCCCCAACGGAACGACAGTGGCTCAGCTGTTGTCCATTCTTTGTGAAGCGTACCCAGAGGCGAAGCCTTCCCTAGAAAAAGTCATGGTTGCTGTCAATCAAGTGCTAGTCCCTGCACAAACGGTACTTCAGGAGACCGACGAAATCGCACTATTGCCGCCGGTTGGTGGCGGATCGCCAGGCTTAGAGGAGAACACCCGCCTGCGCATTTCGCCACTGCCGCTCGTCGTGGAGGACGCGTATCGCGAATTGGAGGACGTCAACCATGGCGGCACCGTCCTCTTCGTCGGTACCGTGCGCGAATGGACGCGCGATAAGCAGACGCTTTATTTGTCCTATGAAGCGTACGATTCGATGGCACTGTCGCAAATGCATCAAATTCAACAAGACATCGAGCGACAATTTCCGGGTATCACAACACTCCAATGGCACCGTATCGGCAAACTTACGCCGCTCGACATCGCGGTCATTTGCGGCGCTTCAAGCCCGCACCGCAAGCAGGCATTTGAAGCAGCCAGCCTGCTGATTGAGCGATTGAAAAAAGAGGTCGCTATCTGGAAAAAGGAAGTCTATGTCGACGGCGATTCAGTCTGGCAAGCGAACGCACAAAGCACCGATGTCGATAAAATCTAGACTACGAATCTTCTAATTCCGTCAGCTCCTTCATAGACTCGTAGAAAATCTTGAGTCGAGGAGCGCTGACCGGAATGAACCCCCACAAACTACGCCACGCCGCCGCACAATTCGTCGCAGCAACCGTCGCGCTGATGATCCTCGCCGCCGGTTGCTTCGGCGCTGTACTCTGCATGTTCGGCCAACCAGATCTCCGCCGCATCTCCACACTGGAGGCCACAAAACTGGCCGACGTAGAGCTCAGTCAACTCATTGGCACCACCGACTACGTCAAAGACGAGGCGACTGCCAATCCAACCCTTCTGCGCGCAGTCAGCAGCACCTTACACTTGCCTTTTACGGACCCTTTGACGATGTTGACGGCAGAACTACCGGAAACACAGACGCAAGCCGCTGCGAGTACCGGTGGGCAGTCCGCCTTAATTCAATCCATCACGACGTGGGCCGCTTCCACCAATAAAATCGCTATGGGTTGGCTCGCATCGACGTCGACCTCCGCGTGCATCCAAATGCTTAAAGACAACCCTGGAATCAACGTCGCATCGCCACAGTGGTTCAGATTGAGTGACGCCTCGGGGAACATCTCAGGCCAAGTGCTGCCAGATGTCGTGAAATACGCGCACGAGCATCACATCAAAGTTTGGGTTCTCGTCGACAACAACTATAGTGCCAGTCTGACGCACGCTGTACTGACAAACCCCAAAGCCCGCAACAATCTCATCGACGAACTGAATTACCAAGCGAAACTCTATCATTTAGATGGCATCAACGTCGATTTTGAGAACGTCGCGGCAGCCGACCGAGACGCGTTTACTGCGTTCATGAAACAATTGCATGACACGCTATCGCCCGAAGGCATCAATTTGTCGGTGGACGTCGCGCCAGACATCGAACCGTTTAACGACAGCGCCGCGTTTTTCCACGCCGGGCTGTCTGACGACGTCGACGAAATGGTCTTGATGGCCTATGACGAACACTGGGACGGGGACAGTGACCCGGGTCCTGTCGCCGACCTGCCGTGGGTCACACAATCGGTCAACGATTTATTGGACACAGGCGTCCCGACGGACAAATTGGTGCTCGGTATGCCCTTTTATACGCGTCTGTGGCACGTCTACAAAGATGGACACGTTGCCGATAAAGCCGTTGGTGTGAGCGACGACAGTATCAAGAGCGCACTGGACGACTATCACGCAGGGACCGGCTCATTTAATCAGCAACTAGATTTAATGTATACGCGCCAGCCACAGGCCGATGGGTACATGGAAATGTGGTACCCCACGGCTAAGACCTATACGGACGACTTGTCACTGGTGAACGAAAATGGACTTGCGGGTGTGGCCGTCTGGTCGCTTGACTGGTCCGACAAACAAACGTGGTCGTCGGTCGTGAGCGCACTGCGCGACACACTCTCCTAAACGGCGAGGGGTGCACATGGAGAAAACGTTGATATATCTCGGTGGCGCAACACTCATCGCCTATCTGGCGCTGGCACTCATCCGGCCAGGTGTCGCCGCCGACGGATTAGAATCGTCGCTGGAAATGCTGTTGCAATCAACGCCTTGGATTGTCGTTTCCATGTTCACAGCCGGCCTGATTTCGGAATTGGTCGATCCCGCCCTCGTCGCCCGCCTATTCGGCGCCGAATCGGGAATCTTGGGCATCTTCATCGCTGCGGTACTGGGGGCTTTCGGAACGGGATCGCGCTGGGCCATGTACCCATTAGCCGCGGGCTTGCTTGCCGCAAACGCAACGCCAGGCGCAGTTTTCGCCTTCATGACGTCGTGGCAATTGGTCTCCGTCACAAGGCTTCCCGCCGAATTGCCGTTTTTGGGTATGCGGTTCACCGTCTACCGGACCGTCATTTCCATTCTCATGGCGTTCATCGGCGGCATGCTGTTCGACATCATGTGGGCCAAATTTCCGCCACGAAACTAATTTAAGTATAGATACATCGACAGAACCCCCAATCGCCTGGGGGTTCTGTCGCAATCGCTTTGTGGGCACGCCGACAAGATAGATAGATTGACCGAATCCAACATGCAAACGTTATTGCACAGGACTGTCTCCGCCCGAGATACGCAGCGCGTGCTGGTGCCACGTCACCTTCTCAATCGTCGTCTGGTTGACATCGGTCCTCGCTAATACATAGAACACCTTCGGCAGTTCATGCCCTTTGATGTTCCAGGCAACAGACCATGTCTGGTCCTTTTCCATGTGCGTGGTAGCGATGCGCTGCAACGGCGCAGTGGAACGCAAACTGTACTCCCCGTTATGAGCGACCACGTTGTCGCGGGGAACGTAATACAAATTCATGATGTGCCCATTCCACAATTTGTCGTCTGAATAAAAAATCACTTGCCCATTTTTATTTCGCACGTCAAAATGTGGATTAACTCGGTTCTGCCAGTGGGGAAGCTGCAACTGTGCGGGCTTGTCCGCAATCGAGGACGGCAACTCCTGGCTGGCCATAGCCGCTTGTCGGTTGGCGCTGTCATTATCCGGGTGCCCGCATCCCACGAGCAGCGCACTGGTGATGGCAACAGCACATAAGGTACGGACCTTCATGGCGTACACTCCGTTTCTAATGGCTTATTGCCATGTAGTCTGTGCCACACGTACACAGTTATGCCTCAGACACCGACAAGTTTGGCGAATACGTACGAGTTATCGGGATGAGTTATCGGGATGTCGCGCAAGACATGAGGAAGAAGGCTAGTGGATTGACATATATCACCCTCTCTGACGGAACCAGCATTCACTATCAGCGCACGCCTGCGCGCGCTCGTCAGGTGCGCGTCATTTTGCGTGTGGTTGACGGTGTTTTACAGGTGAGCGCTCCCAAACACATCTCTCAACGCGTAATTGAACAAGTCATTGACCGGCACCAGAACTGGATTCTCGACATGCTCAACACGGCGACCAAACGAATCATGCGCCCCATTCAAGCGGGCGACACCATCTGGCTGTATGGACAAAATTGCATCCTAAAAGCGCATCACACAAACCAGGTCATCGAATGGGCGGTTGCTAGCAGGCAAATTCTCATACCAGATGCTTTGCAAAATGGGCAACTTCACAATGCCGTGTACACCTGGTTGCGCATACTTGCAAAAACGCGCTTACGCGCGCTCGCGCAGGATTTGGCAAGAGAATTTCACTGCCTTCCTAAGCAAATTGTCATTAAAGAGCAAAAACGTCGATGGGGGAGTTGTTCGAGCAAGGGGAATATCAATTTAAACTGGCGCCTCATCCAAGCGCCCCAAGCGGTTCAATCGTACGTCATCATCCACGAACTGGCACACTTGACGGAAATGAACCACGGTCCGCGGTTTTGGGCCCTCGTCCGAGCGATGATGCCAAACTACGACCAACACCGAAAATGGCTGACGATACACGGTGAACGACTGTACGATATCCAACCAGAAGGCATATTGATTCGGCAAGAATAGGCTTTGGCGTGCGGGACCGCACACCAAAGCCAGTCCCCCATACTTGTCATTAGCAAGCTGTGGTCGGTGCTGCATAAGGAACCAACAGGATAAACAGCACGAAGATAATGAGGAATACAACGGCCCAACGGGTGTACCCACCAAATGCTCCGTACATCTCGACACCCCCTCGCAGGAATCTGGTGTAGCTTATGTGGTGCAAGCATAACGGGAATGGGGCAAACGCCCGTAACATCTCGCGACCAATTGTCGTACTGTCGTGTTTTTTTAACGAAATCAACATCTTGACAAAAAAATACGGCAGGGTGGCTTCTCAGCCAACCCAACCGTTATCAGATAGTATAGTGACTAGGCAAATTAATCTCTGTCGCCAAACCTTAACCCGATTGCCACGAACGCTTTGACACCCACGCGCAAAGCGTCCTCATCGATGTCAAAGCGCGGGTGATGGTGTGGGTAGATAATGCCCTTTTCCTCGTTTTGAATCCCCGTAAAGAAAAATGTGCCCGGCGCAACCGTCTGATACGCCGAAAAATCTTCTCCACCCATGGTCGGTACCGTCGGCATGACGACATCTTCGCCAAACGCTTCTTCCAGTACCTCGCGAACAAACGCCGTCACCTGTTCATCATTGACGACTGGCCGATACCCTTTTTCATAAACAAATTGATAAGCCGCACCGTGTGCCTCGGTAACACCGCGTATGATACGCTCCATCCATACAGCCGCCTCATCTCGCAGTTCGTCTTTAAATGTGCGAACCGTACCACACATCTCCACAGATCCGGGAATAACGTTATCCGCCGTGCCCCCGACAAACTTCGTGACACTGAGGACAAAAGGTTCAAGCGGATCTGTCAAACGCGACGCCACATGCTGCAAATTGGTCACGACTTGTGCGCCAATCGCAATGGGATCGACATTGAAATGAGGCTGCGCGGCGTGTCCACCTTTGCCGATGATGGTAATGTAAAAAGTGTCTGGCGCCGCCATCAGCGCACCCGCGCGCAACCCAATCGTCTGAGACGGCACAGGTTGCCAAAGGTGTTGACCGACAACCGCATCGACACCGCGCAATACACCTTTTTCAACCAACTCTGCCGCACCGCCCGGCAACAGTTCTTCCGCATGTTGAAAGACAAACACAATTTCTCCGGCGATGTCCGCCTGGTGTTGTGCGAGGATTTTTGCCGCACCGAGTAGCATTGCGGTATGTCCATCGTGACCGCACGCATGCATGGCCCCAGGGTTTTTGGAGCGATATGGTACGTCGTTCTCCTCTTCTATCGGCAGCGCATCCATATCTGCGCGCAAAGCCAACACCTTTCCCGGTCGAGCACCGACCAAACGCGCGATAACACTCGTCTTCGTAGGTCTGGTCAATGTCAGATTTGGAAATGTGGACAACAAATCATACACGAACTGCGCCGTCGCAACCTCCTGGAACGATATCTCGGGATGCTCGTGTAAATACCGTCGCCACGCAATGACGTCCTGTTCCACCGAGGCTACCATTTCATCAATTGACAATACGCTCAGTCCCAAAGTACCTCGCCCCCTCAAGCATCGTAATCACTTCCATCAATTCACTCTCTCAATTCACTCTCCACGTTACCACGAATTGCACGAGAAGAGCTAAATATTCAAACGGTTCGCACGAGCTTGAGGGTTATTGTGCAAAACGCAGGCGAATCGTTAGGATTCCGCCCGCGTACCCGTCAGCCAGGCGCCAAGTGCAGTATCGTCGACTTGATGTCCGACATAAAAAGGACCAAACTCCGCAAATCGCGCACTGGATTCATCAAAACGCATCTCGTACACCAGTTTCTTAAACTGAAGTGGGTCATTGGCAAACAAAGTGACACCCCACTCCCAATCGTCCAAGCCGACGGAGCCACTGATGATCTGTTTGACAATGCCCGCGTACTGGCGCCCAATCATACCGTGCGCCTTCATAAATTCCCGCCGCTCCGCTTCACTGAGCATAAACCAGTTGTCAGCGCCGAGACGACGTTTGTTCATTGGGTAGAAGCAGACGTGTGAATGTGTTGGCATTTCCGGCTTTAACCGAGCCTGTAAGGCTTCATCTTGCTCGATGTCGACACCCGGTCTCGCGTTGTAGCCCCCCAACTCTACCACCGAGATGTAGGAATATGTAGATTGGCTCACATCAAACAAGCGCGTGCGCGCCATCTGAGCCTTGAGTTCGCTCAATGCTTCGATTGTCGGACGCATATGGATAATCAATAAGTCCGCCTTGCCGCCAGCAATCACAAACTGGCCATAGCTTCCTTGCCGCTCAGCTTGAACTTTGCGCTGTTCATCTGCGAAATGGCTCCATTCCCGCAAGATAACTTGTTGTTGCGCAGCGCTCAACGCTTTCCATTTATCCCAACGGATTGACCGAAATTCGTGATACACATACCAACCTTCGAGCGTGTGTGGTGCACCCATCGATAAAGGACCTTCTTTCCTGTATTAAATTGCCCTGTTGCCATTATATCAACCAGGTTCTCACAGACGAAACCGTTTCACTACACCGCCGGCGCCGATTTTATGAAGTCTACGAAATTGGACATAAACTGCGCGCGAGATTCATAGTTTTACATCAAAGGCATTCCAAGAAATTGTCGAAGATCAGACGGCTGATAGCCTCGAATGAAGAAGGATGTGACGAAATGAGGACAGCGATTTGTATTATCGCTGCGCTATGCGGAGCGTATCTTGTCATCAGTGGCCTATGGATAGCGCGCGCAGGCGCCGTAAACGACATTCCTCAGCTAGCCGCAACCGGCGTGGCGGAGCTGATTGTGGCGTTCACTGCCCTGCTTGGGGCGGGACTTGTCTTCTGGAACCGATGGGTGGCGCTTGCCATGTTCGCCGTCTCCGCCCTTTGGTCGGCATGCGTCGCAATCATCTATTTCGACGACACGATTTGGATTTGGTGTGGCATCTCAATTGTCCTGATACTAGGCTGTATGGTGTCCCGACGAAGAAACAAACGGCATCACGAAAACACAAAGCGAAAACGTTCAGTAAACGCGCTGCAATCCTAACGGAGTTGCAAAAACTTGCGAGCAGACCCATCATCAACCGCCATGCGTCTGCTCGCATCCTATCGCACGGCTCAACAGGCGCCCAGTTAGGTCGTTTCGCCGAGAAAATACTGGGTCAAGTCTTGAATGGCCCCTTGAATTTCACCTTGGATATCTTCATTGTTATCCAACCATTCTGCATCGTCTTCGTGATAGAGTATCTCCACGTCCAACTCCTGTTGTTCGTCGAGCCACGCCCGAACCGTGACCACTGTACGCATGTCGTCAAGACCGACTTCTCCATCCATGATTACCAATTCCCCGTCATCATCTCGTTCAAATTTCAACAAATCAATATCAATTCCCGCTAAGGCAACGGCTTTGCCAGACTCATCCGTCACCTCTTCAGCAAACACGTCGGAACGCCCTACAGCATCCCAATCTAAATCTTTCACGTGGACACCCCATTTGTAAAAAAACGATTCACCATCTATTTTGCCCGAAACAGGCGATGAAAAACAGCACATTTCTCGAGCGAGACAACACGATATCATCCGCCCGTGACGGCGCACGAATAACCACTATACAGTTGCAATGTATGAGTTACATCTGTCAAGAGGTCATGCTAAAATAAACACATGGAGATGAGTCGAAATGCAGTTACAAACGATGTGTCCAAAATTCGAAGAAGCATTTAGTTTACTGGGGCGGCGATGGACGGGTCTGATTATTCGCGCGCTGATGGACGGAGCAAAACGCTTTTCTGAAATACAAGAAATCATACCAGGTATGAGTGCGCGAATGCTGACCGAGCGCCTCAAAGAACTCGAGGAAAAGTGTATTGTACTGCGTACGGTATATCCTGAGACGCCGGTTCGTATCGAGTACAAACTCACAGACAAAGGTGAAGACTTAACGCCTGCTTTAGCTGCCATTCAATCGTGGGCCGATAAATGGTGTGAAGGCGCCAACAAAGATTAGATATGCCGCATGTTGGATGCCGAAGACCTGCGATGCGATGGTAATTTTGCGGCGAAGGCTACACCCAAGTGCCCTAAAAAACCTCCCGCACATTGGGAGGTTTTTTAGGAATTCGACACGAGGAATCGTCTCGCGCCCCAATGTATCCAAGGTTATCTAAAATAGCGTCACGCGTGCAACCAAATTAGGAGCTAACGCGATGCTCCATCCGAAGTTTATCCGCAATCATCGCAATAAATTCTGAATTCGTCGGCTTTGTCTTGGACGCACTCACAGTATACCCAAACACCTTACGGATGGCGTCCATGTTCCCACGGCCCCATGCCACCTCAATTGAATGGCGAATGGCGCGCTCGACGCGTGACGGTGTAGTTTTATACCTATCCGCGATACGTGGGTATAAAATCTTCGTGATAGACCCGAGAATTTCTACATCATCATAAACAATGCCAATCGCCTCACGGAGGTAATGATATCCTTTAATGTGCGCCGGAACCCCAATTTCGTGGATAATTTGCGTTATCTGAGCATCCACCGAACGCCGCGGCGGCGTCTGCGTACTGTTGGAAGAGGCCGAATAGACTGGGTTGTACTGTTGCTGCGTAGCTGCGACAGGTGCGGCATGGCCTTGCGCCACTTGGCGAATTCTGTCGGCTAGAAGCGGCATATCGAATGGCTTTAAGATAAAATATGAGACACCAAGTTCAACCGCTCGCCGCGTGACGGTCTCTTGACCGAACGCTGTCAACATAATCACCTTCGGCATTTTGCCACCAGCGTCACCTAAGCGTTCAAGCGCGCCAATGCCGTCGAGGACTGGCATGATGATATCGAGTACAAGGACGTCTGGCTGAGTATCCCGAACCAAATTCAGTACATCATTCCCATTATACGCGATTCCACACAGCTCCATATCTGGCTGTGATGAAATGAATTCACCAAGCAAGTCAGCAAATTCATGATTATCGTCCGCGAGTAACACCTTCATTAACGACACAGACAGACTCCCTCCCTGACGTACATCTAACAGTCTATAGGATTCGACGATTGGGGCGCCACTCCTGCCAAATCTATGTAATACTTTTCGTGAGTATCCCGTCTGATTCAACATAATTCGACAAAGAGCCATCTCGGCGATGACTCTTCGTCGTCACAAATACCAGTTTATTACACACACATCATTTTCATACCGCGTAATTTCGACGATGGATAAAAGTGACGGAAGAAGATGAGGTGTTATCTGTCAAATGCTCGGTCTGTTTCAACATCCACATCGCGTATACCGCGTATCCGCGCGTTGGGTCCGAAACGAATACGTGCGTAACCGCACCAATCAAACGGTTGTCTTGAACGAGTGGACTACCACTCATCCCCTGAATAATACCGCCGGTCTGATGGAGGAGGCGAGGGTCTGTGACGCGGACAATCATACTTTTCGTAGCGGGTGACGGCTGCCGTGCGACATTGTCAATTTGCACGTCAAACGCCTCGACTTGTTGGCCATGCACCACAGTATACAGTTTGGCCGGTCCAACATGTACCTGCTCGGGTAAAGCGACATCGATGACACCGGGAACCGATGTGCGTGCCGGCGGCTGCAACATTGACCCAAATACGCCGTACGGTGTATTTACGTCAATGTGTCCGAGCGGTGTACTCGCGGAAGAGAACGTACCTCGTTTTTCCCCTGGCGACCCCGCCGCACCTGGCTGCAATCCCGTAATCGCCGCCGGATACAATCCTCCACGCCCGACGACAGGTTTACCGGTATCGGCATCTGTAATCAGATGCCCGAGGGCGCCGAACGTGTGATGTAGCGGATCGTAAAATGTCAACGTTCCAACACCTATCGTCCGATCTCTGACGTATAGACCAAGCTGGTGTACGCCAGGATCCTTAAAGGATACCTGAATTTCTTTGACACTATTTCCGCGAACGACTGTCAGATGAACCGCTTGTGCCTGTTTTCGAAGCGCTTGTTGCAAGTCTGCCGCTGTCTCAATATGCTGATGATTGATGGAGACAATACGGTCCCCCACTTGCATGTGGGCGCTGGCACAAGGGGATGATCCGTCCGTCAGCCGGCGAAAGCCAACGACGACTGGACCGTGACTTTGAATGCGAATGCCCACTGCCTGCCCGCCTACAATCACGCGCGCTGCGGGTTCGGCATGAACGTGTGTCTTCCATGGGATCATGCCAAAATACTTGCCGAAGATATCCGTATCTCCGGGGCTCGTGGACGTGACGGTCAACGTCGAGGATGCCGTCTGAGTGGAGAAATGAGTCGACGATGAATTCGACGTATGTGTATCATCCGTCGGGACAGCGACAGTGTCGCCGGAAACCAGGTTGACTTCCGTCGGCGTGGAAGCCATTTTCTGTACAGCGGGTGTAAAACATGTAACAGCAATCGCAAGTAGTCCAATAAACCGAATCGTGCGCAGGCGACCAGCCATGTTGCCTTCCCCCCTTGACGCAACCTCAGAACGTAGTCCTAAGGTACCCGTAGGGAGCCGTCTTATAATGCAAAAAAGCTCCCACCTACGTGTGGGCCATGGTGTCCTTTCGGAAGCTTTCCAACAGCGCTTGCGCATGCCGAAGCGCTGTGTCATCGGAAACGCCAGCCCCAAGAAGCCGCCCAATCTCCTCTTTGCGAGCGGTACTTCCCAATTTGCCGACAGTCGTCTTCGCCCGTCCCGCCAGCGTCTCCTTGACAATTTGAAAATGCGCATGGCCGGCAGCTGCCACCTGCGCGGAGTGCGTCACACAAAGCACTTGCCGATCTCTGCCAAGTGTGCGGAGCATTTGCGCAACCCGGAGCGCCGCATCGCCGCTGACACCCGCATCGATTTCATCAAAGATGAGCGTTTCCACTTCGTCAATATCCGCCACCACCAACTTCAACGCCAGTAGTGTGCGCGATAATTCACCGCCCGATGCAACTTTTTGGAGTGGCGCCAGCGTCTCACCAGGGTTTCCACTAAACAAAAAGTCGACAACGTCCTGACCATCTTCCGACCACTCGTCCGGACGCCGTTCCACCGACACGACAAATTGAGCGTCTACCATGTGCAACTCGTGCAAACGAGCCTGCACTTCTGCCTGTAGACGTTTTGCAGCGCGCTCCCGGGCCATCGTCAGGCGACCTGCCAATTCGACGTAGTGATTCTCTGCGACCCGTACCTCGTCTTCGTAAGCCGCAATCGTCTCTTCGTGTTTCACCAGTTCTTGCAGTGCCTCTTTACTGGTGGCCAAGTGCACAAAGACCTCATCCAAAGTTGGCCCATACTTGCGCGTTAACGCGCGAATATTGGCCAATCGATCCTCAATCTCTTGCAAACGATTCGGATCTACATGCAATCGCGACGCAAATTTATTCGTCGTAAACGCAGCTTCTTCGACATTGGCGCGCGCAGATGCGATCATTTCATCAATCCCGGATAATTCGCTAACCTTTGTAGAGAGTACAGCGGATTCCTCATACGCCGCGGCAAGCTGAGCAATCGCCCCCACGCGCGGATCTTCAAGCGCCGACAACAGGGCATCAATGTGCGTCTGCAGTTTGGCAAATGCAAGCAAACGCTGTCTTTCAGCACGCAGTGCTTCTTCCTCACCTGGCTCGACGCCAGCCGCCTCAATTTCCGCGATTTGAAACTGTAAAATGTCCATTTGCTGCGCCCGCTCCCGCTCACTAACCTGCGCTTTCGCAAGCTGTTCGCGCGCGCGACGAACCTGACGGTACGCCAGGGCCACCGCGTCGACCAAATCCTCATGTTTGCCGTATAAATCCAGCAACGTACGCTGATAACGCATCGTCAGCATCGTCTGTGATTCATGTTGACCCTGCATTTCAACCAACGCGTCGCCGAGTGACTTCAGCATTTGGACAGTGACCGTCCGCCCATTGACACGGCACGTAGTGCGACCATTCGCATAAAGCGTACGCGAGAGGATGACCGTTCCATCTTCCGTCCCGATTCCCCAGTTTGCCAACAGATTGGCGGCAAGTGTCTTGGCTGGCACTTCAAACACCGCTTCGACATACGCGTTATCTGCTCCGCGCTGAACGGTCGACGCCGACGCCCGCCCGCCTAACACGAGTCGCGTGGCATCCAGCAACAATGACTTACCTGCGCCAGTTTCGCCAGTAAACACGTGCAAGCCACGCCCAAACTGTAAACGCAACGAATCAATCAGCACAAAATTTTCCACGTACAATTCGGTCAACATCGAATCACCCCGCTCGCGACGGTCATTTTACGCCGTGCTTGGCCCGTCGCCGTTGCCATTATGTAATTTGCTGCGCAGAACCCCAAAAAACTCGCGATCCGGCCAACGCACCAACGTCGTTTCGTATGGCGCTCGTTTGACGATAATCTCATCACCGCTCACCAGGTGAAGGCCATCTTGTCCATCCACCGTCATCCCTAAATCCGAATGACTTGCCTGTACGGTCAACCGCACCGTTTGATTGGCATCAATCACACAAGGCCGCGAAAACAATGTGTGCGGGCAAACAGGTGTTACCACCATCACTTGCAAATTCGGGCTGACAATCGGCCCCCCACAAGACAGTGAATACGCGGTAGAACCCGTCGGCGTCGAAATAATGACCCCATCTCCGCGATATGTATCGACATATACGTCGTCCACATGGACGTCTACAGTGACCATCCGGGCAAACGAGCCTTTGCCTGTCCCGACCTCGTTCAACGCGGAAAACTTGGCGAGCGATTGCCCATTTCGAACAACTTCGGCCTCCAGCATCATGCGGTGCTCGAGGTTGTACTCATTTTGCAAAATCCGCGCGACGGCCGGCCGCAACTGCGATGGTTCTGATTCTGTCAGAAATCCTAAATGCCCGATATTGATACCCAATAGAGGAATGTGATACGGTGCAAGTTGACGCGCAATACCCAGCAGCGTGCCATCGCCGCCAAGGACCATCGCCAATTCGACAAAGCGTATGTCCGGGTCGACCGCCAGGATGTTCGTGGCGTGATCGACTGCGATATGGGTCACCGCAATACCGCCGTCGGTCAACAGACGATTCAACTCGTCCCGGATGGAACATGCTTGCTCCTTGCTTGGGTTGTACAAAAGTGCGATTTTCCGCACGGCTTTCCCCTCCCATCACGTGCGATGCAGCAAAGCAAAAGCAAACAGGATGCCGCCCGAGAACCAAAGACCCCGATACACCAAGTGCCGAACGTAATAACGCTTGGGCCGGTGAAGCTGAAAGTCGACATAATGAACGGACTCGTCGCGCAGATTGAGAAAAATCAACTCCTGCACATCGAGAATCGCAAATAGCGGAAAATAGCGCCGACAGATCTCGTCGTGTGAAAGGTCCTCCAAACCGACAATCACAGCGTACTCACGACCATTCTTTCGCGCAATAAAGTCGGCAGCCTCTTGATAACCAATTGAACATTCATCGATGTACCCTGTATACTTTGCAGTCTTTTCCACTTTCAACACGTCGTACCCGTTGTCCATGAGCCACTGCAAGCCGCGCTGCAAAAGCCCATCCAGGGAAGCCTCCTTCTGCTTTCGCGGCCACGCCCCGACAAGGGATTTTGCAACACACCACATACACCAAAATGCGCCAAACAGCCCTACTGCCGCAATCACGGATTCGTCGTCCTGTCTTGTCACATGATTGTCCCTCAGGTGCGAGGAGCGAGTTGGTCTTCCACTTGTTCCCCTTGAAGTGCCTGCCATGCATCTATGACCACAGATTTCGCCACAGTGCGCCAATCTGTCGCCGACGCACTGTGCTCCATCTTCCACCAAGCCAAAAACTCGATATTCCCATCCCCACCGGATATTGGGGAATACGTAAGCCCGTGGCAGGACCAACCGATGGACGTGACATGATCCAGCATGTCCAGAAGTACCTGCAAATGAACCTTCGGATCACGCACAATCCCGCCCTTTCCAACCGCGCCACGCCCCGCTTCAAATTGCGGCTTGACGAGGCTGAACACATCAGCCTTGGGCGTTGAAATCGATGCGAGCTTCGGGAACAATAACTTCGTCGAGATGAAGGAAACATCCATCACCGCAACCCGCGGTTTTGGATCAAACAACGTCTCATCTACATGGCGGAAGTTCGTCCGTTCCATCACCACGACGCGCGGGTCGTTTCGCAGGGTCCACGCGAGTTGTCCATACCCGACGTCGACGGCGTAGACAAGGGACGCGCCATGTTGCAGCAGGCAGTCGGTAAAGCCGCCCGTGGAGGCTCCGACGTCAATCGCCACACAGCCCGAGACGTCGACGGCGAAGTCATCCAACGCTTGCTGCAATTTCATCCCACCGCGGGAGACAAACTGATGCAAGGGCTTATCGACGTCGATAACGACGTCCTCTTTCACTTTGGTCCCAGGCTTGTCCGCGCGCACGCCGCCCACTTTGACGAGACCGGCCATAATCGCCCGCCTCGCCGCCTCCCGACTCGAATATATTCCACGACTGTGGAGCAACACATCTAACCGCATGTGGGCCATTATTTCTCCACCGTCGCTTGTGCGTCTGTCTTCGTGGCCTGTAAAACCTGAAGGCAACCGGCAACCACCCCGTCGACCGTCAGGCCAATCGACTCTAGCAATTCTTTGCGACTGCCATGCGGTATAAACGCATCAGGCAAGCCGAGACAATGCACTGGCGTCAGGACGTCATGTTGCGCCAACACTTCTAAGATGGCAGACCCGACCCCCCCCGGCACCGACGCTTCCTCGACGCTGACAATCGGCATCTGCCGACCACACTCGAGCACGAGTGCCGCATCCAAAGGTTTTACAAAACGCAAATTGATAACTTTCGCAGCCACACCGTGCGCGTCACTCAGTTGCTGCGCGGCTTGTTGCGCGACGCTCACCATCGGGCCGAGAGCGAATATCGCCACATCTGATCCGTCCCGTACGACCTCCGCCCGACCGATAGGCAATGGTGTCATGGATCCCGCAACATCAAACGGCGGCGTGTCCGCGCGTGGATAGCGAACCACACACGGCCCGTCGATGGTGAACGCCGTGTGAATCATCTGCCGCAATTCAACGGCATCCTTCGGCATCATGATGGTGACATTGGGCAATGTGCGGATGTACGAAACGTCGAATGCGCCTTGATGCGTTTCGCCGTCTGCACCGACGAGTCCAGCGCGGTCAACAGCGAACACCACCGGTAAATTCTGAATCGCGACATCGTGAATCAACTGATCATACGCGCGCTGCAGGAAGGTGGAGTACACGGCAAACACGGGCCGCATGCCTTGCGTCGCGAGTCCTGCACAAAATGTCGTCGCGTGCTGTTCAGCGATACCGACATCAAAACACCGTTCAGGAAATGCCGCCTGAAACGACGTGAGTCCTGTCCCTGGCAGCATGGCCGCCGACACAGCGACAATGCGCGGATCTTTGGCCGCGAGTTCGCACAGCGTATCGGCAAACACCTGGCTATAGGATTTGACCGACTTGTCCCCCTTCGGCGTCGGCCAAGCGTGCCATTTGTCGTGCGCCTGTTCTGCCGACGCGTAACCCTTGCCCTTCTGCGTTATGACATGCAACAAGACGGGGCCTTTGAGACGCTTCGCATCTTCCAACGTGCGAATCATCGTCGGTAAATCATGCCCATCGACCGGCCCTAGGTAGCGAAAGCCAAACGCCTCAAAAAACTGTCCTGGCACAATCAAATTCCGCATGCTGTCCTTCAAGCGTTCCAAGGTATTCGTCAATCGATTGCCAATCGCCGGAAGGCGGCGAAGAATTTGCTCCAAATCGGCTTTCGCCCTGGCATACGCCGGATCTGAACGCAGCTTGGTCAGGTATTTGGACACGGCCCCGACGTTTTCCGAGATAGACATCTCGTTGTCATTGAGCACCACCAACAAATTTGTGCCAAGATGGCCTGCGTGATTCAGTGCCTCCATCGCCATGCCACCAGTCAACGCGCCATCCCCAATGACGGCGATAACATGATGGTTTTGCTTTTGCAAGTCGCGCGCAACGGCCATCCCCAGTGCAGCGGATATCGACGTGCTGGCGTGCCCCACGCCAAACTGGTCGTGCTCGCTTTCATCTCGCCTTGGGAATCCAGACATCCCACCAAACTGCCGCAAGGAAGCAAAGCCAGGGCGTCGACCCGTCAATAATTTATGTACATAGGCCTGATGTCCAACATCCCACACAATTTTATCGGTCGGGCTGTCAAATACGCGATGTAGGGCCAAAGTCAGTTCGACGACCCCCAGGTTTGCACCAAAATGACCGCCCGTCTTTGATACCGATTCGACGAGAAATGCCCGTACTTCTTCTGCCAGCCGCACGAGTTGGGAAGTTGTCAAATGCTTTAACTGCTCAGGTTGCTTAATTTCATCCAGTAAATTCATCTGATGTTCGCCTCACTTTTTTCGCCGCTGTACACGGCGGTCCACAAAGGACACGGTTTCCCAAATTCGGGCTGCCATCAATATAATGGGCGTCGGAGAATGAATCGCCACAGTCTTGCCAATCGCCTTCCCGCCGACAGTTAACGATGTAATTACAGCCGTAATGGCGATTTTCACAGCTTCATCCTTCCAACCGGACGCATGAATCGACTGCAACAATTGTACACTCACAGCCAGCGCACCCGCACCACTGAGTACCCCGGCGATATCTCCAATGACATCACTGCAGATACTAGAGACCTTTTCGGCATTTCGAACAATGCTGATGGCCCTTCGCGCGCCATACACGCGCTTAGAGGCCATCGCGTGAAAAGGGGTTTCACGAGCGGCCGCAGCCGCCATGCCAATCATGTCGAACAACGCGCCGATAAAGACAATACCAATCACAATTATCGCACCGATGTACCAGGTCGTCGAATTGAGAAAAATGGTGGATGTATCGAAAACCGCACTGATAGGTAAAGTCAGTGCGGCGATAAACACAATAAATTTATAATTGGATTTCGACTTCGAAGATTTCTTCATCATGTCTCCATATGTAGTAGTGAGAGTGGGTGGCAACATCTTGAGTAAACGCTGTGGCTTAGGTCCAGTAGGTTTTCCCAGTCGCGCACCCAAACGTCGCCGTTTCGGCGGTTTCCCTTTAAGCACAACTCGACAGCGTCGCCGACTGTCGGACTAGATTACCACTTAGTCCACACTATAATCCTCAAGATGTCTCACGTTGTAGTGAACAGTCTAGGCGTTTTCCGCGGCAGCCGTTACCGCACCCTAGCCTCTTTTGCAGTACGGATTTCACCCAGCACCGGCGAAGTTGCCGTGGCCGCGGCAACTTGCCTGAATACCTAGGATCCTTCAGCACCACTCAAGGCAGGCTACACTGCACACAGATTGCCTCCGCATGCAGGTTCATACCCCAAGCCATAACCCTTCCACAAAATTGTAGACTGCGAGCTACGCACTTGGGCCTCCGCGAAAGCTGGGTTAGGTTCCACATGCCATTGCGGACTACCCAACTTTCTTAACTCCCAGCATAAGCCCAAGGCTGGGCGCCCCAAGCCAACACCAGGAACTTCATCGATGTGCCCTTTGACGGATTTTTAGCCCCGCCTTCAGGCACGGACGGCTGACTAGAATACTGCGCCACCCAATCATAAATATCTCAACTGTCCTCATTATATCATATTCGACACCCACCCGCAGAATACATTATTGGCAGCCGTTCCGCAGTTTACATAACAAAGGTCAATCGCAATCGAAACCTCAATGCGTTCGCTCCAGCACGACCGATTGAAGTTCCTGCAGGCTACTCGATACGATGCCCACGCGCAAAAGCGCTTGTTCGCCGCGCTCAATCACTTGCGCAGCCAACTTCCTCGTCTCTTCGACGCCGATGAATCTCGGATACGTCAACTTTGCGGCCGCTACATCTTTACCAGGTGTTTTGCCCAACTCGTCTTGTGAGCCGACGACATCCAGTACGTCATCAATCATTTGAAACGCAAGCCCCAAGGACTCCCCGTACACCGACAAGGCACGGACGTGTTCATCCGGCAGTTCCGGAAATAATGCACCAATTTCAATAGACGCCTGAATCAACCGTGCGGTTTTATGCAGGTGGATGAACGCAACATCGTCGAGTGTACCATCCTGCCCGGTCAATTCGACATCCACTGCTTGTCCTCCGACCATCCCGGATGCGCCCGCACGCAGGGCGAGTGTGTGCAACATCGTCACTTGCCGCTCTGGACTGACACCGGATAGCGGTCTCGACAGCTGCACAAACGCCTCCGTCAACAGACCATCCCCTGCCAGCAACGCCATCGCTTCACCAAACACCTTGTGATTCGTCGGTTGACCTCTGCGCAAGTCGTCGTCGTCCATGCACGGCAAATCATCGTGAATCAAAGAATAACTATGAATCATTTCTAACGCAGCCGCTGCCGGTAACACCGCTTCGCGACTCACGCCAAACGTCTCCGCAGTCGCCATACACAGCGCAGGACGCAATCGCTTGCCGTCGTTCAACAGACTGTAGTTCATCGCCTCATACAGCGTTTTCGCTCGCCCGTCTGTGACCAAGGCCGATTTCAAGTATTCATTGAGGTCAGATTTACACATCTCTAAGTAGGACATTTCGTCTTCACCGGTCCTCATTCTATGGAAGTTTCTTCAGTCGGCTCGGAAGGCGCTTCATCACCATCCATCGAAAGTTGCTCCAGTTTAAACTCGGCCTTATCTAACTGCTCACGGCAAAATTTGACCAGGTGCATCGACTCCTGATACCGCTCCAAGCTCTCGGCCAGGGGCAATGCGCCCGATTCCAACTGGCGGACGATGTCCTCCAGCCTCTTCATGGCTTCCTCAAATGTCAAGTCTGGTTTGCTCTCCACGCGCGTAAGTACCTCCATCGTCATTGACGTGTGCAGACACCGTCCCATCCGCCACGCGGATGCGAATCCGCTGACCCGGGGAAAGTTGTGCCGTGCTGGAAATAATCTCATCTGTTATTTCATCATAGACCACGCTATATCCTCTTCGCAGAACCGAGAGGGGGTTCATGGCCTCTAAAACACCGATTTGACGGTCTAACTGCGCACTGTAACGTTCAAGATTGCGGCGCATACTCTGGTTGGCTCTGTCGTGCAACGCGCTTGTCTGATGTTTGGCCGTATCCATTCTCCGCTGCAGATCAACGCGCAGCAGCCGTCGTTCGACCTCAGCATATTGTCGCCGCGCCGCGCGAACCGGCCGAACAAGCGCCTCGCGAAGGCGGCTTTCGATATAGTCCACCCCCTGCCGCTCCCGGTCAATCATTCGCTTTGGCGTCTGCAAAACGGGTCGCTCTTCGAGTGTGCGAAGGAGCTTTTGCGCCGTCTGCACGCGATTGGCCACCGCCCCAAACGATCTCGCCACAGCCTGCGTCAGTTGATACTGAATATCTTGAAGGTGCGGCGCCACTAATTCTGCCGCGGCAGTGGGCGTCGCGGCCCGGACATCGGCGACAAAGTCACAGATGGTCACATCCGTCTCGTGGCCGACCGCTGATACCACAGGGATTGGCGAACGCGCAATGGCACGCGCCACTACTTCTTCGTTGAACGGCCAAAGTTCTTCCAGCGAGCCGCCCCCCCTGCCGACAATGATGACATCGACTGGATGCTCGAGCCGCCACAGCCGTTGCAACCCCCGGACAATTGTCTCTGCCGCGCCCGTCCCCTGCACAGCTGCAGGTGCCAAAATGACCTGCGCAAGTGGGAAGCGACGCTGCAGCGTCGTGCAGATATCGCGAATCACCGCGCCTGTCGGGGAGGTGACCACGCCAATGCGCGTAGGATATGCAGGCAACGGACGCTTTCTGCTGGCTGCAAACAGCCCCTCGGCCTGTAGTCGGTTGCGCAACTGCTCAAATTGTACGTACAAAGCGCCAATGCCGTCCGGCTGCATATCCTCGATGTACAGTTGCACTTGTCCATCGCGGTCGAACACGCTGACGTTTCCGGCGCAAATCACCCGCATCCCGTCCTCCGGTCGAAACCGTAGCCGGCGATTGCGGCCCGCGAACATGACCGCCCGAATGCGACTCTGCTCGTCTTTCAACGTAAAGTACATGTGGCCGCTCGAATGGTGCTTGAAATTCGAGATCTCCCCAGTGACGTGACACTGGAGCAGATTCGGATCAGACTCCAACCGGTCCTTAATCATGCGATTCAACTGGGTGACGCTAAACACCACACGGTTCTCCGAACCGACGTTGGCTACACTCACCGAAATCCCTCCTTCCCCCGTTTCTGAATCTCTGCGAGATGCACGGTATTCTTCATCAACATGGCCACCGTGAGCGGCCCAACGCCCCCCGGCACAGGTGTGATGGCCTCCACCTTCTCCTCGACAGCCGCAAAATCGACGTCGCCGACCAGCTGTCCCTCGACGCGATTGATGCCGACATCGATAACGGTTGCCCCCACCTTGACATCGTCAGGCCCAATCAACGACGGTTGCCCAGCGGCCGCAACCAAAATGTCCGCCTGCCGCGTGTATTCACGCAGATTGACGGTCCGGCGATGACACTGAATAACGGTCGCATTGTGCGCTAACAGCAACTGGGCTGTCGGCCAACCGACAATGCGACTCCGCCCGACGATAACCGCCGTGCATCCCGTGATAGAGATCTCCGAACGCTCCAAGATTTCGAGAATCCCAGCAGTGGTACACGGCCATAAAAGCGGCGTCCCTGTCGCATAGCGCCCAATGTTCACTGGATGAAACCCATCGACGTCTTTGGCTGGATGAACATGCATCAGAATACGGTCAGTATCCAGATGTGCCGGTAGCGGCAGTTGCACCAACACCGCATGCACGGCGTTATCCTTGTTCAACCGCTCCAGCACGCAAATCAGCTCATCCTCCGCAATGTTTGCAGGCATCCGAATGACCTCGGCGTCAATTCCCACATCTTGCGCTGCTCGTGACTTTGAGCGCACATAACTAGCGGATGCCGCATCATCGCCAACCAACACAACCACTAATTTTGGCACCAGACCTGTTTCACGCAATTGACTTACCCGTTGTCGAAGTTCCTCTTTTACCTGTTTTGCAATCGCCTTACCGTCCAAGATCCGCGCCAACGCTTGTCCCTCCTTGAACCCACAAATGGGTTCGCCTTTCGGTTCGCCTACATAAAAAAGGAGTCCACACGAGACGTGTGAACTCCGGCAAATTTGAGTCAGCGTTTCATTGCTGTACTATGGCCCGGGAACAAGCGCGCCTTCGGGTCAATGTAGGTCTTGGCATTGTTAATCGCCGTCGGCGCCTCACCAAAGCCCGTCGCAATGAGCTTCAATTTGCCTGGATAGGTCGCAACGTCACCCGCCGCATAGACGCCAGGGATGTTGGTCTCCATCTTCGTGTTCACCACGATATCGTTTTTCTCGATTTCTAGTCCCCATTCTTTAATAGGACCAAGTGACGCCGTGAAACCGAGACCACTGACAATGAAATCAACGTCAATTGTCTCCGTCTCCTGTGTCTGATTATTGACAAGCACAGCACTTTCTACCCAACCATGTCCCTGGACATCGGAAAGCTCTGTAAAAGTTTTGATATGCACACGAGACTGGTGTAGTTTTTGCACACTTTCTTCATGCGCTCGAAATTGATCACGCCGGTGAATCAGCGTCACAGATTCCGCAACAGGCTCAATCATAAGCGCGTAATCAACCGCGGAATCGCCCCCACCGACGACGAGTACCCGCTTCCCGCGGTAATTTTCCACCTTATCAATATAATACGCCACCCCACGACCTTCAAAATTGGTCGCACTCGCTGCCGGCAACGGACGCGGTGTAAACGCTCCGATACCCGCGCAGATGATAATCGCACGGCCCAGGTGCACAGATTTATCCGTGTGTAACTCAAACAGACCATCATCGCGACGAACCAACGTCTGAACGGTCTCGTTCAAATGGATACCCGGCTTAAACTGCATTGCTTGCTCCACCAGTTGGTTGACCAGTTCACGAGCCTGTACCTTCGGAAAACCAGCAACGTCAAAAATATATTTCTCTGGGTACAACGTCGCGAGTTGCCCACCCAATTCCGGCAAACTATCAATAATTTTACAAGACGCATTACGCATGCCACTGTAAAATGCGGCAAACAAGCCTGTCGGCCCACCGCCGATAATTAACATATCCGTTACTTGCTCCTGCACAATTGCTTCTTGCTCTGCCAAACGATTTCCTCCTCATCTACGTCAAGTACCTCATGGACACTTTTTGCCCATTATACAAGAGGAATAGAGAAAAAACTATCGAATACCGATATAAATTGTTGAATATTCAAACGACAAATCCCTTATCTGCGGCGTAAAAATGTGTATCGACGCCACGCGATGCGCGCCACACCCAAGGCGTTGTCCCTCGCAAATTCAGGTGGTGCAAAGCGCACCCGAACATTCCGCACCCGCCGTTCTAGTCGATTCGTAACGTGTTCGCGAATGACTGCGTTCGAAGCGACGCCACCTGCTATCACAACTTCCCGCACATCGCTGTCGCCGTGACGAATGCAATACTCAACTGCCTTCGCTACACTCGTGGCAATGCACATCTGAACTGCATAGGCCACGTCTGCCGCGGGTACACCCCCGTCGAGCGCCCGCATCGCAGCGGACAAGGGGCCAGAAAAACTCATCTTTGCGCCCTGCACAGACGAAGGCAAAGTAAAATCCAAATTCGATTGTTCGTCCCGCACCACCGTCGCCGCGAGTTGCTCAAGTGCGGGACCCGCTGGAAACGAAAGACCAAGACGAACCCCGATTCTATCGACCAATTGCCCCGCGTGTAAATCCATGCCTTCCCCGACCAAGTCAATCTTGTAGCCGAACTCAGTGCGTTCAGCCAACATCACGTCCGAGGTCCCTCCGGAAATATGGACGGCCACAAAACGCGCGCCCTGCGCCGGTACAAAATATTCCGCCGCCGCTAGATGGCCTTCCTGATGGGTTGTCCGCACCGCTGGAATTCCAAGCGCCTGCGCCATCGCCGTAATGAAATTTGTCCCTGCCTGAAACACAGGCATATAGGACGCGGCGTATGGCCGAGGCCGAACTGATGCGCCTAACATCACCCATTCAGGTACAATGCCCTTGGCATGAAGTTGTTCCATTAACTCCTCCATCACCAACGGCAATTGCCGAACGTGAAAAAAGAGCGCATCGGATTGCCGAAGCCCTCTCTGTCCCGATGTCACTGGCAGTAGCATTCTAGCACTCGCGAGGAGTTCCCCCTGCTCTGCAGACACCGCACATACAGACGTTGTGTAGTTACTGGTATCCATTCCAAGAACGCATTTCATTCTTGTTCCGACTTTCCACCGTTCTCCGCCTGCCCATCAGCCACCGGACGAACCGTCGGCAAGACCCTGGCCAAGACGCCGTTGACAAACTTGCCTGACTTGTCCGACGCAAACCCTTTCGCCAGTCGGACTGCCTCGTCCAAAATGGTCGCTGCAGGAATCGATTTGTCAAACATCAATTCGTACAACGCCAGACGCAGTACGTTCAATTCCACGCGGCCAACACGTTCCGTGGACCAGCGCTCCATAATACGCGTCAAACGCTCGTCGATATCGACCAACTGCGTCCGCGTTCCTTCAACCAATGTGCGAATATAGGCCAGTTCGGAATCTGATACCGATTTGTCCTCCAGCACAAAGGCAATCGCTTCTTGCGCCGAACTCCCGCCGAGATCAATCTGGTAGAGGGCCTGTACAGCGCACTGTCTAGCTTCATGTCGAGTCAAAGTAGTCACTCCGTAAATCGTTCTGACAACAGTTTATCCAAAATTGCACGCCAAGACTGATTCTCTTCTAAAATCCGGCCGACAACATATCCCACGCCCGCAAGGACGAGCAGTAACAACGTCCGCCAAAAACCAAAAACCATCCAAAACAGCCAAAATAGGCAACCAACCATGACGCCGTGATAGCGCCGTGGCAATCCGATGAACCAGCCAAAGGCATGCCGAAGCCAGTTCATGCGCCGCTCCACGCTTTCCCTTGTTTATGTGGCGACAACTCCGTCACGTGAACAAAGACCTGTTCAACGGTAATCCCGCTGTGCTGCTCGACGTATTCCTTGACGACAGTTTGCACCTCGCGACTCGTGGACGCAATATCAATGTCCGGCAAAACCTGCATCCGAACCAAGATGACAACACCTTCCTGTCCCGGGCGAATCCGTGTGTCGAACTCTTGGGCGCCGCGAACCTGGTTCCCGCGACGATTTGCCAACTGGCGCAAGGTTTCAAAAGAGATTCGAATCTGTCCGTGATCACCCGTGAGTGCTATGTAATCGGTCGTCGGGGTACGGCCAACACGATAAAACAAGAAACGGAGGGCAATGAGAACGATGATAACACCTGCCACGATGGCAACCACATTGACCGGGCTCGTCTCTACATAGGCTTGTACATCCGGGCCAAACACATTCGCGCCGACTAGTGCAAGTGCTACACCCAAGCACAAGCTCGCAATCGAAAGTAAAAACAACAAAATCCGATCTAATATGCTCACATGATCCCTCCGCTGCAACTCACTGTCTGCATCCCGGGCAAACCAGCCAATGTGTACAGCCGATTCGCCCAAGACGCAAGTCACCCGCAAACTACTTGTCATCTAAAATTATAATTGCGGATTTCGCTCTGCGCGTTCAAACTGGTCAGCATCTACCACGCGCTCTTTCTCAGACTGAAACACAATACCTACAATTTGAACGTTCACGCGCGCAACACTCAATCCTGTCATGCTCTCCACAGAATTTTTTACACGCTCCTGAATCTGGTAACTCGTATCCGGGATATTGACGCCAAATTGGAGCACAACAGAAATATCGATAACACAACTCCGATCATTCTCAGTAAACTCGACCCGCACACCTTTGCCAAGATTGCGCCGACCTGTCAGGGATTCCGTGAGCCCCCCAGCAAATGATCCACTCATGCCAGCGACACCTTCAACTTCGCTGGTTGCTAGGCCTGCAATGATTTGAATAACTTCATCCGCAATGTGCACGGTACCATGTTCGGTCAATTCATATTCCATGTCTGCGATGTCGTCCACGCTCCTTCACCATTGGTTATTTCATTTTATGACAAGCTGTCCGAAGGAATGAGTATTTCCCGAAAGACCCATCCCAGATACGCTGTCACAAAATCTGGTTCTCTTCGAGGAAGCGAGTCGACACATCTGCCTCCCGGAACTTCTCATTTTGCAGCAGCGCCACGTGAAACGGTATCGTCGTCTTGACACCTTCGATGTCAAACTCCTCCAGCGCCCGCAGCATCCGAGCAATCGCTTGTTCCCTGTCAGGCGCCCAGACAATGAGTTTGGCAATCATCGAATCGTAAAACGGAGAAATTGTGTATCCCGGGTAACACGCCGAATCGACACGCACACCGTTGCCGCTGGGTGGCAAGTAAGATTGCAATGTCCCAGGCGAAGGCATAAATTGCCTTGCGGGATCTTCCGCATTAATGCGACATTCAATCGCGTGTCCTCGCAACACAATATCTTCCTGTTTGACGGACAGCGGTTCACCTGCCGCAGCAAGAATCATCTCCCGTACCAAATCAACCCCAGTAACCCACTCGGTCACAGGATGCTCGACCTGAATTCGGGTATTCATCTCCATAAAGTAAAAATTCCCATCGTTACTGTAAATAAACTCGACGGTTCCGGCACCCACGTAATCGACAGCGCGCGCAGCTGCGACCGCAGCGTCGCCCATGCGTTTGCGCGTCTCCTCATCCAGAACGGGGCAAGGTGCTTCCTCGACGAGCTTTTGCAACCTGCGTTGCACCGAACAATCGCGCTCACCAAGATGAATCACATTGCCGTGCCTGTCGGCCAGCACTTGAATCTCGACGTGGCGCATATGCTCAATATATTTTTCAATATACACACCAGCATTGCCAAACGCCGACTCCGCTTCACGCTGAGCTGTCACAACCGCTTGCCGCAACATCGACTCGTCGTGCACTACGCGAATTCCCTTGCCACCACCGCCAGCTGTCGCCTTAATAATCACCGGATACCCGATTTTTTGCGCGATATCGACGGCCTCATCCACACGCTCAATCAACCCGTCACTCCCGGGCACCGTAGGAACGCCGGCTGCCTTCATCGTTTCTTTGGCAACCGCCTTGTCCCCCATCATGTCGATAGCGTGCGGACTGGGTCCGATAAACGTGATGCCACAGGCTTCACACGCTTCGGCAAAGTCACTGTTTTCGGCGAGGAATCCATACCCAGGATGTACTGCATCGACATCGCGTAAAACAGCCACCGACATAATGCTTGGGATATGGAGATAACTTTGCTTAGCAGAAGCAGGGCCTATGCAGTAAGCCTCATCCGCCAAGCGCACGTGCAAAGCGTCACTATCGGCCGCAGAATACACCGCCACCGTTTCGATTCCAAGCTCACGGCACGCGCGAATGATCCGCACGGCGATTTCGCCGCGGTTGGCAATCAGAATTCGTTTAAACATGATGCGAATTGCTCCTTATGACAACCGAATTTTGAACAACGGTTGGCCATATTCGACAAGTTGACCGTTCTGGGCCAAAACCTCGACGACCTCGCCGTTCACTTCAGCTTCAATTTCATTCATCAGCTTCATCGCTTCTACAATACAAACGACCGTTTTGCTGTTCACTTGCTGTCCGACTTCGACAAACGGACCTGCGTCAGGCGACGGCGCACGGTAAAACGTGCCGACCATTGGCGAGGTAATGATGTGAACGCCTTCCTCACTGTCGCGCCCAGCAGCCCCGCTAGCTTCGTGTGCCGCAACCGAAGGTTGCGCACTTGGCGCTGGCGCCTGTACGGGCGCTGCAGACGGCATCACAGCCGCTGTCGGCGCAGGTGCGGCAACTTGCACAACCCGTTCCGGATCTGGCTTTTTCAAATGTAGCTTCATGTCTTCTGATTCCAAATGAATTTCTGACAAACTCGTTTCATCTAGCAATCGGATAAGTTCGCGAATTTCACCAATCTTAAACACTCAAATGGTCACTCCTGACACCTACACCTATAAACATCTCGTCCAAGTATATCATAAGTACACCGCACAGCTAAATAATCAAACCCGCGTAGAAAACCCCACTGCTTGGGCAGCGGGGTTATCGCGAGAGAATGCCTCAGGCGTGTGCTTTGACCGAGATATTCAGCATGGATACGTCGAGCTGCTGGCTGACGATATTCATGACTTTCAAGGCATCGTCTTTCTGGAGGTCGTTGGTTTGCACGTAAACTGTGAACTTTTGAAGTTTCGTATCCGGCACAATCACTGCATTTTTAAACCCATCTGCGACAATCATCTGCGTCGCATTCTGAATACCACTCCACAAGTTCTCTAACTCATCTTGCTGGCTTCCAGCCGAGGCAATCTGGTCTGGGGACGCGTTGTTGTTGGCCAGAATGGCTTTCTGTCGCTCAATTTGAGCGGAAATTTGTTGCTGTACAGTCGTCTGCGTGTTGGTGTACCAATCGGACGTAGCGGTACTTGTGGTCGCACTGGATGAAGATGACGTCTTACCATCGCTCGTCTTATCGGAGCTCGTCCCCGCCGTCGTAGTCGCTGACGGCGTCGTGGCCCCCGTGACGACCGATTCCCCGCTGCTCGACTGTGTCGCCGCCGTGCCGCCCTGATTATTCATCGTGTAGTAACCGATGAGCATGAGCGAAAGCACCATCATTGTTGAAAGCCATACTGTCTGCCGTTTTACCATTGCGTCGTATCCTCCTAATCTAGCATCTAGTTTTCCTTTTGAGGCTCTACACTAATTTTATATGCAGGCACGTCCAACACATTCGTAATTGATTCAACGATTTCTGATTTTGCGACGGCAAAGTCATCCGCGTTCACCGTCACCAAGACACCACGAACATTCGGCTGGACGTTCGACAGAACAAACGGGCCATTCCCCCCCGCACCGTTGTTAGAGGTATAGATCTGGTCATTCTCCGTCGTGGTCGTAGAAGATGACGAACCGCTGCCCGTCACCGTTTTACTCGAAGAATTATTCTTCGCCACGTTCAACGTGCCCGTAGAATCCACGGTCACCATCACGGTCACCGCGTGAATTCCCGCAATCTTCCCGAGAATGTTCTCCAATTGGCTGTCGTAGCTCTCTTCTATCTGCGTTACAGCATCCCCTTGGCCCGCGCCATCGGTCGGCGGCGTCGAGGCGCTCCCGCCCCCATCCCCAGTGGCCGCTGCACCGAGTGTCGGCACGACCGAGGTCGACTGGTTGTGCCTAGCGGGCAAATAAGAGCCAATCAAGAGCAATAGAATGCCGATAGCCGCAATGAAGAGCAGCCACTTGTTCTTGAACAGCGTCTTCAGATCCATTCATTCACCTCCGTTCTGCCGAACGACTACCTGACTCTCCGAAACCTCGAGCGTATTTTTGATGTGTTGACGGATTTGTGTACAGACAGTTGAATTCGTTGTATCGACGTCGACTGTTGCCAACAAGTGTGCCGGCGTCGATGCGTTGCTGACCGCCAGATGTACCACGTGCGCACGCAATTCCTTAGGCAACGACTCCAAAATGGCGTCTGCTACCATGGTGTTGGTCTCGGAAGCCTCTTGCGTTTCCAATGTGTGCTGGTAGTTGACGATACTTTGATTGGAAGTCGTATCGGCTCCACTTGAGCTGTCCTTGAGCATCTCGTCGGCAGCTGCAGTGGCCATTTTGTCTGCCCAATCCTGACGGAAAAACGGCGTAATTGGTTGAATCATCGCCGCGATAATCGCGATGCCAAGGACAGCGCGCACGTACTTCTGCATCGCTTTCGTCGGCAACAGCATATCGGCGATAATGCTTATCATGACAATGATAATTAGCTGTTTCATCCACTCGCCCAACATTGTCATGCCGTAATCACCGCCAGGTTGGCCGTCGCCAACAAGATGCAAATTGCAAAGAAGAACATAAAACCGACCGCGCCGACACAGGCAAAGACAAGTACCAGCGTCTTGCCGAGCGTCGACAGACAGGCCACCATCGGTGTATCGCCAAGTGGTTGCATCAGCGCCGCACTACCACCATAGATGAGCGACACAGCCAAAATTTTCAAAGCAGGGAAGATGGCAATCAGCGCAAGTAGTACCAGCCCTGCGACACCCACCGCGTTTTTAACCAAAAGCGAAGCGCTCAACACGGTTTCAGCTGAGTCGGAAATCGCTTTGCCGATAACCGGGAGAAACGTGCTGACACCAAACTTCAAGGTGCGCAACACCACGCCGTCGGCCACGCCTTTTCCGAGCCCTTGGATGGTCGTTATCCCGATAAACACCGACATGGCGAAACCGAGAATCCCCATCCCAACCGCGCGGAAGAGACCGGCTAACCGCGTCAACTGATACCTCGTCGACAAAGTACTTGTCAGGTCAAGCACTGCCGAGAAGAAAATCAACGGAAACACGACGAGAAAAATGATATTGCTGATAAAGTGCACCACAAACAAGAGCATCGGCTGAAAGAACGCAGCGGAAGCAACGGCGCCAGAGGCGGCCAAGAGCGTGATGGTCAGTGGAATCGTCGCAATCATAAAGTCGTTCATCGTCTGAATCGCGTGCCGCGCCGCGCCCATCGTTTCGATAAACGAGTGCACCGCGAGCATCATCAAGACAAAAAAGACGACCATATAAGCCACCTGACTGACCGTCTGCCGTTCAAAAGCACTTTGCATAGACTCAAGCACTGCGGCAATCACCGACAGAATCAAAATGCCCCCGAGCAACTGTGCATCGTCGAATAACTCTGTGAAAAAATAGTGTAATAAGCCGTGAACGACGCCGGTAAAACTAGGTCCGCCATTTCCGAGAATTGCGCGAACCAAGCTGCCACCGGATAAATCCGGAAGATACCCGCCGTACTGCGCTTGCAAGTCATTCCAATACTTGTCGATTCCGGCTATAGGCAACTGGTCGAGTTGCTGCTGTGCCGCCTTTTGAATGGCATTTCGCGTGGCCGCTTCCGTCTGTGCGCTAAAGCCAGCACCAGGCGAACCTGCAGCCTGTTCCCCAGCGCTCGCCGTGGTTGCCCCATCACTCCCCGACGATGTCGGGGGCCATCCCGACACTGCGTTCGTCGTTGCACTAGAAGCAGACGCAGACACCGAATGATTGTTGGGCGCCGTCAAGCTGTCACCCGAACTGGCGAACACAAGGGTTGAAAACAGTGCGGCAAAGACCATAAGAGCACTCACACATGCCACAACAAGACGGGTTAGCCGTGGTCTCACGCCGCTTCCTCCTTCACTAAGGCAGTAGGTGGACGAGGGACTCGACGACGTCCGTGATGATGGGCATGGCAAGAATGATAATGCCGACTTTCCCGGCCAGTTCGATTTTTCCGGCGAGTGACCCCTCGCCCGCATCGCGCGCAACTTGAGCAGCAAACTCAACGATATAGGCGATGCCAATGATCTTTAGAACCGTGGACAAGAAACTGTGGTTCAGTTTGGCCGCATCTGCAAGACCCGCCAAGCTCTGCACGACGCCATCCATGTTGTGAACGACCATTGTCAACAGCACAATGCCAGCCAGAATGGATACCAACATCGCAAATTGTGGTGCGTGTTCACGGAGCACAGACACGAGTATCGTCGCGGTCATACCAATTCCGACGAGCTGAAAAATATGCACATCCTCACCTACTGAAGTAAAAAGACGCTCGTGATTTCCTGATAGAGGTGATCAACATAGCCAATCACAATCGCGAACACCGCGATAAACCCTGCAAGCGTCGCCCAGTGCGCGAAGTCTTCCTTACCACTCTGTTTCAGTACTGTGTGCAAAATAGCCGCAATGAAGCCGACCGCAAATATCCGAAACACGTCTCGAATCTCTGGAGACATTGTCCGCCCTCCCCGGATCGAACGAGGTCTGATTAATACAGCAGAATCACTAAGATAACACCTGTCAGGACACCCATGTACTGCCACAGACGAGCATTTTTCAAACCTTGCTCACGGGCCTGTTGCTCCGCCTGCATCAGCGCGTCAATCGACAGCTGGAATTGCGTCTGTAAATGTGCTCTGTCCATGGTGGACAATGTCTCCGCAACCATTTGAATTGGCTCGCAATCCGCTCCCTTCAACGCACTATCTGCGACGAGTTCCGCAATTCCAGAACGGAATGCCTCTTGGACTGAAGCCCCTTTTTCCATCAATAGGTCGCTCACGCGGCGGAACATCAACGAGCACGGAGGACTCGCCCGTTCCGCTACATTCGCGAGTGCCGTGGGCAGCGGTGTCGATTGATATTCGACCTCCGCCTGCAAGTGTGTCAGCGCCCGAATGAGACTACGCAATTGTCGCGGCCTATCGCGATGCGCGCGCGCCATCTGAAATCCCAAGAGGCTAGTGGCGAGCACCAAGAGCATCGCGCCGACGAGCTTTAACACGATGGTCCGCCCCCAAAGCTGATGGGCTTACCTGCCTCATCCAACACGGCCTCGATGGTGCCCGGCCCACGCCGCCGACTGAGCAGAATATATCGGTCAAAAGCCTTCGACTGAAACAGCGTTTCCATATTGGGTCGCATTCGCCAATCCTCTACCCGCAATGCGTGTGCAGTGGTAATCACTGACACCCCGGCATGCGTCGCCTCGAGGATTGCCGTGACATCTTCACTGCGACCAATTTCGTCCGTCACGACAATGTCGGGGGATAGACTTCGAATCGCCATCAGCATCCCCTGTGCCTTTGGGCACCCATCAAGGACGTCCGTTCTCGGCCCAACGGCAAACTGTGGAACTCCCTCAATGCACCCGGCGATTTCGGAACGTTCATCCACAATCGCGACCTTCGCCGGCACCGTTCGTCGCACGAGCTTGTTTTCACTCCACTGACGAGCAATATCGCGCACGAGCGTGGTCTTTCCACATTGCGGCGGCGAGATGATCAGAACACTATAGGGGCGCCCATCCTGTTTTCGGTAGAGGGCGTTACGCAGACGCGTTGCAACGCCTGGAAACGCGTGCGCGACGCGAATGTTGAGCGACGCAATGGCGCGGATAGACTTCACCTGTCCGCTGGAATCCGTGACCACATGCCCCGCTACCCCTACGCGATGGCCGCCCGGAATCGTAATGAACCCCCGGCGCAATTCCTCTTCGACTGCGTACATCGAAAACTGGGTGATTTGAGCGAGCACGTGTTTAATATGCGCGCCCGTCACGATGACCCCATCCGCCACAATCGAAGTCGTACCGGACACACTGTGCAAAAATGCGCTGCCAGTTTGTCCGCAAAGCTCTAGCGGTTGTCCGACGCGAAGACGGATTTCCTCAAGCGCCGCCAAAACATCAGGTCCCAGGCGTTCAAGCCGCTCCTCCAGCTCAGGTGGCAATATCGAGACCGCTTCGCGCCAGGGAGTGAACGAATGAGCGCCTACTTCCGTATTGGACACTGGCACAGTCTTTGTCCACCTCCTCCACCTAGTCCATGTATATGGACAACGTCCCCTTTGTATGCGAAAGGACGCGTTTGTTGGTCACACAGGTGGAACCATTTGCAGCCATGCGGCATTGACTGGTACGAGGAAACTTGATGGGGAGGGTCGACCCGTGGATGTTTCGGTTATGATCCGATGGATTGTCGTGTTCCTCGTGATTTTTGTGCTTCTCATGGCACTCGTTTTCAGCTTCATGCGAAAAAAATCATAGAGTGAAAGCCGGCAGCCGCTACGCGAGGTGAATTAGGATCTCGATGCAAACAAAATGCAGCCTACACCTACGACCAACAGTCCGATCCGCCAAATCTTCACCTCGTCTGCGATGCCGATGACACCAAACGCTGTGACCGCAAGCAGTACGATGGGCCCCACCAACGCCAGCAATCCATTTACCTGTAACGCCCGCTGTGCTGTACCGAAATACAGCATCAACAACCCGCCAGTCAGTTCGAGCATCCCAGAGATAAACCGAAGTGACGCCATGCCATAGACGACTTTGTCGACAACCTGCCACATTGGACATGCCCCCTCGCTACTTTGATATGCGAAAAGCCAGGACCAAAGAACCCAAGCGAACACAAAAAGCCCGTCCATAGAGCAACTTCCTGCTCTTTTGGACGGGCTTTACCAAACGCCTTTGAATCCCGCGGGAATCCCGCGAAACTTAGGCGCGAGATACGTAATTGCCGGATCGCGTATCGATAATCAAGCGGTCGCCGACATTGACGAAAAACGGCACCTGAAGTGTATAGCCGGTTTCTACCGTCGCTGGCTTGCTGCCGCCGGTGGCGGTATCGCCGCGAATGCCAGGCTCCGTCTCGGTCACTTCGAGTTCCACGGTATTTGGAAGGTCTACACCGATGGTCTCGCCCTGGTACATCACAATGTAGCAGTTCATGTTTTCTTTCAGGAAGTTGAGTTCGTACTCCAACTGCGAGCGATTGATGTTCGTCTGCTCGTACGTCTCGGTGTCCATGAACGTGTACATCTCGCCGTCGTTATACAAATACTGCATCTCACGCGTCTCAATATGCGCCCGGGCCACCTTCTCACCCGCACGGAACGTCTGTTCCTTGACCGCACCTGTCTTGACATTTTTCAGTTTGGTCCGAACAAACGCCGCACCTTTTCCAGGCTTGACGTGCATAAACTCAATGACGCGGTAAATTGAACCGTCATATTCAATCGTGGTACCCGTACGAAAATCGTTGCTTGAAATCAAGCCTATTCCCTCCACCAACATGATATACATCGAGCCGAGCTTATGTACGCAATCAAACAAGTCATACGCACAAACGGCTCACCGCAACTGTGCGGCATCCTTTCGATATCGACGACACAAGGCGTCCGCCGCATAGCGGTAACCTTCTGTCCCAAGCCCGACAACCTGTCCCATGACGACGTCCCCGAGAACCAATTGATGCCTAAATGGCTCTCGCTGGTGGACATTCGAGATATGCACCTCAACAGTCGGTCGGGCGATATCCTCAAGACAGTCGCGGATGGCGTAACTGTAATGACCAAATGCACCAGGGTTAATTAAAATTCCCGCTGCACCAGGTCCGTGCAACTGTAAAAAGTCGATGAGATCCCCCTCGTGATTGGACTGTTTATCCAACACGTCGAGTCCGTATCCGTCCGCCACACTTCTGACCAACGAAATCACGTCGTCCAGTGTTTGAGTGCCGTACGTTTCCGGCTTTCGGACCCCCAACCGATTGAGGTTCGGGCCGTGGATCACGACGAGATACGGTTTTTCCATCGAGATGCCTCCTCACAGATTTGCCGAAAACACAGTCAAAACCGCGATTATTGTACCACAGGGCCGAGTGTCCTTGCTATACTGACGATGACGAATTGAAGGAGGACGAGCACATGGACATCTGGCTCATCCGTCATGGTGAGACAGACTGGAACGTCAGTGGCCGCGTCCAAGGTTGGACAGATATCCCTCTCAACCAAACCGGGCGCGCACAGGCGCAAAAGTTGGCCAGTTACTTAGAAGGCATCCCGTTTCGCCAGATCTATGCCAGTGACCTATCGAGAGCGCTCAACACGGCACGCGCGATTGCCGAAAAAACAGGTACGCCAATCAGTACGACACGGCGCCTGCGCGAGCAATACTTTGGACAGGCGGAAGGACTCTTGCGCGAAGAAAAGGAACGCCGTTTTCCGAACGGCATTCCAGGCGCAGAAACGCCACAGGACGTCGAAGAACGAATCCGTCAGTTCCTTACAGACCTCGTCGCCACGCCCGTGCCAGGGCGGGTCATCTTGGCGACACACGGAGGTGTCGTCCGGGCCGCCCTGCGTTGGCTCGGCCTGCAGAACGAACCCATCGACAACACCAGTATCACGTGCTTGAAGTACGAAGGCGGCGCCTTTCGCATCACAGCCATTAACGCGACGCCGCACCTTTCGACGCCCATCTCACTCCCCACTGGGTCACGAATGGATATATCGCAGCACGGGTGACCTCGCCGCCGTGACTTCGTCTAGTCGGCTGACAATCGTACGGTGCGGTGCAGCTCGGACAAACTCCGGCTGCGTCGCCGCTTCGTGCGCGACCTGCTTCATAATTTCCACAAAGCGGTCTAACGTCTCCTTGCTTTCGCACTCCGTCGGCTCAATCATTAAACACTCGTCCACAATGAGTGGGAAATAAATGGTCGGCGGATGAATGCCAAAGTCAATCAGTCGCTTCGCAATGTCGAGCGTGCGCACGCCGTTCATTTTCTGACGATTGCCGGACAACACGAACTCGTGCTTACAAGGCCCGGCAAACGGTGCATCGTAATCATCCTTGAGTTGCGAGAGCAAGTAATTGGCCGCCAACACCGCAGATTCAGAGACCAATTTGAGACCGTCAGGCCCCAGCGTGCGAATGTACGTATACGCCCGTACGAGAATCCCAAAATTCCCATAGAAACCCTTGACTTTGCCGATAGAGAGCGGCCGGTCAGAAGATAATTCGTACTTGTCGCCAACCTTTTGGATGACAGGTCGCGGCAAATATGCTTCCAAGAACGATTTCACACCTACCGGACCCGCGCCCGGGCCGCCACCGCCATGCGGTGTCGAAAACGTCTTATGCAAATTGAGGTGAACGACATCAAAGCCCATGTCGCCAGGTCGCGCATACCCGAGAATGGCGTTCATGTTCGCGCCGTCATAATAAAGTAGGCCACCCGCATCGTGGACAATCTTCGAAATCTCCCCAATCTGCGACTCGAACAACCCCAAGGTACTTGGGTTCGTCAACATGAGCGCCGCCGTGTCATCGCCAACTGCCTGTCGTAAGGCGTCGAGATCAACACTGCCATCCGCCTTAGACGGAATGGTAATGGCTTTCAATCCGGCCATACTCACGCTCGCAGGGTTGGTTCCGTGCGCCGAGTCTGGAACAATCACTTTGTTTCGCTGGCTCTGACCCTGATTTGCGTGATATTCGCGAATCATCATCAGTCCCGTCCACTCGCCTTGCGCACCCGCTGCTGGCTGCAAGCTGACAGCGTCCATTCCGGTGATTTCCGCGAGATCTTGTTGCAACTGGTACAACAATTCAAGTGCACCTTGGACTGTGCTTGCCGGTTGCAATGGATGAATGCGCGCAAAACCATCGAGACGGGCCGCCCGCTCATTGCGCTTGGGATTATATTTCATCGTACACGACCCCAGTGGATAAAAACCCGAATCCACGCCGTGATTCTTTTGCGAGAGGGCCGTAAAATGTCGAATCACATCGACCTCGCTGACCTCCGGCAACGGCGGCTGCTCCAGTCGAGTGAGTCCAGCCAACTCACCTAAATCCGCTTCCGGAACATCAAGTTCTGGCAGCGAATACGCCTTGCGTCCCGGCTGACTCATTTCAAAAATGAGCTTTTCTTCTCCTTCGCGTTGAATTGTCACACCATCACCTCCTTGAGCGCCTCAACCAACTCATCCATCTCCGATTTGGTTCGCACCTCAGTCACGTTGAGCAAGACGGCGTCGCCTAGTTCAGGATGGGACTGGCGCAAGTCGAATCCAAACAGAATGCCACGCGCGAGCAGTGCCGCTTGAACATCCGCCGCTGGGCGAGGTAAACGAACGACGAACTCATTGAAAAACGGCGCGGCAAAGACCGCCTCTATTCCCGGCAAGTCCAACAAACGCTTTTGTAAATAATGCGCCTTATGATAGTTCTGAACAGCCAATTCGCGCATGCCCTGTTTGCCCATGTAAGATAAGAAAACTGTTGCGGCCAAAGCGCACAGCGACTGGTTGGAACAAATATTCGACGTCGCCTTCTCGCGGCGAATATGCTGTTCACGCGCCTGCAGCGTTAGCACAAAGCCACGCCGTCCCTCATGGTCTGTCGTCTGTCCGACAATTCGCCCAGGCAGTTTGCGCAACAGCGGCTGTTTCGCCGCCATGATGCCCAAGTATGGCCCACCGTAGGAAATCGCATTGCCAAGTGACTGCCCTTCAGCAACCACGAGATCTGCTCCGAGCTTACCTGGTGCCTCCAAGAGCCCAAGCGCTATCGGGTACGTATTGACCACCAGTAGCGCATTTGCCTGATGTGTTAAATCGGCGATAGCCTGTATGTCCTCGACGACGCCAAAAAAGTTCGGATACTGAATCATGACGCCAGCAACCGAATCATCGAGTTGAGCTTGCAAGGCCTGCGTGTCGAGGCGGCCATCTTTCTGTGGAAGATAACCAATCTCAATCGTCTGTCCAGCTGCATACGTGCGAAGGACGGCGAGATATTCCGGATTGACGGAGTCCGCCACAAGAATGCGGTTGCGGCGCGTGTGCACACAAGCCACCAACGCAGCCTCCGCAAACGCGGTCGGGCCATCATACATACTCGCATTTGCGACATCCATTCCCGTCAAGTCGGCAATCATCGTCTGGTACTCAAACGTCGCCTGAAGCATCCCTTGGCTCATTTCTGGTTGATACGGCGTGTACGACGTATAGAACTCTGACCGGCTGATGATAGCGTCAACAACACTCGGTTGATAGTGTTCATAGGCACCAGCCCCTAAAAAACTCACCAGGCGCCCAAGATGGGCATTTTTATCGGCCAACTTTTCCAGATGGCGCATGACTTCTAATTCCGACATTGCCTTCTTGAGCGCGAGGGGTTGCTTTAACCGAATGTCATCCGGAATATCGGCAAATAGGGCCTCCGTCGATTCCAACGCCAGTGCCTCAAGCATCGCCTTTTTATCGGCGTCTGTGTGCGGTATATAGCCAAATTCGTTCAACCAAGTCGGCCTCCTAATTCTTATGTTCAAGCCCGATTTCGTCTGTAAAACGGCGTTTTGACCACCCGTGCCGGATGCGTGCGCCCACGAATATCAATTTCGACTTCCTGACCAATTTGCGCGTATGCGACATCAATCAGTACGAGCGCAATGGGCACTTGTAACGTCGGCGACAGGGTGCCTGAAGTCACGTATCCAATCTCGCGACCATCCGCGACCACCCGATAGCCACTGCGGGGAATGGCTCGACCTTGTGCCTCAACACCGACCAATTTGCGCGACACGCCTGCCTCCTTTTGACGCAGGAGGGCCTCCCGGCCAATGAAATCGCCTTTATCGAGCTTGACAAACATACCGAGACTCGCCTCGTACGGCGTAATTTCGCGAGACAGTTCATTGCCATAAAGGGCGAGTTTTGCTTCGAGCCGGAGCGTATCGCGTGCACCAAGTCCACAAGGCACGCCCCCTTGTTCAATCAGCACGTCAAACACGGTTGCCGCATCGGATGCATTCAGATAAATCTCGAAACCGTCTTCACCCGTGTAACCAGTACGTGAGACCATGGCCGACATGCCTGCCACCGCCCCGCGCGCAAAAGTGAACGGGCGCAGATGCGCTATGTCGACGTCGGTATTTTGCGCCAATAGCTCAGCCGCACGCGGCCCCTGAACCGCAATTAACGCAATCTCGTCCGACGCATTTTCGACTGCCACTGAAAAATTGCCTACGTGACTCGTCACCCACGAAAAGTTCGTGTCGATGTTACTGGCGTTGACGACCAACAAAAAGTTGTCTGCCGCCATTCGATAAACCAACAAATCATCAATGACACCGCCAGATTCATCTGTCATTAACGTGTACAGCGCCTCACCGTCAGCCAACCGTGCGACGTCGTTGGTTACAAGGTGTTGCACAAACGTCAACGCATCCTGACCTGTGACGTTGAATTCTCCCATATGAGAGACGTCAAATACGCCCACATCATCGCGAACCGCGCGATGTTCCTGCACGATACTCTGATACTGCACGGGCAACAGGGTGCCGTGAAAGTCAATCATCTTCGCGCCTAATGCGACGTGTCTGTCGTAGAGTGGGGTGTGCTTTGGAGCCGTCATCTGGTGTCCCCCTTAGAGTCTGTCGCGACAAATTTCGACAGGATGAAAGAAAGTAGTCCACTTGTCACATACTACATGACAGAATGCGAGGGAAACAAGCGTTGGCGGAGGAATGTTCAATGGATTTAGACTTGGAAAATCATCCCCTGCTACAAATTTCGAAACCAAACAACAACCGGGTATCTGTCGACATTCAATTTGTTGACGATGGTCTAGAAAATGCCTTTACAACCTACCTTGAATCAGTCGATCCGACGGACGAGCCAACCCGCAAATCCACTTGGCCGCTATTCCGCTTGGCAGCATTAGGTACCCAATCCCAGATGTCGCCAACCTTTGAGTCGCTGCTCGTCCTTGATCACATCCATGGCTTTACACCGCTGCCGCATCAGGTGAAAACAGCTGAACGCGTCTTACGGGAACTGCGCGGACGCGCCATTCTCGCCGACGAAGTCGGCCTTGGTAAGACCATCGAAGCGGGACTCATTCTCAAGGAGTACATGCTTCGCGGCCTCGTCAAAAAGGCGCTCATTCTCGTCCCAGCCTCCCTCGTTCTACAGTGGACGCGAGAACTGAACGAAAAATTCCAGTTGACCGCCACCGCGCAGCGCAATCAGTGGACCTGGGAGCAATACGACGTGGTGGTCGCTTCATTGGATACAGCCAAGCGCCCACCACACAAGGACATTGTCCTGTCGCAGCCGTGGGATATGGTGATTATTGACGAAGCCCACAAATTGAAAAATCAACGCACAAAGAACTGGCAAATGGCGAACGCCATCCCAAATAAGTACTTGCTGTTATTGACGGCAACACCCATGCAGAATCAATTACAGGAGTTACATACCCTCGTCACATTGCTGAAACCCGGGCATTTAGGCAATGTTTCGGAGTTCTCGAGCAATCACATGGCGAGCCGCCGAACACCGCGAGACGCCATTCGACTTCGTGAGACGATGAGCGACATTATGATTCGCAATCGTCGTCAAGATGGCGCCACCGCCCTGCCACCGCGCCACGTAGAAGTCGTCCCGCTCGAACTGAACGCCGACGAGCGCAAATTTTATGACGAGGTTCAATCGCTCTTGCGCGACGAGTACGAATCGCGTAAAAGTCAACGCATCTCCATGCTGCCACTCTTAACATTACAACGTGAAATTTGCAGTTCGCCATATGCAGCTATGATTTCGCTCGAAAAGATGCAAAAAAAAGCGACGAACCCAACCCGTCAACAACAGCTCGCGCAACTCATTCAATTGGGGAGTAGCATTTCTGAATACACGAAGATAACGAAGGTACTCGATTTAATTGACGAGATTGGTGACAAGTGTATCGTCTTTACCGAATACCGGGCTACACAGGACTTTATCATGTATATGCTAAAGAAAAAGGGCATTTCCGTCGTCCCATTCCGCGGTGGGTTCAAACGAGGAAAAAAAGACTGGATGAAAGATTTGTTCTCGAAGAAAGCACAAGTGCTCGTCGCCACGGAATCCGGGGGAGAAGGTATCAACTTACAGTTCTGTCACCACATGATAAATTTCGATTTACCATGGAACCCGATGCGCTTGGAGCAGCGCATCGGACGCATTCATCGACTGGGCCAAACGGAGAAATGTTATGTATACAATCTCGCGACGCGAGACACCATCGAAGAACACATCGTCAAACTGCTACACGAAAAGATTCAAATGTTTGAATCAGTGATTGGCGAACTCGACTACATTGTCAGCAACAGGCGGATAGATAACTGGGACAAGCAACTGTTTGAAGCTACCATGACCAGTACGGACGCAGCAGATCTCGCCGCCAAGCTCAAGCAAATGAAGCGCCAATACATAGACTGACTTATCGCCTAAAAGGGGGTTCTTGCGTGCAACATCACGTGCCGTTGCGCGAAGAAAGTGAGCGACTTTCGTTTTGCGAAGCGTACTTCGACTCTGTCGGCGCAGAAACTATCTATCGCGCCGACGGATATCGCGAAGTGCGTCTGCCAATCGACGTCGACAAAGAGTTGACCGATAGGCCGTTTTATTGGCTATGGGTAGAAAAAACCAACCAAAAGGTCGAACCGACTACGCTCCGTCTCTCATTTACCAAAGCGGCAAAAGCACGCGAGGACGCGCGTTTGGCAAAAGCGTACCAAGCGTACCTGGAAGAGCACCCACCACAAAATCCATACGAGCGCATGTTTGCAAAGCCACCGACAACTGAACTCATCACGCTCGGATGCTTTCGCTTGAACAAAATCGTCGACAGCGCGCGTCGCCGAGGGCAATTTGCCTGCGTACAACCCGCCCATGCGACGGCCAGAGATCAACTGGTTCCCTGGCTGGTGCTCAACCTGCTCGTGCAATTCGTGACCGATTCCGTTGAGGAAACGTGGTTATCTGTGGGAATTTGTTTAGCGAACCACCAACACGTCTTCGGGTTTTACGAAAAAGTGAAGGCTATCGACATGACAGCGGCCAATCCAGCGCGAATTCTGGAAAACGCAAGAATGTCCCTACCAGAAGCCTTTGCCTTTGCAAAATCGTGCGTGTCCGACCACATCGCCACGCTGCCCGACGACTGGGCAGACGAGGCGAAGCGCAGACTGACGGACGACTTGTCCCAACTCGACACGTACTATAAAAGCATCTTACCTGATTACGACGAAGACACACAGCAGGAACTCCTGCGTGAACACCAACGAAAACGGGCGAACCTCATCAAAAAAAGTGCGCCGCGAACAGAGGTTCACATCACACAGGTGGCGCTTGTCGGACTGCCGATACGCCATACGTGAGCCATGTGAGAAACCATCTGAACCGGTGAACGAACCCTCTAGGTGAGCGAACGCAGATTGCGCTGCCTTGCGTCCGGTCCTTCAAGATGGGCCATCATACACATTTTCATGATGCGAGACCGCAGTGGATACACAGAATCATTGACGTCTTCGCCTCGCCGACGATAGGCGTCCGGCGGCGCGTAATTACTCGTAAACCAAGTGGGCAAATTCGCATGAAACCGCTGGTTGACAATCCGGAACAACTTTTCGAGGGTAAAATCGTTCGCCCGCTCCTGGGCGAACTCATCAATGCCAAGTACCGGCACGGTCGAAAGTGTGTCTAAAAACGGTTCCAAATCCTGATTGTCGGCAATCAAGTGACGCATCCTGTCAAACAGCGAATCAGAACGAACGACGAGACACGGCACGCCGCGGGTTCGCAAACGATTAAACACAGCGAGCATCAGATGTGTCTTGCCGACGCCAGGTGGCCCGAACAAGTACACGCCACTCGCAGTGCCTACGTTATTTTCCGGTTGGTAGCCCATCGCAAATTCCATCGCATAACGCATCAATCTCGGATATTTTTTGGCTTGTTCCTCAGGATAATTCTCGAACTGAAATGCCTCATCTAATTCAAGCATACCTGCAATCGAAGCATATTTGTCGACGCGTTTTTTCGCAATATGATCAAGATAAGGCTGGCAGCGCTGAACACTGATGGTCACTTGTCCCTTGTACGGTTCAAGCACCTGTGTAAAGCCACGCATGTCGCCTTCTTTTCCACAAGTTTGGAATCCGCTGCAGCGACTGCAGATATTTTGCTGTCGCAGATACTCCAACAAGGCGGCCCGTGACCGATCAATAAACGCGTCACTGACCGAGAACTGGTCGAGTTCAGGAATCAAGCGCCGAAAGTACGCGGCATCGTAGCCTTTATCGTGACCCTCTAACGACTTATTCAAAATCTGTTGAATGTGCTGCATTAGGCCCTCCCTCGCTCACGCGACAACCAAGCAACCACTTCTTGCACAATCTCAGGCACATCCATTTCGTCGACGTTTACTGTGTGAGAGGAGACTTCCGTGTACCATGCCTCCCGCTTTTCTAGTAGGTGACGAATGGTCGACGTTCGATCCGCGACCGCAAGCAGCGGACGAACCGCGCCGTCCGCATCCAACCGACGCTCAATCGTTTCCGGCCGCGCCCGCAAATAAACAGATTGCCAATCGCGTACCAGCGCTTCCCGATTTTCAGGCCGTGTGACAACTCCGCCACCCGTAGCCAATACGAACGCGCCATCGGCCTGCCCAAGGTCGAATAGCGCCGCTTGTTCTATGCGACGAAATTCCACTTCGCCGAGGGTGGTAAATATATCAGGTATCGTGCGACCTGTGGACGATTCAATCCATTGGTCGAGATCGACAAACGAATATGAGAGAGCCTTGGCAAGGGCGCGACCCACGGTCGACTTGCCACTCGCCATAAAGCCCACCAGCGCTATTCTTTGATGTATCATGATTATCACTCCACGATGCCCGGGCCATTGTCCTGCCAAGCTCGTAATCTATGAGCGATTGTATCATAAGTAAAAGAAATCGTATCTGTCACATCGCCGATTTTCGCTTCCACTTTCACCAAAGCCAGGTCATCGTCGACGGTGGTCCGGGTATCCACCGTCACAGAGTCAAATTGTAACGAAGTGTCCGCTTGTAATTCCTTTCCCGCTTCCAATATCTTGAGCATCGATTGTGCGACACCAGTTGCACAAGCCGAACAGTGAGCAAATTGCCGCTCCCTATCGCCCATCGCCCATACCGCGTGCGATACCCCGACCAATGTCGATAAAAGAACTGCTAAGACGAGGACAATTGATAAGACACTGACGAGCGCAACGCCTGTTTGCGCCCTCATGAAACAGCCGGCCCACTCGTCAACCGCGCATCAAACATCTCCTGTTGCCCGTCCCCCAACTCGAGACTGACGTGAATGACATTCGATTGACGGGAGAACGTGACGTTTTGAACATGGGCGGCAATCACCGCATCTCCGCCCCCAGCCTCAATGCGAATCAACTGATGGTTCACATTGACATCGTACATATACTGGACGCCTGATAACATGGTGAGCGTAAGCGCATGTGGCGACACCGAGGCCGCAGCGGCCGCATGCGTATCCTGACTCAGCGAACGCAAGCAGGAACCAAACATCGCACTATCTTCTAGGTCAATCGCAGTCCGATTGTAAAAAAGGTAGGTGTTTACGAGCAATCGCACACCAGCGCTGACAATCATCGTCGAAATGGACATTGCGACCAATACTTCAATCAGTGAAAATCCCCGGTTGGCAAAAGGGGACAAACAGCGAATCTGGTTTGTCCGACGCCGACGATGTGACTTGCACGGTCGTCCCTTCACATGAGATCCCATTCTCGTCCGCAATCGACACGACATAGGTGAGCCCCCCTTCTTCCATCTCATGTGGCACACTTTGGTGCGTCAACAAGTCGTCTGTAACACTTTGCTCGACCGCCCGCATTCCGTCTTCTACATGAATTTGCTCACGCGCGAAGAGTGTATTGAATTCAGCCAGACAGAAAGCAGGCAAATAAACGGCCACAACAGCCATCGCCACAATCGTTTCCCACAAGTTCATGGCGACAACCACCCAGCCTGCTGAAGGCCAGCACCCATATAGACGTCGATGTCGCGCTCGAATCGCCCATCCGTTAAGCGAATCTTTCCCGCCACTTGAGCGTCGCCGAGGTTGTCATAGGAAATTCTGCGATTCGGCAACTGTAAGTAACCATCTACGTACGTCACATCCGTCGCAAGCGAATACGTACCTGTGGTCACGGTACCTTGCGTCATGTGATAGTTCGTATCATATGGATCTAGCCAGATAATGCCCGCCTGGTCTGAAGTTGCGCCAATGGACTGCGCAGTACGCAAATTCGTGATAAGGTCGAGTGCAGAACTATCTAAATCAGCCGCACGCTTAATCACTACCGTCATGGGCACAACCATCGAAAACGCAACGACTGTGACAGCGACCGCCACCACGGTCTCAAGTAGGGTGAAACCACCGCTTCGCTCTCGTGGGCGGGATGCTCCACCCCAGCACGACGGCATTTGCCAAGCGCGCTTATGTTGCATTGTCCGCTCCTGGTGCACCGCACGTGACCACGATATTGGATGGATCAGCGTCATCAATCGTGAAATTTTTCGTGAGTGCATCATCGGAAAGTAGTTGTTCTGAAACAAGCGTTTTCAACTGTTGTGAAGAGTCCCCTGACGGCAGCGACTGATGCAACAAGTCATACTCGGCCAACGCAGCCGAGATGGTCTTGACATCACCTTGACAGGCGGTCGTGGAAGCGCGCTGTGACGCCCCCATCAAATGTGGCGTAATCAGACCGATCATGATAGCGACAATGGACACTGCAACCATCAACTCCAACAATGTAAATCCGGCAACGGTTCCCCGTCGTCTTCGACATGTCACGAACTAGCCCCCCTCGTATCCATACAGTTACTCCACAGTTACTGCGACGACGAAATCGTTTGGTACATCGGACCAAAGACACTGTACATCGTCGTTCCAACAACAAGCCCCATCACCGACATCGCCACTGGTTCTAACCAATGACTCAGCTTTTCTAACGCCCTCGCAATCTGTCCTCGAAGCACGCTGTCCGCCCGAGCCAAGCCAGACATCACATCTCCGGTTAGTTCACTGACCGACAAAAGATCCCAGACGACCGGACTCACACTGCTCGGCAAAGATTCCGCTAGACGCTTGCCGTCCAATAAATTGCCGAGAACAAATTGGTACTGGCGGCACAACCACGTGTCTGGCCCAGGTTCTAGCGCCCCAAGCGCCTCAATCAAAGAAAGACCCGCCTCCAACTGTTTTTGAACGCTATCGACAAATTGCTCCGACCGAATCGCACGAGTGAGTTCATCAAAGGGCAAATGGAGACCCTGCCATCGTAGCTTGCGGCGACCAAAGAGCAGACCAAGATACACAAGCGGACAAGCAAGAATGATAACCATCAGATACAAAGACAGGTTAAAGAGCACCGATTGAATATATCCGTGCGCAAGTCCAGGCGCCTGATTCAAACTCGCCTGCAGGGAAGCCAATTCCGGGTCAATTTGCAGACGAACGAATAGCGCTAACGCAAAACAGGAGACAAGCAACAGGCAGGGATACGTGATCGACTTCACAAGCGATTGTCGCCACGCTCGTCGCTGTCGCTCGCGGTGTGCGTACGAGCTGAGCGCCGCTGGCAACTGTCCCACATTCTCAGCCACTATAAGGGCACGAGCGGAAATCAAGTCGACATAAGGTTCAAATAAACCGGAGACTGGCAAGCCCCTTTCGACATATGCGAACAGGCTTTGAGACAGACTGCGTTGAAATCTCGAACCAGATTCGGCCAACCTTGCGAGTGCTACCAATACCCCCACACCGGCCTCCAATAATTCAGCAAAGTTTTCCGCGAATGCGAGAAATTGCGCCCGTTGTTTCCAGCGCATCCACTGCCTGTCCGCGCTATATTGCGGTCGATTGCGCACCCAACTCACCATCTGAAACTTTTGCGACAAGCTCTTCCTCAGACGTGCTATCCACATGTCGCCCATCCATACGCCACCCCGCCATCTCATCGTCGCCAACAAAAAGTTCCAGACGATAGGTACGTTCAGACGCGCCAGCTTGCTGGGCGTGAACGCGCTGAACCATTACTGCACGCAACACTGCCGATAAAAGCACTTTTTTAGCCCCCAGTTCCAGGAGTCGGTCAATGGACCCAGACACGCCAACGGCGTGTGTCGTCGCCAAGACAAGTCGGCCTGTGAGTGCTGCACGAACCGCGATTCGCGCGGTCAACTCGTCGCGAATCTCGCCAATCATCAGAACGTCTGGGTCTTGCCTTAAAAGTGATTTCATAGCCACCTCATACGTCATTCCAGAACGCTCCCGAACCTCGACCTGTCGACAGCCTGCAATAGGCATTTCAACCGGGTCTTCGAGACTGAATACCTGCATCCCGCGCGCAGCCAAATACTGCATAATGGCGTACAGCGTGGTGGTCTTACCTGACCCTGTGCGGCCAGCCACGAGCACAAGCCCCTGCGGCTCAGACAAGAGTGTCACGAGACGCCCCATTTGATCAGCACTCAGTCCCAACTCGAAGATGGACAACGGCCGTTGTGCCTGCCTGAGCACGCGGATGACAATCGACTCTCCCGCGTAGACAGGAACGGTCGAAACGCGCAAGCGAACACTCGCTCCCTCCATATCCCAACGAAACGCTCCCTCCTGCGGCGTATGCGCATTGGTGACGTCCATTCTTGCCAACGCCTTAATACGGCGCAGTACCTCGTCGCCACGTTCCGTCAAATGGACGAATGGACGAACACAACCCGCGACCCGAAAGGCAACTCGAAGTCCCGAATTCACGGACGTAAGATGAATGTCTGTCGCACTCGCCATAATCGCCGCATCAATCATCTGTTGTAACAGCCTTGCCGCCGTAAAAGCCTCCATGTCCTATCCCCCTTTGCCTACATGTTCTGCGACAGCCAGTCAATGCCTGTTCTCTATCAGTATCAACCCAATAAAATTTGTAAGAATTATCCGAAAATATATATGAAGATAACACGCGAAAAGGTCGTAACGACAACCGTTACGACCAACGAAACATCTGAATATGCCAACCTTCGTCCACACGAACAAGGAGAAAGTGCGTGCGAGCCCACGCAGAAAACTGGTAATCTGCGGCGGACAAGCACGCGTGTCCGTCGGGGTGGCTATGGTATACCGCCACCACCTGTACATGGGCGGCGTCCAACGCCTCGGCCGCACACAAGAGTGTAGATGGTTCCACAAAGACGTACTGCGGCCCAGATTGCGCGGGCAACGGCATGACAAACCACCGCAAATCCGTTTGCACGATAAACCCGACGCACTCATTCGGCCAGGCGAACGCTGCCTGTTGTTTCAACGCGGCAGCAATCCCTTCGGGAAGGGTGGTGCTGGCACATTTACTCCACAAAGTCGAACACCATATCGCCAATGCGAATGCTGTCGCCCTCCGTGGCACCACGTTTGCGCAGCGCGTCGTCGACGCCACGGTTTTTCAAAATGCGCTGGAACCGTTTGACCGCATCAAATTGCTGGAAATTCGTCATTTTGACCAACTTCTCCAATTCCTCGCTCTCCACGATAAACTCGTGGCCTTCGCGACGAATCGTAAATGGTTCCACCTTTTCCAAGCGGTACACTTTGTGCGATTGCTCGTCCGTATCTTCGACGACTGACTTCAAATCCTTCGGCAGCTCATCGAGCATCGAGGCAAGGCGCCGAAGCAGTGCGTCAAGGCCTTGGTGCGTCGCACCAGAGATAGGGAACACCTCGAGCTCTGGATATGCTTTTCGGAAGCGCTCGAGCCCTTCAGCGGCGTCCGGCAAGTCCATCTTGTTTGCCGCCACGACGCGTGGCCTATCCGCCAACGCCACGTCGTATGCTTCCAACTCGTGTTCAATCACGCGAAAATCCTCCACCGGATCACGACCGTCCACAGCCGCCATATCAATGACGTGGACAATAATCCGGGTTCGCTCGACGTGGCGCAAAAACTCGTGACCCAACCCATGACCTTCATGTGCGCCTTCAATCAATCCTGGCAAGTCCGCAATCACAAAATCCCGGCCGTCCGCCGTCTCGACAACGCCCAACTCCGGCGTCAACGTGGTGAAATGGTATGATCCCACCTTTGGACGCGCGCGCGTCACCGCCGCCAAGAGCGTCGACTTGCCGACCGATGGGAAGCCCACCAATCCAACGTCCGCCAGCACGCGCAACTCTAATTCCAGATACCGCTCTTCCCCCGGCTCACCGCGTTCAGCCATATCCGGCGCCTTGTTGACTGCCGTGGCAAACCGCGTATTCCCGCGCCCGCCGCGTCCGCCGCGGGCGACGACAAGTCGAGCGCCATGCTCTGTCAAATCGCCCAAAAACGCACCAGTCTTCGCATCGCGCACCAGCGTTCCAGGCGGCACTTTGACTATCATATCTGGAGCGTTGGCACCATGCCGATTTTTCGTGCCACCATTCTCTCCGCGTGGCGCCTTAAAGTGCTTCTGATACCGAAAATCTATCAGGGTTCTGAGCCCTTCGTCCACGACAAAGATGATATCCGCCCCTTTGCCGCCATCGCCACCCGCAGGCCCGCCAAGTGGCACATACTTCTCGCGGCGATAAGAGACAATACCATTTCCGCCGTCTCCAGCTTTTACATAAATCGACGCGTGGTCTGTAAACATGCGCTCACCCCCTCATCTCCGTATGATTTCCATTGTCGACCACGGTAAATGCAATCTGTGGAAAGCTGCTTGCCATTGTTTCATCCAGTGCAAACGGCGCTTCTACGTATCCTCGAATCTCGGCACCACGCGGGTGAAGTTGCCCATCGAGTTCTAGGTGAACGCCTTGTTCTGCGGCGTAATCATTCAATTTGTGAAGCCAAGCACAAAACGGTTCTAAAACCCCATCAGACAAGTCCCCATCGACATGCAATTGCCGCAATTGAAGGTGTGGACAAGTCGCAGCTTCCCACACGAGTTTCTTGCCAACGTCTCCAAGCGACTGCCAACGCGTCAGAGATTGCAGCCACGTCGCCGTTCTGTCCACCACAGCCAACGCCCGCTCAGGTTTCCCCAGTTGCAAATAGCCGCGAATCAACTGCAGTTCATTGAGCACATCGTGACGGTGACGTCGGAAGGAAATCGCTTCATATGTACCGTGATCATGTTCCGGCACGTTTTTCAACCGCCTCTCAAAAAGGGCCTGGCATTTCTGCCAGGCCCTTCAACAACATCCTGAAGTCAAGCGTTATTGCGTGACAGCAACGGCAACCGGATATACGCTGACGCGTTTGCGGTCACGACCAAGCCGCTCAAAGCGCACTTGACCTTCCACCTTTGCAAACAAGGTGTCGTCCTTGCCAATGCCAACGTTGATGCCTGGGTGAATCTTGGTACCGCGTTGACGAACCAAAATGCTTCCCGCGCTGACGACTTTACCGTCTGGTTCTTTGACGCCGAGGCGCTTGGAAATACTGTCACGACCGTTGCGGGTCGACGACACACCTTTTTTATGAGCAAACCGTTGCAGGTTTAACTTCAACATGTCTCATTCATCCTTTCAAAGTTTCGCGATATTCGTAGTCGTTATCCTGACGAACTCAGGATATTGTTCCGCGACCTGCTCTACGCCGTAAAATAAACTGTTGATGAGCAATCGAACCGATTCATTCGGCTGCAACGGCAATCGACAAGTTAACATCTCACCTTGATCAATCACGTTTAATGCCACACCAGCAAAGCGTTCGCAACTGTTAATCGCGTTATATACCAAAACCGATACCGCAGCACAGACAATGTCGGAACCCGAATCCGAGTAGCCGGCGTGCCCTTTCACGCGAAATCCAGCTACCGAATCGCGCTGCTGCAGAATTTCAAACGTAATCATCGGTTACGCTTGAATAGATTCAATCGTCAACTTGGTATAAGGTTGACGGTGACCTTGCTTCTTGTGATAGTTCTTCTTCGCCTTGTACTTAAAGACGATGATCTTCTTGCCACGGCCGTGTTCAAGAATTTTTGCGACGACTTTCGCGCCTTCAACCGTCGGCGTACCAACGCGAACTGAACCGTCGTTTTGGATCAAGTGAACCTTGTCCAACGTGATGGACGAACCGACTTCACCTTCGAGTTTCTCGACGTAAATCGTGTCGCCTTCACTAACCTTAAATTGCTTTCCACCAGTTTCAACAATCGCGTACATCATTTAGGCTCCTTCACTCAGACTCGCTGCCTAAGGTATGGACTCGATGTCCAATTTCAAAACCCAGGAAGCATGCGGTTGTAGTGCATACACACGCGCCATATTCTATCATATACCGGGCACCGGCGCAACTGATGCGTCGTCCGCCAGAAGATAGCCGCCGGCGTTTGTTCATCAGGCATTTGTTCATCAGGCATCCGTCAAGAGTGAACCGACCGGCTCTAACCAGCGACCTTCAAACACCGCGTCGAGCAGTTCAATCTCTTCTAAAAGCGCTTGAACGAGCCCGTCGTTCCCCAAAATATAGACGATATGATACCTATCCGGCGAAAATTGAACGACGACATCGCGGATGGAGACGGTATTCGGCACCGCCAGCGTCGACATCTGCAACACTGTCTTTGGCTGGCGCCGCTTTGCGTCGAGAAAGCGCATAGTCTCACTGCGCACGTCCCGCTTCCCGCGCCACGCCGTCGCAAACAAAAATAGTCCGAGCAGCATCATGCCAAGGTGCGGGTGTCCCGTGAACAAGGCCAACACGCCCGTCAACATTAACAGGATGGACAGTCCAAACGCCACGTTGTACGCCTCCAGTGTGGCTCGCTCATAGCCAATCCGGCGTGATCGCGCTGCGCGCAAAATACGCCCGCCGTCCAGTGGTAGACCCGGTAACAAATTGAATATGCCAATCCAACTATTCATTTGCATACACAACTGATACGTTCCCTCGTTCATCCACCCGAACAGCGACAATACCGTACAAGCGATACACAACAACAGATTTACCACCGGGCCAGCAATCGCGACCATCGCTTCCTGCCTAGGTGAAAAACCGAGGCGCGCATACGACACCTTCGCGACGCCTCCGAACGGAAGCAGGGATACTTCTTCTACGCGATACCCCAAATGGCGCGCAGTGATGGCATGTCCAAACTCGTGCAGCAGCACAAATGTGAACAAGAGAAGCGCCGTTTTCAACATGCCAGCAAAAAACGCGCCGACCATCAGCGCCAGAAAGAGCGGGTGCACACGCACCCGCCCGACGCCTAAAGCCTGTCCGACGGTTGTTTCCAAACGAGCGACCACATTCATGGTGACGCACCGTCAAAATTGACAACCGCATGCGGGTTTTCGTAATTTCCGTCTTTGACAATAGAGAATTTTAATGCTGGATGACTTGGGGACGCTGGCAGTTTGCCAATCACCTCCGCCGCAGTCACATATTCGTGCGCCTTCACATTCACGCTGCCAAGTCCGTCGTAAATCGTCGTACCCAGTGCACCGTTATCAATTCGCACAAGCTTGGTGTCACCGACGTTGACCACGTTCAATACCGTACCCGAGCCCGCTGCCAACACAGGTGCCTTTGCCGTCCCCGCGATGGAGACCTCTGGATGCGTAGACGAGTAATCCTCAACAATGGTGCCTGAGACCGGGTTGTGAAGTTTAACCGCCGTTGTCGCGCCAAATTGAGGTGCACTGATGTGCATATCCGCAAACGCCTTATCAATCGACGGCGCCACATCCGCAGTATAATCTGTCTGCAACACGGTTTGCGCCTGGCTCACCACCTCTGGCGGGACGGCGTCCGGGTGGTGATCAACGTAATAGACCACGCCGACCAATACCAGTGCACAAAACGTCTGCCAGACAATCGTCCGGCTCAAATAAGACGGTTTATTTGAGTTCACCGACGGCGGTCGCGTCCGCGCACTGCTCATCGGCACGAACTGCTTGTGCGGCGTTCGGCTCTGTCCGCCGCCACTAAACGCTCGCCGCCACGCGCCACTCTCCACCTGCCGCAAACCCGCGTCGTCTTCGGCAAAGCCATAGGGGGATAAATCCGACTGGCCTTCACTCACCCAACGCGTTGGCGCGGGGCGTGATTCATCGGACGACGAATGTGTAGTTTCGGGCGCTGCCAACAAGTCCTGCTCCCGCTTCTCGGGCCGACTTCGTAAACTGCCCTGCCAAGGCCACTTTCGTTTGACATTTGGCACAGGCACTCCCCCCTCTCACTCTCACCACATGGTTATGAGCGACAAGGGACAAGTATGTATAAAAAAGCGGACCCGAGCAGAGTCCGCTTTTTTATATGCTTCTGTCGTCCGTTTAGCGGCCCGAAATCAATCGTTTAACGCGACCCCACAGACCAGATTTTTCTTCAAGAGACATCAGCGGCACTGAATCACCAAGAATTCGCCTTGCAATGTTGCGATACGCTAAACCGGCAGGCGTATCCGGATTCATTGCGCTTGGCTCGCCCAAATTTGAATTTTTGATAACCGACTCGTCATCCGGCACAATCCCCAGCAAATCACATGCCAAAATCTGGACAATCTCGTCGATATCCAACATTTCACCGCGTTTTACCATTTGTGGTCGAATGCGATTGATGATGAGTCGAGGCGACCCAACTTGTTCGCGTTCGAGCAACCCAATCACGCGGTCGGCGTCGCGCACAGCAGTATTCTCAGGGGTCGTCACGACAATCGCAAAATCCGCAGGTGCCACCGCGACCTTAAACCCCTCTTCAATGCCTGCTGGGCAATCGATCACAATATACTCGTAATCCGCCTTGAGCTCCGCGACCAAACGCTTCATGACGTCCGGCGTAAGCGCCCGCTTATCCTTGGTCTGCGCAGCTGGCAACAACACCAACTGTTCGAACCGTTTGTCCCGGATCAGCGCCTGCTGCAAGCGACAGTCACCGTTCGCAACGTCGATAATGTCGTAGATAATCCGATTTTCCAGACCCATGACGACATCCAAGTTGCGCAACCCAATGTCCGCGTCGACAATACATACCTTTTTCCCCAACAGGGCGAGTGCCGTTGCGATATTCGCGGTCGACGTGGTTTTCCCTACCCCGCCCTTGCCTGAGGTCACTACAATGGCCGAACTCATGCACGACTCCCCTTCTGTGTGGTCTCTCTCTCGCGACTACGCGCCTTTTCCCACTGCGCAAAATATCGCATGTGGGAGACAGCCAAATGTCCATTATCCAAATATGCGAACTCCATAAATGCCTGCATCGGCTGCTCGTGCAATGTCGGCGCGCGACTGACCGTGTCACAGATGCGCAGTTGCATCGGCGAAAATTCCGTCGCCGCGATGATGCTGCTCGAATCCCCGGAGACGCCGGCATGTGCGATACCCAACAGCCTCCCGAACACGTAAATATCACCCGTGGCGCGCACGTGCGCACTCGGATTGACATCTCCAATAATGACCACATCTCCGTCAAACGACAGCGGCTCACCCGCACGCACAACCCCGTGATAAATCGTCTGTCGCCGAGTGGTCCGGTTGCGATAGAACAGTGACTGCCGCGCCTCTGTGCCGGAACCCCAAGTCCGCAAAACAAAATTTTCACGTGCCAGAAACAGGGACAAAATACGATTGCAATCCGCCGGCGTGAGCTTTCGGCGCCCGTAATCGACGACGATTTCAACCATCGGGCCATCAAACACCTTGCCAGACTCACCAGACAACAAATTGCTCACGTACGCGCATAAATCGTCCATATCGGACTGTTCATCTAGAAGAAAAAGAAGTCCGTCCCGCGTCCCTTTCACAGTGACGAGCGGCTTCGTCTCATACAACGCTTCACTGTTGACAATCACAAAATTCCCTCCAGGGTGGCACTTGCCCGAAAGGCTTTATTCGCGTTTGCAAGCGGGTTTTCCTTCTCAAACAAAAAAACAACCCGCGAGCGGGTCGTTTTTTGCACCTGCGACGATACTCAAACGTCTCCATTCGAGACGTTGTATCGATTTCGTTTGTGATTGGTAAACAGCCGCGTAACTAGCGGATACAACATCAATACCAAAAGTCCATTGACCATCATCGAGACAAGTGACTGTTGGAAGACGAAGATTGGCCTATCCGCTGTCACGTCAAACAACCGTGTCAAACCATATGTAATCCACGTATAGACAAACGTCATCATCAATGTGTCAATGAACGTCACAGCCAAGTTGCGATGCAAGAACTGCCCAAAAAGTGCCCCAGAGAAGTAGGCAATCAACCCATAGGAAAATGCGTTTAACCCAATGAAAGAACCGTACGAAATGTCTTCGATAAGCCCAATCAACACAGCCATGACAACCGCAGTATTCGGACCGCGCATCAACGCAATAAGCACGAGAATCACCAGGACAAAGCCTGGATGAATCGCGTTCATCGGCGGAATTTGAAATACCGTCGCCTCCAAAATTAAGCCGACCCACAACATCAAAAATGCGATGGTGAGTTTCATTGGCCCTGCCCCGCCTGATTCGTCGTGCGAACGACAAAGACATCTTGCAGATAGTCCAAATTCGCCGCTGGCTGCACGACCGCCGTTTGCACCGTATTGTGCGGCCCATACTGTACCTTCGTGATTTTCCCGATGACAATCCCTCTTGGGAACACGTCACTCAAACCTGACGTCACCACTTCCTGGCCAACCAATTGCTTGGCAGGCAGTTGCACGAGCGAACCCCAGAAAGTCATGTCCAATGCACCCTGATTCCGTGTCGATCCGGTGACGACACCGAATGGCTGAACCGATGACGTGTCCGCGAATGCCGACACACCGTCACCGACCTGCGTATCCGTAATCAAGTCGACCTTCGCGCTGTGCGACGCAACCTTTTCCACGCGGCCAACCAAACTCCCGTCCGGCGCCACCACAGCCATGTCCGGCCGCACACCCTGCGCGCTACCTGCATCAATGGTCAACTGTGAATTCCATTCAGACGGCTCACGGCCAACCACGTGCGCAGGAACCCGCGGCAGAGACTTCCCTGCGCCCTGTGCGAAGTGAACCATTTGGCGAAGCCGATTGTTCTCCGCTTCCGCGTCGTTCAACTGCGCTTTCAAACTTTGATAATCCTGCATATCGTGTTTCAACTCGGCGTTTTCCACATACATTTGGCGCAAATCGTGCAGACCGCCGAAAAACGCGGTAAGTTTGCTGACAGGCCGATATACCCATCCGGATACCGTGTTTTCGACATTCATCACAATCTGCTCCGGCCAACTGGCCGTGCGGCCTGTCCTCGAAATCGTCAATCCAGCGATGACGACCAGGACAATAATGCTACCCAAAAGCAAAAACAAGCGTCGACTCGTTAGGTAACGGGACACCCGTATCCCTCTTCCCCTTCTGGTACTTACCCTCTACCCTGCGCCTTCCGAAGCGCCACACTGCGCTTGCGGTACACGTCGTAATTGTCCAACGCCTTGCCAGTTCCCACCGCGACACAATCAAGTGGGTCTTCAGCGACGACGACCGGCATCCCAGTTTCGGTACTCAACCGGCGATCCAAATTTCTGAGTAAGGCGCCGCCGCCCGTCAGGACAATCCCGCGATCCATAATGTCCGCCGCAAGTTCCGGCGGCGACTTCTCGAGCGTCACTTTGACCGCTTCAATAATGGAGCCCACTGTATCCGAGAGCGCCTCACAGATTTCCTCAGAGGATACCGTAAACGTGCGCGGCAACCCCGTCAACAAGTCACGACCGCGAATATCGAGTGAGCGTGGTTCTTCCAGCGGGGCGGCAGAACCAATTTGGATCTTCAATTCCTCCGCTGTCCGCTCGCCAATCATCAGATTGTATGTCTTCTTGACATACTGAATGATGGCCTCGTCCATCTCATCGCCCGCCACGCGAATCGATCTCGCCGTCACAATACCCCCAAGCGAAATAATCGCCACTTCCGTGGTACCGCCACCGATATCGACAACCATGGATCCGGTCGGCTCACCCACAGGCAAACCCGCCCCAATCGCGGCTGCCATCGGTTCTTCAATCACCTGTGCATCTTTAGCACCCGCTTCCAGCGCCGCATCTTCGACCGCACGTTTCTCAACTGCAGTAATTCCCGAAGGAACGCTAATCATGACGCGAGGTTTGCCAGACCAATTCGACTTCGCCTTCATCGCTTGACGGATAAAGTGGCGAAGCATCGTCGAAGTCGTTTGAAAGTCGGCGATAACACCGTCCTTCATCGGCCGAACCGCCACGATATTACCCGGTGTCCGGCCAATCATCTGCTTCGCGTCAGAGCCGACAGCCTCAATCGCGTTCGTATCCGTCCGCAAGGCGACGACCGAAGGCTCCCGGACGACAATGCCTTTTCCCTTTACATATACCAGAGTATTGGCCGTTCCCAAATCCACACCCATATCTCGAACCGCAAACATCTGTGATGGAATCCCCTCTCGACATCATTTGTCCATATAACCAGCCGCTCGCAAGCTGATAAAGCGCCCGTCTCCAATAATGAGATGGTCAAGCACATCGATACCTAGTACGCGGCCAGCTTGCATCAACCGTTCCGTGACCGCAATATCCTCCGGACTCGGCGTCGGATCACCACTTGGGTGGTTGTGCACACAAAGAATGGCAGACGCAACTCGCCGTACTGCACGCCGAAAAATCTCCCGTGGATGAACAATCGACGCATCCAGGCTTCCGATGGAACACGTCTCTTCCGCAACAAGCCTGTGCTTGGTATCTAAGAGCAGCGTTACAAAATGTTCCTTTTTAAGGTACCTCATCCTATCCATAACATACCTGGCTGCGTCCTCTGCCGTACGAATTTGTAACCTCGTCTCGCTCGGCTTTTGCGCAATACGTCGACCCAGCTCGATGGCGGCCGCGATTTGAATCGCCTTTGCGCGCCCAATCCCCGGAACATTTAACAACTCTGCGACTTCCGTATCGACGAGCGCGTACAATCCGCCAACGTTCTCCAGAAGCGCATGAGCAATATCAAATACCGTCTGGCGTCCATTTCCGGACTGCATAATACACGCAAGCAACTCGTCCGCCCGCAATGCACCCGGACCTAAGTGCAATAATCGTTCACGAGGTTGTTCAGTGGGTATCGACGGTGTGAGCAATTGATTCTTGTCCGCAAGCAAGTGAATCCCTCCACAGGTAGTTTCCTACACTGTACGAAGGAACATCGGACACCACAAACCCTAAAGTGTCTATGTATATCGCATTGACTCAAAACGCAAAACTTTATTTGGAGCGTTTCGAGCGGCGTGCAAGAAGACAGCCACACACAAATCCGACAAGTGTGCCCCAGTTCACCGTCAAGGTCAACGATAGTGAGAACTGGATGACAGCTAAATTGACACTTGGATGCCAAGATACGTGCGTATGAGGTTCCAACGCTGGCAGTCGACTGGCAAGCAGGATGTCGGCTAACGTACCGACAACACTCGCAGCAATCACCAGGCCTACTTTGTGCCAACCGCCACTGCGCATAATCTCACCCCAAACAGTCTAAATTGCGCATGACGGACATGTTTCGACACAATAGAAGAAATTCCTGCCGAACGTTGTCGATTCCATTATAATCGAAGTACCCGCTCAATTGATCCCCTGTAAATTTTTCAATTCGATGAGCGATTTTATCAAATATTTCATGGAATTGGTTTGATTGCGCTGTAAAAACGCTTGATTGGCCGATTGCAACGAGGCCTGCAGCGCCGTCAACTGACTGCCAATCCCCGTCTCTGCGACGGCGGCATCACCCGGATAGCTTTTGATAGCCAAGGCCAGCGCAGTTTGGGCATCGACGACGCGGCCGTGATCGGACAACCACGTATCCAAAGCCAATAAGCCGCTTGACGTCTGTGCTAACCATCGTTGCGTCGCAGTGATTGTGGAGCCGTCCGCATTGCCGAGCACCTGAATTGGACGGGCCGTCTCAACCACAGATGCGACGTTTGCGTTCAAATGGGACTTGCGTAACTGCGCGGCAAGCGCGTTCGCATCCGCTTCGACGACGGCGCCAGACGCAACCACAGCATAGCCATTCATCGGAACAACAGTCGCTGACACACCCTGTTTCCCTGCGCTGGCAGCGGCCGCCTTCGCCTTCGCCTCCGTAGCATATGTACCTAAAGTCACAAAATAGACGTGGTTACCTGGCAAGTTCAAAGCGCGCGTCGGCGTCGTCATGGCTGCCACATGCGTCGACTGAGGTTTCGTCGTCTTCGTATTTTCAAGGTCCGCCGCAGCTGCAGGAGACATCTGATGAAACAAAAACATCGCGATGCACCCGAATACCATGCCAACCGATAAACCACCTTGTAAAGCAGCCAAACTACGGTTTCCTTTTCGAGGGAATAATGTATACACCACAGACGCAGCTAATTTGGCCACCCACATCATGAGCGCCTTCCATGGGGCATTTGCAAACCGTGGAACTCTTCCAAACTGTCCTGATGGAACCTGTAAACGGCGGTCGTTTGTCGAGTCCACCGTTTTGCGCACCGCCTCGCGCACCGCTTCACTAGACATATACACCTTACGGCTATCCTCTGGCGTCACCGCGGACGTTTCTTCTCCAGTAAACCGATTTTCTTTGTCGCCGTCAGGATGAATCTCCCACGCCTTATCGCCTAGACGAACAAGAATGGACGATGAGTGCGTCGTATACTTGTGCGCTCCACTCTCAGCCATCATCGTTTCCTCCCGAGTCTCAGATACTATGACTCTATGAGCGGAAACTAGCAACTATGCCGTTATGTCCAACCAAGGTTTTGCAGATTCCATAGAAATGACGCCCGATTGCATCCGCTCTCGAGCCGCCATCGCAAATGTCTGCATCCCAATTTGTCGGGATGTTTGCATGACTGAGCGCAATTGATGCGTCTTCTGGGTGCGAATTAAATTGGCGACAGCAGGGGTATTAATCAACAATTCCGCCAGGGCGACACGACCACCGCCTGTTTGTGGCAAAAGGCGCTGCGACAAAACCCCTAATAGGACAGACGAGAGTTGCGACCGCACTTGCGCCTGTTGCTCGACGGGAAACATATCAATCAGTCTATCGATGGTCTGTACCGCGTCTCCCGTATGCAACGTCGAGAGAACCAAATGACCTGTTTCCGACGCCGTAACCGCTGTCCTGACCGTCTCCAAATCGCGCAATTCGCCAACGAGGATAACGTCCGGATCTTGCCGCAATGCAGCGCGCAGCGCAGGTGCAAACCCTGCTGTATCCCGGCCGATTTGCCGTTGATGAATGACCGATTGCACGTGTTCGTGGACGTACTCAATGGGATCTTCCAACGTGATGATATGTTTAGCGCTGGTCACGTTAATTTCGTGAATCAACGAAGCGAGTGTCGTCGTCTTGCCACTGCCTGTCGGACCCGTCACGAGAATTAAACCGTGAGGTTGACTAATAAGGCGCGTGATATCCGGTGGCAGGCGGAGTTCGGTCAAGGACGGAATCAACTTGGGGATGGGCCGAATCGCCACCGCCAAAAGGCCCTGCTGTTGGAATGCGTTCACGCGATAACGAGAACCTTCGCCATCGCTATACGACAAATCGACTTCACCTTCGCGACGCAGCCGTTCAAATTCTTCAGCGCTCAAGAGTTCCTGAATCCATGACTCAATTTGTTCGTTTGTAATGGTCGCGCCTTCCTTCATCAATTGGCCGTCAACCCGAAATGTAGGTGAATGACCGGCCCCCAGATGAACATCACTCGCGCGCAGTTCAGCAGCCCGAGACAGCACTTGGTCGATACGCATACAGGCACCTCTTCGACACGATTCATAGTCTTGCAACATGATTCGCTACAAGCGTTGCGATGTCCTGCGTCTGACCATCAACAGACTGCACGAAGTTTCATCGTGAAGGATCCTGATTGTAAACGAACCTATTCTTGAGCGCACGAAAAAAAACGCGTGAAACCGAAGTTTCACGCGTAGACCCCTTAACCCTATCACCCTTCATATAAGCTCCCTCATGATGAGGGATACTATCAATTGAGGATGTAAATTGTAATCGTGCGTTCTCCCCAACTTTCAGCAGCCGACTCAGACGACATACAAATGTCGATATGATTGCCGACAATGGCTCCGCCTGTATCCGCAGCCACCAATTCACCGACACCTGGTACATACACGCGCGTACCAAGCGGAATGACACGCGGATCTACCGCGATGACACCCGGCTGCGCGGGGCGCCCAGACGCCGTCGTACCGCCTGCCGCATACGCGGTGGCAAGCACAGTCAGCGACGACCTGTAGAGACTACTGGTCGGCGCACTGCTGCGGCTCGCAAGCGTGTAATGGTGAACGGCTGGCGCGGTGCCAACTTCCACTACGCTGTCCACTGGGTTTCGAACGATATGTTTTTTTACGCTCTCAGAAATCTTGTGACCATCCCGGTAAACACTCGTCGTCTCAATCTGCATCAACCCTGTCACACCGTGCGTCACCACGCGTTCATCTCCAGAAGTCAACTCAGATGTTCGGCGACGTATGGTCTGATACGGTATTTCCTGCGTCCTAGTGGATACCTTGCGAGAAGTGCGATGAATGGAGATAGTCTCTCCACCCGACAACGATGAATCTACCGGGACACTGAGATGGTCGGACTTCGTAAGGGTGATTCCCTGGTCTTGCAAAAGTTTCTGCACTGTCTTATCAAACGTCGATACACTAACCAACTGACCTTGGTCGTTTATAGTAATCGTCTTCGGATGTTCAATTACGACCGTCATGTTGTTTTGCACAGGGCTATCAAGCGCCGGGCTGACGCGCTCTCTTTGATCTACGTGGATACCGTACTTGCCGAGAAATTGTCCTACCGTGCCTGTGCAAAATCCACGTACCGTCTTGCGTTGCCCGCTGTCTTGGACCGTTACCGTCTTAAACGCAGCACCATACGTGGTCGCTGCGCCGCCCAGCAGCGTCAGTGCTGCTGCAGCAGTGGCGTAAACGGTTTTCGACTTTGGTAGACGCACTCCATCACCTCTTCCTAACTATTCACGAAAGAAAGAAGGCTGATAGGGGGCTCCGGGTTGCGGTTAGTATAACGATCCCCCTCTACAAATGCAAGACAACTTCTGTCAGCCAAACCTTCCTTCTAGACTTGGGGATAGTGTATATCAGACGGTATGACAATTGTTGCTGAAACATGTCGGCGTCTGCCCTGCAAGCCCTATCGAAATTCCGACAGGATGCGTCAACAAGCGGTATATCAAGGATTTTCTCGATATAAAACCACGCTTATACATGAAGCACATGATGGAGATACCAGTCTGGTAAATCGGATAACAGGAAATTGGCGCACGCAACACCCATTGCAATAAACGGAACAAACGGGATAAATTGGCGTCGTTCCAAGTGACCTGTCCATCGCAATAATATGCCGACAACCGCGCCAAATAGACACGCGAGAATGAAGGATTCTACACAGCGCGCTACCCCCAACACCGCACCTATACTCAAGTACAATTTGGCGTCACCCAGCCCCATCCTGCCGCCCGAGCTCAAATGTACCAGGAAAATCATCACAAAACCGACCACCATTCCGAGCAATGGTCGAACAAAATCCCCCTCACCAACCGCACAGAGCGCGTACAGCGCAAGACAACTCGGATAGGTCAACCAATTGGGCACCATCAAATGCGTCAGGTCTGTACTGACAGCAATCACCAAAACAAACCACAAGAGACAGGACGCAACGCTGAGCAACACGTTTGAATGATGCCAGAACGACAAGACTACCGCCGTGCCCAGCAGCAATTCCTGTGCCGGATAACGCATTGGAATCCGCGTGTGGCAAACACTGCAGCGGCCGCCAAGCAGAATCCACGAGACCACAGGCACGAGATGCCACGGGCGCAGTGGCGTTTGACAGTGATTACACCGCGATGACGGACGGACCATCGACTCGCCATCAACCACACGTTCCCCAACCAAGGTTGCAAACGACCCAAATACGGCGCCTACCAAAAAAAGATACAGAGATACAAATGCCTCAATCAACGCGATGCCCCCTGTCTGGTCATGCGTCAATTCGACGAGATGGGCCAAAGTCCTGCGTAAAACCTAAGCATTCGCCACGATATGATATAATTATCCTAGTAGAAGATAGAATTCGCTCACACAAAGGAGCTATTGATATGTATCGCAAACCATCACTTCTGATCAGCGTGCTCGCCATCATTGCGGCTGTCATCGTTTTATCGGTGCTATTTGTGTTTTTATTAAAACTCGCTGTCCTTGTCCTCATTTTTGCCGCAGCCTACTACTTGTACGCGCGCGGAGCGAGGGTGTTAAACCGTGATCCACGTCGGAAACGGGGCCCATGGTGGTTTCGCTAAGCGCCGATTTTAAGCCTTTATCGGGCAGCATTTGAGTAAATAGGCATTTGGCGTGTCCTAAGTCCGCCATACCGTACCAATGAAAAATCCAAAAATAGTACAAAAAGCATGCCTTATAGCAACGCAGGCAGGTGCGGACATCTGACCCAACCTAACCAGCAGCCGACCTGCCATGACCGCAAAAGAGGTGAGAACCGCGACAACGCGGATTCTCACCTCTTTTATCTACGACACGCTCACTCCATGCGCCATCGTTAGACTAGCGCTTTATGAGCGGTGCGCTCTAAATCATCACCCAAGCGCTCCGCAACCTTCCATATGTCGCCAGCCCCCATGGTGAGCACGAGATCGCCAGCGCGCACAGAAGATCGGAGATACGCGAAGATTTCATCCTGTGTCGCCAAATACTGTGTTCGCGGATTACTCTGCTTGCGGATTTCTGCCGCAAGCCGCTCAGCTGTGACGCCCTCGATTTGCTTCTCCCCTGCAGGCGAATAAATCTCCGAAATAATCACCTCGTCTGCCTGTGAGAAAGAACGAGCAAAGGCGTCAAACAAAAAGTACGTCCGCGTGTATCGCTGCGGCTGGAATACCGCTACAATGCGCCGACCCGTCGCCTTTGCCGCCGCGATGGTCGCGCTGATTTCCGTTGGGTGGTGCGCATAGTCGTCGATCACGAGGACATTGTTCGCCTCAGAAATCACCTGAAAACGCCGCTTCGCGCCATGGAACTCCGCAAGGGCTACGGCAATTTGGTTAAACGACAAGCCAGCTTCCCGACCTACCGCAATCGCGGCCAGCGCATTCAACACATTATGCTCACCTGGCAGCGAAAGCAACAGACGACCGACCAACTCACCGTTTATATACACCTCAGACGAACTGGTCCGCCCAGACAATTGCACATGTCTCGCTTGAATATCTGCATCGTCCGCAAAACCGTAGGTAATCACGCGTGCGTGCGCGTCTAATTTTAATTCTCGCAGATGCGCATCATCCGCTGAAAGCACCGCCAAGCCGTCTGCTGGAACTTGTTGAATAAACGTTCTGTACGCATTTTTGAGGTTCTCGAACTTTCCGTCGTAGTGCTCAAGATGGTCAGCTTCAACGTTTGTGACCACCGCAATCGCGGGGCGATAATGAAGAAATGAGCCATCCGATTCATCCGCTTCCGCCACGACAAACTGGCCGCCCCCGGCTTTTGCGTTGTCACCAATATTGGAAACGACGCCACCGATGACAAAAGTAGGATCCAAATTATTGCGTTCCATCATGTATGCAATCATCGACGTGGTGGTCGTCTTCCCATGTGCCCCAGTCACAGCGACACCCACTCGGTCTTCCATCAATCGAGCGAGCATTTCGCTGCGATGAATCACAGGAATTTGGCGGGCCCTCGCCTCGATGAGTTCGACATTATCCTGGTGAACAGCCGTACTGTGCACCACGATGTCCGCACCCTCGACTTGCCGTTTGTCATGGCCGTAAAAGATGTTCGCGCCACGGGCTGCGAGACGTTCCGTCAATTCTTGACGAGACACGTCCGACCCGGACACTTGATATCCCAAATCCAGCATGACACGAGCGATGGCACTCATTCCATACCCACCAATGCCTACAAAATGCACGTGTTGCGAACCGCGCACGCGCCTCACCGTCCTCATGTCCAGTAGTTCATTCCCAGTTTAGAAATAGCTTTCCTCGCGTCCTCTACCATATGCAGATTTCCCCAGATAACCAATGGCCCAGGTGCCTTTAAAGCCTCCGTCACAGCAACTGCCGGCTGTTCGATGATTCGAATGGGCAGTTGCGGCGCCTGCGCTTCAATCAGCCCGCGGATTTCTTCTGGGTCTGCACCCCTTGCATGGTTAGGACGACAAACGATAACGTCTTGTGCAAGAGGTAACACCTCTTTCAACATGGATTGCGCATCCTTGTCGCGAAACACACCTATCACCATGTGCCACAGCGGTGCCATGGACAAGGCCGCCGACATCTCCTTTAGACTCAAGGCCAGCGTATGCGCTGCAGCAGGATTGTGCGCCCCATCTAGAACCAGCGGTGCCGCACCGTGTTGAAACACCTCGAAGCGAAGTGGCCAGTGAACAGTGCGAAGCGCCGCCACCGCGCGTAGCCAGTCCGCATCCTCTAAATCTGGATGCGCAAGCTCAAACATCGCCAACGCAATCGCTGCATTGTCTATCTGATGCGGACCGAACAAGGACAATTCAAACGCGGGTACATCGTGCGCTACCCCTCTATAGCACAGCGTCTGATAATGGTCATCGTAGGCCGTGCGCTCAATACGGATGTCTGCTCCAAGACGCACCACCCGAGCTCCAACCGATTTGGCGACCTTCTCTACGATACCGTACGCTTCACCCTCCGCTCCTGTCACAAACGGTATGTTCGGCTTAATAATCCCTGCCTTATCATAAGCGATATCCGCCAGTGTAGGTCCTAAAATCTCAACGTGGTCGTACGATACATTCGTGATAGCCGTCACCATCGGCGTCACGACGCTCGTCGCGTCATAGCGTCCGCCAAGACCCGTCTCCCACACGACCACATCCACCTGTTTATCCGCGAAGTACAACAGCGCCATCACGGTAAGGACTTCGAACTCCGTCAGTGGGTCTTCGCTCGACGCCTGTTCAATGGCCTCACGAATGACCGTCGCATAGGTAGCAAACGACGAATCATCAATCGGCTGACCATCTATCACCATTCGGCCATTCAAGCCGTCAAAACCAGGCGAGGTATATAAGCCTGTCCGATGCCCGACAGCCATCGACATCGCACAAAGCATAGCACAGACCGAGCCTTTTCCGTTGGTCCCTGCCACATGATAAAAGCGAAGGCCCACCTGCGGATTACCAAGGGCGGCCAAGACGCGCTGAACCCGAGACAGACCCGGTTTAATGCCGAATCTGCTCAAAGATTCCACCCACGCAAATGCCTCTTGCACATTCACTACTGACACCTCGATTAAATCATTGCTGCAAATCCGAAATACGTTCCTGGACCGCCCGCAACTTCACTTGGTAATCTTCCATTTTCTCTCGTTCTTTGGCGACCACAGCTTCGGGCGCTTTCGCGACAAATCCGGCATTCGCAAGTTTTTTCTCAATGCGCTCGACCTCTCCGACGAGGCGCGATTCCTCCCGACGCAACCGAGCCAACTCCGCCTCCACATCAATGAGTCCCGCCTGTGGAATGTGGATCACGGCACCAGTCACCACTTGCGTAGCGGATTTCTCCGGCGCGTCACCACCTGCGGCAATCGTCAAATCGTCGCTGTTGCAAAAACGGGCGATATAATGGCGAACGGACTCAAATAGTTGGACATAATCCGCACTTTCACAGCGAATGTACATCGACACCGGCTTGCTGGGTGGAACCTGCAATTCTGCGCGGACGTTGCGGACAGCGCGAATCGCATCCATCACCAGCCGCATTTGACTGACCGCCTGGTCGTCGCAAAGTGCATCGTCGGCCTTTGGCCACACTTCGATAATGAGAGCCTCCGAAGTGTTCGGCAACGCTTGCCAGATCTCCTCTGTCACAAACGGGATATACGGGTGAAGCAGCTTTAAAAGTGAGGTCAATACCCGATGCAAAACCGTTTGTGCAACCGCCTTGCGCGCTCCGTCATCCCCATAGAGTGCAAGCTTGGAAAACTCGATATACCAATCGCAAAAATCATCCCAAGCGAAGTCGTACATCGCCCGCGCTGCCTCGCCGAAGTCATAGTGATCTAGATGATGTGTCACCGCATCAACGGTTTCTGACAACCGATGCAATATCCACCTATCGGCCACATCAAGTTGTCGACCTGTGAAATCGAGCGGCTCAAAATCGGCATCCAAGTTCATCAATACGAACCGGGAGGCATTCCAAATTTTGTTGATAAAATTGCGCGCCCCTTCGATTTTGTCCCACGTGAACCGTTGGTCGTTACCAGGCGACGTCGAAGTCGCCAACATAAAGCGCAGCGCGTCGGCGCCGTACTGGTCAATGACTTCCATCGGATCAACGCCGTTGCCCTTACTCTTGGACATTTTCTGTCCTTGTGCATCGCGAACCAACCCGTGCAGGACAACCGTTGAAAACGGCATTTTGCCAGTGAATTCACGGCCCATGAAGACCATCCGAGCAACCCAGAAGAACAAGATATCGTACCCTGTCATCAAAGCGCTCGTCGGATAATACCGCTGAAAATCCGGTGCTTCAAGATTTGGCCAATCCAGTGTCGAGAACGGCCACAACGCGGAGGAAAACCATGTATCCAGCACGTCTTCATCCTGGCGTAACTGTTTACTGTGACAATGTGGACATTCTGTCAAATCGGTCTTGGAGACGCTCAGTTCCCCACAGTCGTCACAGTACCAGGCTGGGATGCGATGCCCCCACCAGAGTTGCCGCGAGATACACCAATCCCGGACGTTCTCCAACCAGTGTACGAAGACCTTGGTGAAACGCTGAGGTACGAACTGTAGTTCACCCCGCTCGACACCAGCCAAGGCAGGACGCGCCAAATCCTCCATGCGGACGAACCATTGGTCAGATAAGAATGGCTCGACGACCGTATCACACCGACTACAGTGGCCGACTGAATGCGAAATTTCCTCCGTCCGAACCAACTGTCCACCTTGCTCTAGCGCGTCGACGACAGCACTGCGAGCCTGCTCGCGCGTGAGCCCTTGGAACTCGCCCGCCAGCACATTCAAGCGCCCATCCGCGTCGATACACTGCAGTTGTTCTAAGTGATGGCGTTCGCCAACCTCAAAATCGTTGGGATCATGGGCTGGGGTGATTTTCAAACATCCTGTCCCATACTCGATGTCGACATAGTCATCGGCAATCACAGGTATCTCCCGATTTGTAAGCGGAAGGCGAACCATCTTGCCAATCATTTGTGTATAACGCTCGTCATCTGGGTGCACTGCGACCGCGACGTCCGCAAACATCGTCTCAGGCCGCGTCGTCGCAATGATAACTTCCCCGCTACCATCGCTTAGCGGATAGCGGATATGGTAGAGATGACCGGTTTGCTCTTTGTGCTCAACCTCGATGTCAGACAGCGCCGTGGCACACCGCGGGCACCAGTTGATAATCCGATGTCCCCGATAGATAAGACCTTTTTCATAGAGTCGGACGAACACTTCACGAACAGCTGCAGACAGCCCTTCGTCCATTGTGAACCGCTCGCGGCTCCAATCACAAGAACTGCCGAGTGCGCGAATTTGCCGCGTAATGGCATCGCCATATTGATGCTTCCAATCCCAGACGCGCTCGACAAATGCTTCGCGACCAAGGTCATGGCGCGATTTTCCTTCGGATTCTTGAATGGACCGTTCGACGCGTGCTTGTGTGGCAATGCCGGCGTGGTCAGTACCAGGAACCCACAACGCGTCAAATCCATTCAACCGCTTATAACGAATGGTGATGTCCTGTAATGTGTTGTCCAATGCGTGACCAAGATGCAGTACGCCCGTCACATTCGGCGGTGGCATCACAATCGAAAACGGCGGTCGTTCGGGATGACGACCGGCCCGAAAATAGCCTCTTTGTTCCCATGTTTCATAGATGCGCTGTTCGACTGCGCGCGGATCATAAACGGTTGAAAGTTCATGTTCCCTTGCTGTCATGAGATTGCCTCCTCTTATCGAAATACCTGTCTGCCATAACGCGCGGCAGCATGCAATCGTTCCTGAACCAAAAAAAGCCTATCCGTCCTCAGGACGGATAGGCTCCGCGTTACCACCTGAATTTTCCGCTCATCGCGAGACGAACGAAACACTCGACATCGATAACGGAATGACCCGGGGTAAGCAGCTCAAGGGCGACCTTCAGACGGACGAAAGCGGTGCATTTCAGCGCGCTGCACCGTCTCTGGACAATCGAAACCGCCTTACTCCTCCCTTTCAACGCCGTTCATATGGCAATAGGTGCTTTGTATAGTACGGATTTCATACGGAATTGTCAAGTCTTGTCGAGATAAAACCACTCGCCACTTACCGCGGCCGACGCCCCCGGCCGCGTTTCTTTTTCACGCGGTGCACGCGCACTGGCTTCACTTCATCGCGACCATCCGTCTTTGTAGATGTCGCTTGTCGCTTCGCTTGCGCTTGGGCACGTCGGCGGTCAGACCACGCCGACGTCCGCGAATAAACTATCGAAAACAAAATCCCGATACCGCCGATAATGGCATTTTGTTCAACGAAATACCCCCACCCATAGTAAAGGGTACCTTTATAGCCGATGGTCAGCTGAAAAATCAGGTTGATGACAAACCCGAGGATGGTCACCAAGAGCGTATTCGCCATACGGCGCTCCTTCACCCGCTGAACCACCAGAATTGCGGCGATAAACATGCCCAACTCGCCAGTCTGAATAAAGGAGTATCTCCCCTTCGAAACATAGTACGCGACAAGTTCCAGTATCGCGAGGACCACCACCGTCGTACCGACAAAACGCCAATACCAGCCTCGCCACACACCTTGCCCTCCAGGATTCATTGATTGATTCAACTATCTTCCCCCAAACGTCGTCAAGGCCAAAGCCTGTCCGTCTCCTGAAATTACGTCCCTATCTTAACAAATGCAAAGAACTCTTGTCACAGGACAAATACCTGAAGGGGACACGCGCATATACATTAGTGACCCGATGTAAGGAGGGTTTGCCCATGCGACTGTTCTATTCCCTGTTGAGATTCGTGAAGATTATCCTCGCCCTAGCGATTTTCCTTCTGTTTCTCAGGTCAATTTTTTGGCCAAGCGCACTCGATTTGCTCATTCTGATGCTACTGTTTATTGTCTTTGTCGCTATGTTCATCGGGGCACCTTGAAACGCGCGCGGCCCTGGCCAATCAGGTATAGAAGCCAACCTCAGGCTGATGGGCCGCGTGCGACAAGCCAAATTGGCGACTGTCAGTGAATGGGACGAGTTGTCGCGTTGAACGAAGTACGCGCAGCGAAATATTAAGGGTCAAGCGCCAACAGGGCCAGCGAATCACTCGCGGCCCTGAATCTCGTTCATTCGGAATGCTTCGACCCAACTTGCTGCCGTTACGCCGACGGCACGCGAGGAATCGTAAACGGCACGTCTGGAATCCGCAGCGCTTGGCCCGGAGTAACCTGACCATTGGGGCAATCATTGATGCGACTCAATTCACTCGGGAGGCATCCACAGCGCTCGGCGACCATCTCTAACGTCTCTTCTTCTGCGACAATCGCGTAGCGCAGCGTGTAACGCGGTTCCGGCCCATTAAAATCGACAAACGACCACAAATCCGATTTCAATACCGATGGCACGGCCTCCGCTCGCGGTTCTTCCACCACTTCTGCCACTGATTCGACATCCAGCAGATTCTGGTCATCCGTCGGCACCGCACTAGAAATCGTGAACTTCGGAATCTCACGCGGTTCGCTGCGAAGATCCTCTTTAAGCTCTGCGCTTTGCACAGCATCCTCTACGGGAGCTTCGAGCACTTCATCGTCGAGTTGGTGCTCAAACTCGAACGAGGCAACCGGTGTGGGTTCCGTTTGTGCTGCAGTTGGCGCTTCGGCTTGCGGCGTTGGTGAAACAAAGAAGCGGTCCAAATTGACCAATTCACTGCGAACGGATTCGACCGCCGGTGGTTGCGCTGATGGCGACGGTTGTTCATGCGATTCGCTTCCCCGTGCTTCCTCTTCGGCCCAGCCATGACCCCTGCGCGCCTCACTCACTTTCTCCAATCCGTGATTGTCACCCGTGCGTGCGTCGGTTTGGTCGTGGGAAGATTCCACTCCATTTGGTTGACTATCCTCATCCGCGTCACCGTCTTCGTGTCGCCACATGTCGGCTTGTGCGCCCACTAGCTCCGGAGATGGTTCTTCACTGGCGTGATAGTCGTTTGTATCGTAGGTTTGACCGACGGTGTCCGCATCTACCTCCGCGTCGTCTGCTTTTACTTCATCTGCCACATGTGCTTCAATTTCCGACACGGCGTTCGCTTCTTCCCCGACTGTCGTATCAGCCTCCGCCGTGGCGTTCACTTCTTCCTCAATCGCCTCATCTACAGCGCCCAAGTCGGCTTCGTTCGACAGTTCCACCGATGGTGACGTCTGATTCGCGAATCCGTCTGCAAATTCCGGGTCAGACACGCCATACACCGGCTCCTCGACCACCAATTGCTCCCGTAAAAACGGTCGGCTTCCTTCCTGTGCACCGCACTGAAAGTGATACCCCTCGTCGCCGACTAGGCCATGAATCTCCAATACGCCTTTGACATTCAGCCAATGGTCGCTCACGACGTCCAGTGCCCAGCCCGACAGCCGGCTCTTCACGTTCACCACGCCGCCTTGCTGCGCTTCCACAGGGACACGCAAGACAAACGGCAGGCGATGGTGAATATGGCGAACAGCAGATTCCTCTTCCGTGCCGACGGAGAACGACGCCTCGGCCCCGCCACCGTCTTCCGACGAACGCACATAACCAGCAAAGACCACGGCACCGTGCAACTCGTACACGTCGCCGTCCTTCTCAAACGCAACCACTTCCGTGGCGACCGTCGCATCTTCCACAGAGTCTGTGCTGGTCACAGTTTCCATGAAAATCTCCTGATCGATCGGCAGCCGGATGAGCGGTTCTCGAGCTTGTTCAGACATCCTAAGCCCCTCCTCGCACGCCAAGCAGATTCCATCACCAATGTATGTACACGATTGCGCACATATGTCGATAGCGTGTCCAGAGTGCCACAAGAGACAAGCAATCCGTCTATCCGGCTGTGGTTATCCCATGTAATTGATGACGTTCAGTCAAGCGCCAAGCGTTTGAAAGACGGACGAGATAGCGGACAGTGTGATATCTAACTCCTTATCCCCATGAACGCCCGAAACGAACGCAGATTCTAGCGGAGAAGGAGCAAATGTCACACCTCTATCGAGCATCGCGTGGAAAAAGCGCTCGTACATAGCGCTGTCGCTCGCGCGCGCGCCATCAAAGTCGTAGACAGGGCCGTCGTGGAAGAACAGTCCGAACAAGCCGCCTAAGGCATGTCCGTAGGTGGGGATGCCGTGTTGTTTGCCGTGATCGACAAACGCATCCACCACCTGTTGCCCATAGGCTTGGAGTTTATCATAAAAGCCTGTCTTATCGGCCGCCTCCAACATCTTCAACGAAACAAGCCCTGCAGACATCGCGAGTGGATTGCCTGAAAGTGTGCCACCCTGGTACACTGGGCCGCTTGGCGCAATCAACTCCATCAGATCACGGCGACCGCCATACGCGCCAACCGGCAGCCCAGCGCCGATGACCTTGCCAAACGTAGTCAAGTCCGGCTCAATCCCAAAGCGTGCCTGGGCACCCCCGAGCGCGACGCGGAAGCCCGTAATGACTTCGTCGAAAATGAGGAGCGTTTCGTAACTCCTCGTCAGTTCGCGCACCGCCTGGAGGTATCCGGGCTTCGGCAAAACGCAACCCATATTCCCCGCCACCGGTTCAATAATGACCGCAGCAATCTCCTCGCCGCGCTGCAAAAAGACGTCGCGAAGCGCGTCAATATCATTATACGGCACTGCAATCGTGCGCTCCGCCGTCTCCTTTGGGACGCCAGGGCTATCGGGCAGGCCCAAATCAGCAACCCCGGACCCTGCCTTGACGAGGAAGTGATCAGCATGACCATGGTAGCAACCGATAAACTTCACCACATAAGAGCGCTGCGTGGCCGCACGCGCCAGACGCACGGCGCTCATCGTCGCCTCCGTACCACTGTTGACCATGCGCACGACTTCAATCGACGGAACCAGTTCCACGATTTTCTCCGCGACCTGCGTCTCCAACTCCGTCGGTACGCCAAAACTGGTGCCCAATCCAGCCACTTCTTGGACAGCTGAAACAATTTGTGGGTGTGCATGCCCCCAAATAAGCGGCCCCCAACTCATTAAGTAGTCGACGTAACGATTGCCGTCGATGTCGTATAAATAAGGTCCTTCTCCGCGCTCGGCAAAGAACGGTGTCCCATGAACAGATTTAAACGCCCGCACAGGACTATTTACACCACCAGGCAAAACCTGTTTGGCGCGCTCAAACGCAGCCGTCGATTTCGGTCCAGCCATTGTCTCATCACGCTCCCTGTAGATTCTACGCCTCACTAGATCAGCGTCTGTCCGAGGAGCGCGCACGAATCCATGGTCGCGGCGACCTCGGTCGGACCGATGCTTAGCGATTTTCTTCCTTCAGCCAACGGGCCACATCCGGCGCGTGATACGTCAGAATGATATCCGCACCGGCTCGTTTAAACGAAGTCATCATTTCCATGACAATCGCCCGCTCGTCAATCCATCCCTGCATCGCGGCAGCTTTGACCATGCTGTACTCCGCACTAACGTTGTACGTACCAATCGGCAGGTCGTAGGCGTCGCGGATTTGCTGCATGACGTCCATGTACGAAAGCGCCGGCTTGACCATCAGGATATCGGCACCTTCAGCGATATCCGAGGCCGCTTCACGCATTGCTTCGCGGACATTGGCGGGATCCATCTGGTACGACTTGCGGTCGCCAAACGAAGGGGTCGAATGTGCCGCTTCGCGGAACGGTCCGTAAAACGCGCTCGCATACTTCACTGCGTACGAGAAAATGGATACATCTTCAAATTTATTTTCGTCGAGCACTTCGCGAATTCGCGCGACCCGACCGTCCATCATATCAGACGGCGCCACGATGTCAGCACCAGCCTCGGCATGGGACAAGGCGGTCTTCGCAATCAAGGTCAACGAATCGTCGTTGACGATTTTGCCATTGCGAACGATGCCGCAATGTCCAGTCGAGCTATATTGGCAAAGACAGACATCCGTCATGACGACCAAATCCGGATTCTCCGCCTTCGCGGCGCGAACGGCTTCCTGGACGACACCTTTTGGCGCATAAGCCGATGACGCCATTTCATCCTTCTCCGACGGAACGCCAAAAATAATGATGCCAGGGATTCCGAGTTCAGATAGGCGGTGAATCTCCCGACGGAACGCGTCGATACCATAATGCATGACACCCGGCATCGCACTGATCTCGCTGGTACCAGACAACCCTTCCTCCACAAACATCGGATACACTAAATCATTGACCGTCACATGGTTCTCCCGAACCAGATTTCGTATGCCGCTGGTTGCCCGCAACCGCCGATGCCGTTCAAATTCCATATTCCTCTTCCTCCTTCAAAAATTGCAAAAGTGTATCGATTAAACCGTCATGTGTCAGCTCAGTCGGCATCAACGCTACAGGAATGCCTGCCGAATCAAGAGCAGACGCCGTTGTCCGGCCAAATGCGACAACCGCACTCCTCCCCTGTTGCACGTCCGCTCGGATATGAGCGACCGATTGCAACAGCGAGGAAACACCTGACGGACTAAATAAAACCCAAACCAATGCGCGATTGACAGGCAGCCTTGGCAATTGTTCGACAGGCGTTGGGACCGTGTCGTAGACTTCGAGCTCAAACACCTTGTGTCCGCCGTCACGAAGCGCCGCCACTAACACTCGTCTCGCCTGAACACCTCGCGCGAAAACAAATGTCTTGCCACCATTGGGCCACTCGGAAAGTATCGCGTGCGCCAGGTCACTCGCATCCCGAACCTGCGGGTAGACGACACAGCGAACCCCGATATCCCGGAGCGGCGTCGCCGTCGCCTCTCCTATACAATAACAAACCGCTTGTCCCCATCGCCAATCCCTCGATGGATACTGTTTTGCCAACACGCGTGCCGCCGTCAGTGACGTGACCAGAATGCCGTCTACCTGCTCTGGCAAACAGCGACATTGACGCGCGATGTCCGAATCGCTGTAGACCACTGTTTTAACCAGTGGCCAATGAATCGCACAAACACCCAGTCCTGTGAGACGGTCAACCAAACTTCGGCCCCTATCTCCGGACTGGGTAATGACCACTGTCGAATTCATGCCAGCTATTCCCCTTGTGCGCTTCGCAAGTACTCGTCTGCACCCCGCGCGAGTAACGCCTCGGCGACCGTTTTCCCGACTGCTACGGCATCGCGCCCGCTCGCCTGCTCGCGCAAACTTTTGCTTCCATCCGGAGCCGCGACAAAGCCAGTCAAAGTGATGATGCCGTCCTGGTCCAGCTGCGCATAGCCCGCAATCGGTACTTGGCAACTCCCCTGAAGCGTCGTCAAAAGCGTTCGCTCCGCTTGCGCACACAAGGCAGTCGGGACGTCAGTCCACGCCTTCAATTCCTCAACGAGCTCCGCGTCGCTCTCCCGACACTCCACCCCAAGAACACCTTGTCCAATGGCCGGTATAAAATCGTCCGGTTGTAAAAATTCACTCACCCTGTTCTGCCAACCCATGCGCACAAGTCCTGCCGCCGCCAAGATAATTGCCGCAAATTCCCCTCGCTCCGCGCGCCTGAGGCGCGAGTCGATATTGCCGCGCAATGGCTCAACATGTAAATCTGGTCGTAAATTCTTTAGCAGAGCCATCCGGCGAAGGCTGGATGTGCCGACAATCGCGCCCGTCGGCAAATCAGACAGTGTCTGCCCGTCGCTTGACACCAGTGCATCACGCGGATCTTCGCGTTGCGGAATCCCCGCCAACACAAGCCCGTCGGCGAGTTCGTAAGGAACGTCTTTTAAGCTATGTACAGCGAGATCGGCCTGGTGCGAGGTGAGCACGGCTTCAATCTCGGAGACAAACAACCCCTTGCCACCGACTTTCGAAAGGGTTACATTGAGAATCTCGTCCCCTTTTGTCGTAATAGGGACAATTTCAAATGTCCAATCAGGGCGCCGGGCGCGAAGCGCGTCAATCACCCAGTTTGTCTGCGTCATCGCCAACTGACTGCGGCGTGACGCCACGCGTATACGTCTCATCAAAACTCCCTCACTTTACGGTGACACCGGTTGGTGTAGCGGCAATAGGTGGCCAATCGCACCTAAGTTGACCAGCGTCGCGACAAAACATGCCACCTGATAAATCATCATGCCTCGTGTCGTGCCCGAACGGCGAACGCGCAAACCGAGAAATACGCCATACATGACCCAAACGATGATGGTCGCAATCGGTTTGGCGGACCACACAAGCCATTGATGTAACACGAGCTTCCCCCACACGTCACCGATGGCCATCGCTGCAAACAACAAAAAGAACCCAATTGCCGTCGTCAAGAGGCATAAACTATCAATCTTAGACAGCGACGGCAGGAGTAGAAACCAACGGTTCCAGCGCTTGTAGCGAAGATTGCTCTCCTGTAACAAGTGCATCACGGCAAACGCAAATGAAAATGCGAGTGCAGCTTCGCTGAGCGTCGCCAATACGATGTGTAAGAGCAGGAGATCCTGGTTGGGAAACCAACGCAACATATCGGACCCCTGGCGATAGCCCGCAAATAAGAAAATAAAGAAACCCACTACATTTGCAAAAAACAACACGAGCCCAATCCGAAAAAACGTATCGAGCACCAATGTCGTCACCAGCATAATCCACGCGATGAACAACATCGTATCGGAGCGCGTATATGCTGGAAACGCGTGAAGTATGCGAAAGCGTATAAACAAGAGCCCTGTCGTCGACAAGAAAGCGACGAACAGCAACAGCACAGCCGACCGATTAAACGCCCGGCGCGGTTGCAGCACGTCGCTGAAAAAAAGCGTTAAACTGACGGCATACGAAACAATCGCGGCATCGTACAAGAGGCGCGTCCACACCAGCCATCACCGAAGAACAGGGTGCAACACCCGGTTGTCTTCCGTCATGCGCCGCGCCTCGCCACGCATGCGTTGGAACAGCTCGACGAATGTAGCCTCCGCCGACAAATGCCGCGCTGCCATGGAACTCTGCGACGCAATAGCGGCTTCGTCCACACCAAACAACTGCGCAAACAAACTGATGTACTCCGCATCCCCAGACGCCATCGCCAACTCTTTCATATTTTGAATCGGATCTCTGAGCAACTGGTTGACAATGCTCATAGTGTGCTTGTTTAACACTTTGCGATCGCGTTCCGTCAAATTTGGCAGTTTTCTCGCCAAACTCTCCATCACTTGCTGTTGAATGGACTCGCCCTTTGCCCTGAGCGCCGCAATCAGTGGAACGACCTCTTGTTCCGTCAGCCAGTTGGAAAACGCCTCAACCGACTCCCGAATCATCGACTCGACCACGACAGACTGCCGCTCGCGCTCCTGAATATTCGCCTCTATCACACCGTCGAGATCATCGACGTCGTAAAGGTACACACCCGGCAAATTTGCGATCTCTGGATCAAGATCCCGGGGCACCGCGATGTCGAGCAGCACCATCGGTTGATGCTTGCGGGCCTTTAACGCCTTCGCGATATCTTTCGCAACGAGTGTATAGCCCGGTGCTCCGGTGGCCGATAAAACGACGTCCACATCGGACAGTACATCTGTCACATTCGCGAGGTCAATGGCTATCGCCCCCACTGCCTGCGCGACGGATTGCGCCCGTGCCATTGTCCGGTTGGCAACATACAACTGCTTGAATCCCAGCGCGTGAAGATGTTGCAACGCCAATTCGCCCATGTGCCCCGCGCCGACAACCAGTGCCTTGCGACCGCTCATATCTCCAAAAAATTTGTTGGCCAACTGAACTGCCGCATAGCTGACAGACACTGGATTTTGTCCAATCGTCGTCTCTGACTGCGCCCGCTTGCCCACATGAATGACTTCTCGGAACAACCGGTTAAACATAGCACCCGTGTTGCCCGCTTCAAAAGCAATCTGAAAAGCATTTCGCATCTGGCCGAGGATTTGCGTTTCCCCAACCACAACAGAGTCCAATCCGGAAGCGACGCGCATCGCGTGCGCAACCGCCTGTTCCCCTTGAATAAAATAGGTTGATGATTCCACAACAGATCTATCGAGACAGATCATGCCAGTAAATCGCGTCAGTAAGTAATCCTGCCCAGCTCGGATACTATTCACGAGTGCGTATAACTCGGTGCGATTACAGGTAGACAGAACAACGCTCTCCATCACGGTGCGAGAATCACGCAAATCCGCCAGCAACCGCTCCAGCGCATCTTGACTCAAGCTCACGCGCTCACGCAGTTCGACACTGGCCGTCTTGTGATTCATGCCGAGTACCACGATGTGCATTGTCAGGTCCCCCTTTCTACTCACCTCGATATTATAGCACTGACAAAAAGTGAGGTCATTCTTCACAAGGTAAAGGTTGTGAACGCTCTATGTCAGTTCCTCATCTTCAAACCAAGGTGCCATATCCGCCTCAAAGACCGTCCAGAGCTCGTCCAAACCTAATCTCTTTTCTGCAGAGACGGGATAGATTTCAACGCCCGATTGCAGCGTCTGTCGGATTTTCTTGACATGTGAAGCCACCTGCGACTTTCCAATTTTATCCATCTTCGTGGCCACAACTAGCAGTGGTACGTCTAACGCACACAGACCTTGGTGAACCGCCACATCGTCCTTCGACGGCTCATGCCGAATATCGACCAGTTGAACAATTCTACACAGCGGTTCGCGTTCTAGCAGATACTTGTCTATCATGCTCGCAAATTGCGACCTTTCCCGTTTGCTGACCGACGCATAACCATACCCAGGCAGGTCCACAAACCGAAAGCAATCATTAATCACATAAAAATTAATTTGTCGCGTCTTCCCAGGCTGGGCAGATACGCGCGCCAAATTTTTCCGGTTTAACAACCGATTGAGCAAGGTAGATTTTCCAACATTACTGCGCCCAATAAACGCAAATTCAGGCAGCCCACCCTCCGGCCATTGGCTGGGGCGGACTGCGCTGATTTCAAACTCCGAACTGTGAATAATCACTGGTGTGTTCCCTCGCCAGAATATTTATCTTCCGTAAAAAGATCTGCAAACCAGGCTTCCGTGTGTAAAGGATGGCGTTCATCCAGTGTCGCTTCGTTCCCAAGCGCGATGTCGAGCACTGCATCCATGTGCGACACAGGTTTGAACTGAACTTGTTCCCTAACCACCTCAGGAATGTCTGATAGATCTTTCTCATTTCCTTGCGGAATAATAATCGTTCGAATGCCCGCGCGATGCGCAGCTAAACTTTTTTCCTTCAAGCCGCCAATCGGCAGTACCCGACCACGCAACGTCACTTCGCCAGTCATCGCCACGTCGTGACGAACTGGGCGGTTTGTCAAGGCTGAAGCAATCGCCGTCGCCATCGTAATGCCCGCCGAAGGTCCATCCTTTGGAATCGCGCCTTCCGGCACATGCACGTGAATATCAACCTTCTCGTGGAAATTGGCCGGAATATGCAACTGGGTCGCACGAGAGCGGATGTACGACAAAGCGGTCTGTGCACTTTCCTTCATCACGTCACCCAATTGACCGGTCAGTTTCACTTTGCCATTACCCGGTACCACCGACACTTCCACCGTGAGCAGGTCGCCCCCCATCTCCGTCCACGCAAGACCAGCGACAACACCGACCTCATCTTGCTCTTGCGCGCGCCCGTACTCAAACTTGCGCGGCCCCAAAAAGTCGTGCACCATCGCGATGGTCACGGTAATGCGCTTTTGCTCACCCGCCGCGATAATCCGAGCGCACTTGCGGCAAATTGTCGCAATCAAACGGTTGAGTTGACGAACACCCGCTTCCCGTGTGTAGTGGCGAATTAATTCCAACAAGATATCGTCTGACACACGCAATTTGTCACCCTTGAGCGCGTGCGCCTCCCGCTGCTTTGGCAACAAGTGCAGTTTTGCAATATGCAGTTTTTCGTCCTCCGTGTAACCTGCTAGCTGGATAACTTCCATCCGATCACGCAACGGACCCGGAATCTGATAAAGGTTATTCGCCGTCGTGATGAACATCACATCCGACAGGTCAAACGGAATTTCCACGTAGTGATCAGAAAACGTGTTATTTTGCTCAGGGTCTAGTACCTCGAGCATGGCCGCTGCCGGATCCCCCCGGAAATCGCTAGCCATTTTGTCGATCTCATCGAGCAAAAACACCGGATTTTTGACCCCAGCCTGCTTCATCCCCTGCAGAATACGCCCGGGCATCGCACCAATGTAGGTCCTGCGGTGTCCGCGAATCTCCGCATCGTCACGCACCCCACCAAGCGAAACGCGCACGAACGGGCGTTTGAGCGAGGTGGCGATTGACCTCGCCAACGACGTTTTCCCAACACCCGGAGGGCCAGCTAGGCAGATAATCGGTCCGGACTGTTTGTTGACCAGTTTCTGCACAGCAATAAACTCCAGTATCCGGTCTTTGATTTTCTCCAACCCATAGTGCTCCTCATTAAGCACCCGCTCAGCACGCGCCAAATCGACTACCGAATCAGCTCGCTCCGTCCACGGTAATGCCAGGAGCCAATCAATATATGTACGCACGACCGTACCTTCCGCCGAAGCGGAGGGAATCCGTTCAAGTCGGCTGATTTCCTTCTCAACTTTCTCGTGCACCTCAGGCGGCAATTGTTTCTCGTCGAGTTTGGCCCGCAGTTCCTCAATCTCGGAAGTCCGTCCTTCTTTGTCACCAAGCTCCCGCTGAATCGCCTTCATCTGCTCACGCAGGTAATACTCTTTTTGCGTTTTCTCCATCTGCTTGCGCACGCGTTGATGAATTTGTCGCTCCAACTCCAGCACTTCACGTTCGTCCGAAAGAATCTGAAGCAGACGTTCGAGTCGGTGCTGCACGTCAAACGCTTCTAGAATATCCTGCTTTTCGCGGATTTTCAGCGGAAGGTGAGACGCGACCATATCTGCAAAACGACCAGGATGGTCAATGTCCACCACCGCCGCGTACGTCTCCTGATCTAACTTGCGAGACAATTTGACATACTGCTCAAATTGTTGCGCGACCGACCGCATGGCTGCCTGCATCTCAGCCGTCAGCGAGAGATCTCCTTCATCCTCGTGCAACGTAACGTTTACTCGAAACAGTTCTTCGTCCTCGACAAAGTCTATAATCTGCGCGCGCGAAAGCCCCTCAACCAACACGCGGATGGTTCCGTTTGGCAGCTTCATCATCTGCTTTACTCGAGCCAAGGTGCCGACCTGATACAAATCATCTTTTTGCGGCTCGTCCACCTGACCGTCTTCCTGTGACGCGAGAACAATCAAATGGTCGTCGACCATCGCCTGCTCCAAGGCCTTTACGGACTTCGGACGCCCTACGTCAAAATGAAGCACCATCGAGGGATAGACTAGCAAACCGCGCAACGGCAGTAGAGGGTATGTTCCTTGTTGTTCCAGTGGCTTCCGTTCTTCTTCTAAAGCCATCTACCCACCTCCAGTTTTCGCTCTCCCCGTGGATTGGTCTCATTGTACAGAAAGCAAAACGCGAAGTCTAATTTGCTCGCACACTTTTTCTTCGGCGCATCGTCCGCACCCATCGTGCGCACGCCCTATCGAAGATCATCCCTGGGCTGAGGTCAGTCCCCCACCTACCTGGCCTGGCAGAACATCTTTTGTCGGTACGAGATAATCCTCTTCAATCCCGCCGACCAGTGCAAATTTCAGAGCATCCTCCAAGCGTTCCACTGGCACGACCTTCGCCCCTTCGATGTGACGGAACGTCTCCTGCCAGTTGGCCTTTGGCACGAGAATGACATTCGCACCCGCCTCAACGGCCGCTGTAACCTTAGCTGGAACGCCACCGACGGGTCGAACAAGACCACGGATTGAGAGTTCCCCCGTCATCGCAATCGTATTCAGCACGGGCCGTTTGACCATCGCTGAGTAAATAGCCACTGCCATGGCAACGCCAGCACTCGGACCGTCCACTGGCATGCCGCCCGGAAAATTGATGTGAATATGATAGTTCGCCGCATCTAATTTAAAAACGCGTTTGAGCGTCGTCAACACGTTATCGAGCGACCCTTTGGCCATGCTTTTGCGTCGCATACTCCGCTCGCGGCCACCTATCGTCTCTTCTTCCACCAACCCCGTGATGGTGAGTTGTCCGCGCCCATCCTCTACCCGTTCCGCAGTTACTTCAATTTCCAGCAACAATCCCATCTGCGGGCCATAGACAGCCAAGCCATTGACTACGCCAATCTGTGGTTCACTGGCGATCTTTTTGTCCGGCCGAGGACTGATATGACTAAATTGAATCACCCACTCGACGTCTTCCAGACCGATTTCATGTCGACCTTCCGCCAATGCCACACTCCCTGCTACCTGAACAATGTTCACGGCATCGCGACCGTTTGTCGCGTATTGCGTAATCTCTGTAGCGACGCCAGGCGCCAGCGGCATTTCAAGTTTTTCTGCAGCACCCATGACAACTTCGTAGATTTCCGACTGCGATAATGGCCGGAAGAAAATTTCGACGCAGCGAGATCGAATTGCTGGCGGCAATTCCTCCGGTGACCGTGTGGTCGCACCGACTAACCGAAAATCTGCGGGCAAGCCATTTTGAAAAATGTCATGCACGTGCATCGGAATATTTTGATCTTCACTGCTATAGTAAGCACTCTCAAGAAACACCTTCCTATCCTCGAGGACCTTCAGTAACTTATTTAACTGAATCGGGTGCAATTCGCCAATTTCGTCGATAAACAACACCCCACCGTGTGCCTTCGTCACGGCACCCGGTTTCGGCTGCGGAATACCAGCCACGCCCATCGCGCCGGCACCCTGATAAATAGGATCGTGGACGGATCCAATCAGGGGATCAGCAATACCCCGTTCATCAAACCGTGCTGTCGTCGCGTCCAACTCTATAAACTTCGCCTCTGGCCGAAATGGAGATTGCGGGCTTTTCTTCGCTTCCTCCAAAATCACCCGGGCCGCTGCCGTCTTTCCGACGCCCGGCGGGCCATAGACAATGACATGTTGTGGATTTGGCCCACACAAAGCTGCCCGTAACGCCTTCAGCCCATCACGTTGACCGATAATATCGTCGATACTCGCTGGACGCGTCTTCTCCGCAAGTGGCACCGTCAATGAAATCGCGCGCATCTTTCGCAATTTGTCCAACTCTTTACGAGATTCACGTTCTATTGCATGTTTATTGTGGTTTTGCGATTTGAGTAGGTTCCAAAAGTAGAGCCCTATCACAATCGCGAAGAATATCTGAATAGCCGCAAGAATACTGGCAGTCATGCTGTCCCCTCCCATTGTTGTGACAAACAATAGCTCCAGTATTTCCGCCCCACCCAGCCAATAAACACTTGAGACGAGCGAGTATGCGATTTCGCGTGCCAAGCCATAAATATCAAATACTAAGATGCACAAAAAGGCGATGAGGATGCCCGATAACATCCCCATCGCCTTTGTTCGTTCCGAGTCGACTAAATCGTTCGTTACGCCGTTTCTTCCGACTTGTGTGTCGTAAACGGAATGGTCGTACCATCTTTTTTGAGGACAATCGGCGCATCCTCCCGGAGAGCCGCTTCCTGCGTAATGATACACTTCTGAATATCATCTCGAGACGGTAGCTCGTACATGACGTCCAACATAATGGACTCAATAATCGCCCGCAAACCACGCGCACCCGTTCCCCGACGAATCGCTTCCTTCGCGATAGTCGACAAAGCATCGTCGTGGAATTCAAGCACTACATTGTCCATATCAAGCAGCTTCTGGAACTGTTTGACGAGTGCGTTCTTCGGCTCGACCAAGATTCTCTTCAACGCTTCTTCGTCAAGTGCGTCAAGCGTCGTCAGCACCGGCAAACGTCCAATAAACTCTGGAATCAAACCGAATTTCAGCAAATCCTCGGGCAGGACATTGTGCATAATCGCCGTGTCCTTTTGTTCTTGCGCACCCGCACTGCCAAAACCAATCACCTTGCTGCCAAGACGGCGCTTGATAATCGGTTCAATACCGTCAAACGCCCCACCGCATATAAACAAGATGTTGGTCGTATCAATTTGAATAAATTCTTGATGCGGATGTTTCCGGCCACCCTGCGGCGGGACACTGGCAACCGTTCCCTCGAGAATTTTCAGGAGAGCCTGCTGTACGCCTTCGCCCGACACGTCGCGCGTGATAGACGGGTTCTCCGACTTGCGGGCAATTTTATCGATCTCGTCGATATAAATGATACCCCGTTCCGCTTTCTCGATATCATAATCCGCGGCCTGTATAAGTTTCAAAAGGATGTTTTCGACGTCTTCACCAACATAACCAGCCTCTGTCAGCGATGTCGCATCCGCAATTGCAAAAGGTACGTTCAAAATGCGGGCCAACGTTTGTGCCAACAGCGTTTTACCACTGCCTGTCGGTCCAATCAGCAAAATGTTACTCTTCGCCAACTCAACGTCCTCGCTCTTTTGCGAACCCGCATTAATCCGTTTGTAGTGATTGTAAACTGCAACGGAGAGCGAACGCTTCGCTTGTTCCTGCCCAATCACATACTGGTCGAGAATGGACTTGATCTCAGTCGGTTTGGGCACGTCCTTCAGTTCAAATTCTTCTTCTTCGCCCAGCTGTTCTTCGACAATTTCGTTACACAACTCAATGCACTCATCACAGATATATACGCCGGGACCAGCAACCAACTTGCGAACCTGTTCTTGCGTCTTCCCACAGAACGAGCACTTCAGTTGGCCCTTTTCCTCATTAAACTTGAACATGCTTTTGTTCCCTCCCCAAATCGAGGTTACCACAACGAGCGCTCAATCCAAAACGGACGTCTCTTTGCAGTGTGTCCGTCAAACGATTCCTGTTATGCCTGCGACGGGCTCTGAGTAAGCACCTCATCAACCAACCCATAGGCACAAGCTTCATCCGCTGACATGAAGTTATCGCGGTCCGTATCCTCCACAATCCGGTCGAAGGGTTGACCCGTGCGTTCTGCCAAAATACGGTTGAGCTTATCTTTCGTCTTTAACATCCACTCCGCATGGATTTGAATGTCCGACGCCTGGCCCTGAACGCCGCCAAGCGGTTGGTGAATCATAATCTCGGCATTCGGAAGCGCGTAACGCTTCCCCTTTTCACCAGCGGCAAGGAGGAAAGCACCCATACTTGCGGCCAATCCCACACACATGGTGGAAACGGCAGGCCGAATGTGCTGCATAGTATCATATATGGCTAGTCCTGCTGTAACAGAACCACCGGGACTGTTGATGTACAATTGAATGTCCCGTTCGGGGTCATCCGCCGCCAAGAAGAGCAACTGCGCGACGATAGCATTAGCGACGTTGTCATCGATAGGTGTCCCCAAGAGCACAATTCTATCTTTGAGCAAGCGTGAGTAGATGTCGTACGAGCGCTCCCCACGACTGGTCTGTTCAATCACGTACGGTATAAGACTCACCGCGACTCCTCCTCGCAAAGCATGCCGAGTGTGTGACAAGACAAGGAGACAATGTCCCCTTGTCTTGCGTATCACAAGTGCATTCAATTATCTACAGTGTACCTCAAATTACGCGATTTTGCTATTTTGCACAAGCAATTCGATGGTCTTGCGCGTTGCCAAGTCGCGTTTGAACGATTCCAAGTTCGGGTCACGGACGCTCATGATCTCACGAACGCGCTCTAACTCCAACCCAGAGCTCTCAGCGAGTTTCTGCAACTCAGCCGCAACCTCATCGTCGGACACCTGAATGCCTTCCTTCGCCGTGATGGCTTCCAGCACGAGGGCCGTACGGACGCTCTGTTCAGCCGCTTCGCGGAACTGCTCACGAAGCTCATCCAAACTGGTACCTGTGAATTCCAAGTACGCGTCAAACGGAATTTGCTGCATTTGCAGTTGCTGTGCGAACGAATTGAGTTGGTGGTCGATTTCGTGATTTACCATCACCTCAGGAAGGTCGATGGTCGCATTCTCCGTAACCTTCTTCACCACTTCATCTTCGACATAGCGGTCATGGTCTTGCTTTGCCCGCTCTTCCAGACGCTTCTTCATGTCCGCACGGTACTCGTCGACGGTCTCGAATTCGCTGACTTCCTGAACGAATTCATCGGTCAACTCCGGCAGTACCTTGCGCTTGATATCGTGAAGTACCACGTGGAATGTAGCGGCTTTTCCTTGCAGCGATTTTACGTGGTAGTCCTCTGGGAACGTGACCTCGATATCGCGCTCTTCGCCGGGTTTCATGCCGACAAGTTGGCTTTCAAAACCGCCAATAAAGGTACCTGAGCCAATCTCCAGCTCAAAGTTTTCCGCTTCGCCACCTTCAAAGGCTTCCCCGTCCACCTTGCCGAGGAAATCAATGCTCACGGTGTCGCCGTCTTGAACTTCACCGTCTTCGACGACTTCGACCGTCGCGTGACTCTTCAAGACTTGCTCAATTTCTTCAGCCAAAGTCTCATCTGTCACCTCGAAGGTCTTGTCCTCAATGGTGACACCCTTGTACTCGCCAAGCTGAACTTCTGGTTTGACGGTGACGGTCGCCTTGAAGACAAACGGTTTGCCGCTTTCCACTTGAACCAAATCGACCGATGGCCGATCTACCGGTTCAATCCCCGTCTCCGCAACAGCTTGTTCATATGCCTCAGGCAAAACCAAGTCTACCGCATCCTGATACAGTACCTCTACGCCAAAACGCTGTTCAAAAATACGGCGGGGTACCTTCCCTTTGCGGAAACCTGGAACATTCACATCTTTAACGACCTTTTTAAAGGCGTCGTCGAGTGCAGCCTTAAAACGCTCACTGGTCACCTCGACTTCCAATACGCCAACATTGGCCTCTGTCTTTTCCCACTTCGCTGTCATGCATTACTTCCTCCCAACAATCAACGGCCCGCGCTGTACGAACCAAATCTTCAGAACGCCACCACATCAGTATGTATGGCTTATGGCATGCCCAAAAGGCTATCCTGTACCGAGCCTATAGAACCGCCCGCCAGCACCGTAGCCCTCATCTGCGAATCGAGCATCCCGACAGGCGGTGTCCGAAGTACATCAATCCGGACCACCCAAAGGGATGCTCGGGTAGCGCCAGCGTGGCGTCCCAGGAGGGATTCGAACCCCCGACCCACAGCTTAGAAGGCTGTTGCTCTATCCTGCTGAGCTACTGAGACCCATGGAGCGGGTGATGGGAATCGAACCCACGCTATCAGCTTGGAAGGCTGAAGTTCTACCATTGAACTACACCCGCATCTCGGCAAGGTTACCTTTGACAGTGTAGACGATACCCGTCAGGATATCAAGACTGTCTCAGTTCATCATTTTTTGGCTATTTTTCGACGAACCACTCGAATTCCGACACAACCGCGCCCGCAGTCGTCCAATGCTCCACCCGATAATGAATACCAGAACTTGTCCTCGTCGAGTCGACGCGCGCGAAAGTCGCCGGATTGCCACCCCGCGGTTGTGCCAAACTGCCCGGATTGACCACCAACACGCCATCTTCCACGCCAACATAGCGAATGTGCGTGTGCCCGTACACCGCCACCCGAGCGCCAACCGCCTTTGCGCGCTCAACCAGCGGCCACAAGGAAGCTTTGACGCCAAGTCGGTGGCCGTGCACCAACAAAATCGGCTCGTCCGCCGCGACAACGCGCTCCAATGGATATTCCTGCGTTGGCGTATCCCAGTTGCCAGCGACACCAATGACCGGAACATCGACATAAGCCGTCAGCCACTTGGCATCAGCAACTTCGTCCCCAGCGTGCAGAATCAAATCTGCGTCAGCAGCGACGAGTGCGGCGGCGTGTAATTCCTCCGTTCGCAAATGTGTATCGCTGACAATGCACAGTTTCACCCGTCAAGCCACTCCTTTTGCCGTTGTCGCAACAGTTGAACCGCCAGCGCCCGGTGCGAATACTGTGCCTTTTCGGAAGCAGACATCTCGCCAAAACGCCGCGAGGCACCCTTCGGCTGAAATAAGGGATCATACCCGAAACCAGATTGGCCGCGAACATCATCAAACACATCACCCTTCACGCGGCCCTCCACCGACACCAGCAGTTGTCCATTTCGACAGACGGCCAAAGCGCAAACAAATGCTGCGTCCGCTTGCGTGACACCCTGTTCGTGTAGACGCGCAATCAATTTTTGATTGTTTGCCACGTCGTCCCCGTGTGTCCCTGCATAACGCGCAGAATAAATTCCAGGTTCCCCGCCGAGCAAAGGGACTTCGAGACCGGAATCGTCAGAAAGGACCAAGTCCGGAACGTACTCAGCGTAAAACCGAGCCTTCATCTGGGCATTTTCCAAAAACGTCGCACCCGTTTCCGGCGCGTCCGGAAGCCCTGGCGGGAGCGGCTTCACCTCAAGGCCCGGAATCGCAAGCAACGCTTGGAATTCCGAGACCTTGTGTGCATTATGCGTCGCAATGACCAGTTTCAATGACCATCCTCCTTAGTGTACAGCCGCATGCCGAACGACAGCATGTGACGGAAGCGGCAGGCCGACGGGTACGACCGCATCAGAAGCGACCGGCGTCTTGAACCAGTTCGCAAGGGCCAATCTCATTTTTGCTCCGTCTCCAGTCGTAAAATAACGATGGGCAACGGGGCCTTTGTTGCGATTCAGCAAGTCACTGACCACGAGCTCTTCTCGCAATACCCGCGCCGTCGCTTCCGCCGACGAAATTACATGGACAAGCGGCCCCAACACGCGTCGGATGACAGGTTGTAACAGCGGATAATGTGTACATCCAAGCACGAGAGTATCAACACCACTCTCAGCAAACACCGAAAGCGCATCTCTGACCACCTGCTCGACGACAGGCCCATCCAGCTGACCTCGTTCCACCAGAGGCACGAATTCAGGACACGCGTGTTCCACGACGTGCATCCGGCTGTCCAAAGCCAAAATTGCTTTGCGGTAAGCATGACTTTGAATGGTTACACTGGTTCCAATGACCCCAATTCGCCGATTTTTCGTCGTCGCCACAGCCGCTGCAGCGCCAGGCTCGATAACCCCTAAAATCGGCACCGGAAATTTGGCCTGTAACGCCTCCAAAGCAACGGCCGTCGCGGTGTTACAAGCAATAACCAGACATTTTACGGGCTGGCCTAACAGAAATTCAGAAATTTCCACCGCGTACTGCAATACGTCCTCTGGTGCCTGATCTCCATATGGACACCGCGCCCTATCGCCAAAATACATCACTGACTCCTGCGGCAGTTGTGTTTGTATCGCACGCGCTACCGTTAAGCCTCCGACCCCAGAATCAAATATGCCAATGGGTTGCTCACACGCCTTCATGGTAACGCTCCTTGCCGTCTCAAAAGGGACTCTTACTGATTAGCCATATTCATATGTAATACTTCAAGTGAATCCAAAATTGTCTTTCGTGTATGGGTATCAACCGTGGCCAATACCGCATCTAAGTATTTACGGCGCGCGGTTAGAACGCCTTCAATCAATCGAACGCCATGTGGCTCCAGCCGCACCCGGACCACTCGCCGGTCGTCAGTGCCGCGCTGACGCGTCACATAGGACGCTTTTTCCAATCGGTCCACCAAATCTGTCGTCGTGCTGTAGGCCAAATATAGCTTGCCGCTCAATTCGCCAATCGTCAACTCGCCTTCTCGATCTAACACGATGAGCGCATCCAATTGAGGCGAGGTAATGCCGTATTCCGCGAGCAGCGTCCGGCCCTTTCGCCGCACGGCAGAGGAGACCAAGCGAAGACACTGTTCAATCTCCACGACGTAATCCGAGTATTCCTGCGACACCTGGCACACACCCCGTTTACCTACAGATGACATAAATAGTACCTTCGACAAAATCTGCGGTCAATAAAAACAGGCTTGTCCACCAATTCCGAGCGTAGTCATCCACTAATTCTAGCCGCATGCGTAATAAAAATTTGACGTTACAATAAAGAATCCTGCCACGCAGAACACCCCTACAGAAAAGTAGGGGTGTTCGGTTCAAATCGTCAGCTCGCCCAGACGGACCAACTCGACCACCGCTTGCGACCGGCCCTTGACGTTTAATTTCTTCATGACATTCGAAATATGGTTCCGAACGGTTTTCTCACTGACAAAGAGTTGGGCGGCGATTTCCTTGGTGGTCTTATCCTGAACGAGAAGTTCAAACACCTCCCGTTCACGGTTTGTGAGCAACGATTTCACGCGCGAGTCCTTTCCAGAAGACATCCCCTTATCCCTCCTTGTTCAAATTGAATACAAGAGCGGGATACAGTCAGGGTATAGTATGAAATCGCCGTCTGCCGCGTGCCGTGAATTGACACGATGGGCGAGTGCCTCTCCGTTCACGCCCGCGCGGGCTCACAAACGCAGCTCACGGCACCGTCACACGCGCGCGCGAACAACGCGCTCAACCGCATCATGTAACTGGTTTAGACCCTGTTCGAGCAACGAGCGCGGGCAAGCGATGTTAATCCGCTGGAAGCCGACACCTTCGTCTCCAAACAGATGTCCTTCGTCGAATGCCAGACCTGCCTCGTGAACCAAGAACCGGTCCAGTTCCTCCTTGGCAAAGCCCAGACGTCGGCAGTCCACCCAAACGAGATACGTCCCCTGCGGCTCAACAACCTGCAATTCCGGCAGTTTCTGTGCAACAAATTCCTTGAGGAAGCGAAGATTTCCTTCGAGGTAGGCAATCAATTCATCCAACCATGGGCCGCCCTCCCGATACGCCGCTGCCATCGCGTGAACGCCAAAGACATTGATGGATCCCATTGACGCCTTCGCCGCCATCTGTTCATAGCGAGCCTTGAGCGCGGCATTCGGAATCACGGTATACGCCGTATTGAGACCAGCCAGGTTAAACGTCTTACTTGGTGCGGCACAAGTGATGGAAGAAGCAGCAAACGCCTCAGACAAACTTGCGAACGGAATATGCCGGTAACCGGGATAAACCAAGTCCGCGTGAATTTCATCTGCCACTACCATTACCTGATGGCGCAAACAGATCTCTCCGATACGGCGCAGTTCATCTTCGCGCCACACCCGGCCCACAGGGTTGTGCGGGCTACACAGGAACATCACTTTAGCCTGTTTGGCCTTCTCTTCCAAATCAGCAAAATCGATTTCGTATTGGCCATCTCGGTACACAAGCGGATTCTCAATAACCTTTCTGTCCCAAGCCTGAATCACACGCTTGAACGGATAATAGACAGGTGGCTGGATAAGCACCCCGTCGCCTTCCTCCGTGAACGCCTGGACAATCAATGTTAAAGCTGGCACAACCCCCGTTGCGGAGGCAATCCAATCGCGCTCAATCGTCCAACCATGCCGATTCTTCATCCAACCCATAATGCTTTCGAAGTATTCATCAGTGCGCACCGCATAACCATATACACCGTGTTGCGCACGTTCGATAAGCGCCTGCTGCACACAAGGCGGCGACGCAAAGTCCATGTCCGCCACCCACATCGGCAATACATCTTCCCGTCCAAACCGCTCCTTCAATGTATCCCACTTCGATGCGCCTGTTTGACGCCTAGAAATGACCGAGTCAAAATCGTATGCCACCTATGAGTCCTCCATTCACCAAGAAAATCTATTGATAGAGATGCACGCTAAAGACCTACTGTGTATAATCTACCACACAGTTGCAGAAAAGTTGGCAAAGCATCTTGCTTCAAAAGAAAGTGACCAGCGTCCTTGAAGTCAATCCGCTGAGCGAGAAAGAAGGGAGTCACCACGAGCCAAATCGATATTCGGGAAACAACACCGCGCCAGCTGCTGACCAAAACCAACGGCTATCTCGCTGGTTATGACTACACGCTCAATCCCTACGTCGGATGTGTTTACGGGTGCCACTACTGCTACGTCCGCGCGCTACCAGTGGCTCGTTTTCATCCAGGTGATTGGGGAACCTACGTAGACGTCAAGCAGATTGACGGACGCGCATTCGTACGAGAGTTGCAGTCGGCCCGCAGGCGCGGAAGCGTCAACATTTTTATGTCATCCAGCACAGACCCTTACCAACCTGTGGAGGCGCAGATGCACCGGACGCGCCAAATTCTCGATATCCTTTTGCAAGATCTCGACGTATTTGATTTTCTCCTAATTCAAACAAGGTCACCACTAGTGGCAAACGACGCCGACCGCATACGCGCACTCGGGAACAAGGCGCTCGTTAGCCTCACCATCGAGACCGACAGCGAAGAGGTGCGCAAGCGTTTCACCCCACACGCGCCACCTATCGCAGCCCGGATGCAAGCACTGGCGGCACTACAAGACGAGGGCGTGCAAACGCAGGTCGCGGTATCCCCTATCCTGCCGTTCGGGCCACAGTTTCCCGAACTGCTCCGGAACGTGACGCAAGACGTCGTACTCGACGACTATTTCACAGGCGATGGTGCCAACGGGCGCCGCACGGCAGCGCTCCAAATCCATCGCAAATACCACGCGGATGAATTGTCCAAATGGTACACAAAGGCCGCCTTACACAAGGCATACCAGCACTTTGTCGCAGTGTTCGGACAACATCACGTATTCCGCAATCAAAACGGTTTTTTGCCACCTACGATGCGCCGCGCCGAAGACACCCCGTCGACATAAAAAAGACCAGCCTCCCGCCTTCGCGTAGACTGGTCTCTTTGTCATCATCAGGTGGTCGAATGACTGGGTTGCAAGTGTTCCACAAGTGGGTCTACGCGGTCATTCTCCTTCGCAGCGCGCTCACATTCACTGCTGCAAAACCCACGCATCTCCACTTCACAAGCCTCACAACACAGGTGCTGTCGATGGCAATCAAGGTATCCACAATTGACGTACCTGTCGCACGACTGTCCGCAGTGTTCACAGCGGCTGACCACGACGTCTTCATCGGTGTAATTGACGCGCACCGCGATGCGTTCGTCAAACACATAGCACTTTCCATCAAATAAGTGTCCGCGCACTTCAGGGTCTTTGCTGTACGTAACAATGCCACCATCCAATTGGTAGACCTCCGAAAGCCCCTCACGAACTAAATAACCCGACAGCTTTTCGCAACGGATACCACCTGTGCAATAGGTGAGTACCTTCTTCCCTTTGAACTCATCCTTATGCTGTTCAAACCACTTGGGGAATTCGCGGAACGCCTTGACTTCCGGCTTGATAGCGTTGCGGAAATGACCTATCTCATACTCATAATCGTTACGCCCGTCAATCACGACCACGTCGTCACGCTGCAACATTTCGTGGAACCGCTTCGGATCTAACTTCTGACCAGTCAGGCGGCGTGGGTCTACATCCTCTTCCAAGCGGAAGTTGACAATTTCATTCTTCACGCGAACCGACAACCGTTTAAACGTGTGACCATCCGCCTCATCGACCTTGAACACCATATCTTTAAAGCGGGCATCTTCGTGCATCACGCGCATATATTCCTCGGTGGACGCAACCGTACCGGAAACTGTGCCGTTGATGCCTTCCGCCGCAACGATAATCCGCCCCAAAAGACCCAGTGATTCGCACAGCGCCGTATGTTCGCTCGCGAATTGGTCAGGATTTTCAATCGGGGTATACATGTAATACAAAAGAACTTGATACTGACTCATCGTTGCGAATCACCTCCATACCATTCTCAATCCTACATGATACCACAAAATCATTCGCGTGTCCCAGACGCACACATCGACGAGGGCAGACAAAAACGTCGATCCGACGGTGGGATCGACGTTTTATCAAATCCGTAGATTTCCTTTTATTGTCCGTTCGCAGTCGTGCTGTCCGTGGACGTCGTTGTCTGCCCCGACATCGAAGCGGGCACTTCACTTGGGCTTGCAACCCGCCACTGCCCGTTCACTTGTTTCAAGAACAAGTATCCACCAGACTCGTTGGAGAACTGGACTTGGGCGATGCCATTTTGCTCCTTAATCACTTGGTACCCAGCCTCTGCCGGATCCAATGAAGAGTACAAACTGAACAATATTCCATGCCAACCATTTACATCTTGAAACGATGGTGTCATTAATTCGCGGGCGTCGTCGAACTGTTTCAACTCGACATAACCGATAAACCGCTGCGTCACAGCAATCGGCGAATTCTGGTTTTTCATCACCGGTCGCAACAGAAAGAAACTGCCAACGATAAGTACAATCAGTACGACCACAAGTGTGATAAAACTCGAAGTCTGCCGCTTCCTCCGACGAATTTGCATCGTCTCCGTATTCATAGTCGTCCCCCACTCGACGAAAGTGCGCCAGCGGGGTGTACGCACAGGTCACACCTCACTGGCCAATATCTATCCCCAAATGCGCCAGTTGCTGCTGCAAAAGCGACCGCTCATCAGGTGTCAACATACTTTGAACCTCCTGAATCACGTCTTTTACCAGAACGACATCATCGGGGCCGAACGCCTGCTTCCCTTGGAAGTGAGCCAACACCCACTGTTGATCCTCAGTTGACAGCTTCGTCCACAAAATTTGCTTCAACGTCTTTGCCGCATCTGTCGAGTCCTCTGTCTCCACAGCTTTCGCCATCGCGTCCCAATCCGCTTGTGTCAATTCGCCAGATAGCGACTTGGCGATGCTAATGAGGCGCTGATCATCCGAATACGACAGCGGTGCCGACGCATCAGACGCGTCCGAATCGGTCGCACTCGGCGCCTGGTCAGAAGCAATTGAGCTTGTCTGAGCCATCGCCGTAACCCCGGATGTCTGCACGCCGTTTGAACTTTCGTGTTGCATCATCCAGCCACCTACCCGCTTGGCCATTTGACTGACCTGACGAGTCATGAGATCCGGCTTTCCGCTTTCCGAATCATGAATGTATGAACCGACCACCAGCGTCGTCAGCCCGCCTATGGCGATAATCATTGCAGCTTCAAATTTTCGATTCCGCACGCATGGTCACATCCTCTCCGTCACAGTATGACCATGCGGCTGGAACCTAAAACCAAATGCGAGGCCCAACGGGCCTCGTCATAAGATTACTTACGCAGCCAAGCACCTAATGCGTGGTAGGTCACCTGGCGATTCATCGCTGCGATAGACGTCGTGAGCGGAATCCCCTTCGGGCAAACCTGTACACAGTTTTGCGCGTTGCCGCATTCTTGAATGCCGCCTTCGCCCATCAATGCTTCCAAGCGGTCCTCCTTGTTCATTGCGCCCGTTGGATGCATGTTGAACAGGCGCGCCTGCGAAATGGCGAACGGTCCAATAAACGAACTTTTGTCGTTCACGTTCGGGCACGCCTCTACACAAGCACCGCACGTGAAACACCGCGACAACTCATAGGCCGTCTGCTGGTCTCTCGCCGACATGCGCGGACCAGGCCCCAAGTCGTAAGTACCGTCAATCGGCACCCACGCCTTGACGCGCTTGAGCGCGTCGAACATCCGACTTCTATCTACCACCAGGTCGCGAACCACAGGAAATGTTCGCATCGGGCGAACGGTAATCGGTTGTTCCAGCTTATCGACCAGCGTTGAACAAGCCTGACGAGGGCGCCCATTGATGACCATCGTACAGGCGCCGCAAATCTCTTCCAGGCAGTTCATTTCCCATGTGACCGGCGCAACCGGATTGCCATCCTTGTCCTTCGGATTGCGCTGAATCTCCATCAAACATGCGATGACGTTCATACCTGGTCTGTAAGGAACGACGAACTCCTGCTTGTATGGTGCTGAGCTTGGGTCTTTTTGCCGCTCAATAATCAGATGGACGGTACGAGTTGCAGTTGCGACTGCTTCATTGCTGACGCTCACTCTTTCGTCTCCTCCTTACTCACGGCGTAGTTGCGAAGACGCGGCTTAATCAGCGACACATCGACATCCTCGTATGAAAGCTTCGGACCATCTGGCGTGAATTCCGCAATCGTGGTCTTTAGGAAGTTTTCATCATCCCGCTCTGGGAATTCCGGCTTGTAATGCGCACCGCGACTCTCGTTGCGGTTTAATGCGCCAAGCGTAATCACGCGGGCCATGTGCAACATGTTGCGCAAGTGGCGCGTAAACTGGGCCATTTGGTTCTCCCAGCGCGACGTGTCCGCCATGTGGATCCGCTTGAAACGCTCTTGCAGTTCCTGAATTTTTTCGTCGGTCTTCTTGAGGCGCTCGTTAACGCGAACGACCGTGACGTTGTCGTTCATCCATTGACCCAGTTCGCGGTGCAATTGGTATGGATTCTCGTCGCCTTCCATCTTAAGAATGCTCTCAAAGTCGTCCTGATACTTCTTTGTGTACGATTCAAACAGTGACTCTGGAAGGCTGTCGACCGATTTCTTGATGTTCTTTGCATAGCGCACCGCGTTCGGTCCGGCGACCATGCCGCCATAAATACACGACAGCAGCGAATTGGCACCCAAGCGGTTTGCGCCGTGATATTGATACTCCGCCTCGCCCGCAGCGAACAATCCAGGGATATTTGTCATCTGGTCAATGTCGACCCAAAGACCACCCATCGAGTAGTGCACCGCCGGGAAAATGCGCATCGGCACTTTTCGTGGATCATCACCGACAAATTTCTCGTAGATGTCAAGGATGTTACCCAATTTCACATTGAGGACATTCGCAGGGATATGGGAGAGATCAAGATAGACTTGGTTTTGTCCGTCAACACCAAGACCCATCTCGACGCACACCTTGTGAATCGCGCGCGTCGCGACATCACGCGGCACCAGGTTTCCATATTCCGGATACATCTCTTCGAGGAAGTACCACGGCTTGCCATCCTTGTACGTCCAAATCCGTCCACCTTCACCGCGTGCGGACTCCGACATCAAACGCAACTTGTCGTCGCCAGGGATGGCCGTCGGGTGAACTTGAATCATCTCACCGTTGGCGTATTTAACACCCTGTTGATAGAGCTCTGAGCCAGCAGATCCGGTGTTGATCATCGAATTCGTGCTCTTACCGAAAATGAGACCGTTACCACCTGTGCACATGACGACGGCATCTGCTCGAAAATGCATAATTTCCATCGAACGAAGGTCTTGTGCCACAATCCCTCGACAGATTTGCTCATCGTCAATCACGGCGCCGAGAAAATCCCAGCCTTCATACTTCTCGACAAGACCTGCTACTTCGTACCGGCGCACTTGCTCGTCCAACGCGTATAGCAACTGCTGGCCCGTCGAGGCCCCGGCAAACGCTGTGCGGTGATGCTTCGTGCCACCGAAGCGGCGGAAGTCGAGCAATCCTTCCGGCGTGCGGTTAAACATGACCCCCATGCGATCCATCAGGTGGATAATGGCCGGCGCGGCTTCACACATGCCAAGCACCTGGCGTTGGTTGGCGAGAAAGTCTCCGCCGTAAATCGTGTCGTCAAAGTGTTCCCATGGCGAGTCGCCCTCACCCTTCGTATTGACGGCACCATTGATTCCGCCCTGCGCACACACAGAGTGGGACCGCTTTACAGGAACCAGCGAAAACAGTTTCACTGGAACGCCCGCTTCAGCAATCTTAATCGTCGTCATGAGACCAGCCAAGCCACCGCCTACGACGATAATCGTTTGTTCTGCCACGATGAAGTCCCCTCCTTACGCCGCGTGGGTAAACGCGATAAGCGATGCAACGCCCACCCCAGCCAACACGACGAAAATAATCATGGTCACCCAAGCGGTTACGCGCTGTGCACGCGCGCCAACTGTAATCCCCCAGTGGATACAGAATGACCACAATCCGTTCGCGAAGTGGTACGTCGCAGCGACGACGCCCACAACCATGAACCAAAAGTACGCCGGGTTGGACACTAGATTGTGCACCATGTCAAACGTCGGCGCGTTCCCAGAAAAGCGCGTAGTCCACAAGTGAAAAATAATGAACACAAAAGTAATGACCCCAGTGATTCGCTGCAGCACGAACATGATGTTGCGCCCAAACGAATACTGACCTGCGTTGTAGCCGGATACGAAAGCCACATACAGCCCCCACACACCGTGATAGGTGATGGGCAAAAAAATGAAGACGAACTCGATAAAGTGCAACAACGGCAACGTCTGAATTGCGTCAACAGCCTCGTTGAACGCAGCAGGTCCGCGCAACACTGTGGAGTTCGTAAACAGGTGTTCCAATAGGAACAACCCTACTGGAATTACACCGGACAGCGTATGTAACCGGCGCCATAAGAACGTAAGGTTCTTCTTCTGGGCTTGTGCTACTGCCACAAGGTTGCCTCCCTTCCACCCCTAACCAGGAGAACATATGTAACGGCAGTCGCGTGCGACTGCCAACCGGATAGGGTGCCTTCAATTCCACCTAAGATTGTAATGATTGAAATTCCTAGGGTCAAGGAAGCAAAATGACTTCACATGCTTTTCTCGACCCTTCCACTCTCTTTGACAATCGAAGTCAGCGCTTCTCCTGCGCTGTTTTCGCCGCTTGGAGATGGCTCTGGACGCGATTTAGAATCTCGTGAGCCAGTTTGTCGCCAATGCCCATTCCGCGAAACGCATCGACATCTGCCGCCGCGATAGCATCCAGTGAACCAAAGTGTTTCATGAGCGCTTTGCGCCGCTGTGGGCCAATACCCGGTATCTCATCCAGCACAGAGGAAAATCCGGTTTTTTTCCGCGTCTGGCGATGAAATGTGATAGCAAACCGGTGAACCTCTTCCTGCACCCGCTCCAGCAAGTAAAACGCCTGCGAATGCCGATCAATGTGTACGGGCTGTTCCTCGTCCATAAACAACAATTGGCTCGTCTTGTGGCGATTGTCTTTCGCCAGTCCACATACTGGAATCTCCAACCCCAGTTCGTTTTCTAACACATCGAGCGCCGCGTTTAATTGACCGCGACCACCATCAATCACAATCAAATCAGGTAAAGGTCTACCTTCTCGCAAGAGCCTGGAATAGCGCCGACGAATCACCTCACGCATAGAGGCGTAGTCATCCGGACCATCCACGGTCTTAATCTTGAACTTGCGATACTCCGACTTCGCCGGCTTGCCGTCGACAAATACAACCATCGCAGCCACAGCGTCGGCCCCTTGAATATTCGAGTTGTCGAACGACTCAATCCGCCGCGGCGCACCAATGGCGAGTACTTCGCCCAACTCGATGACAGCACCCAGCGTCCTATCCATGTTGCGCTCCATCAATTGCAATTTTTCATCGAGCCCTTGGCGCGCATTTTTTGTCGCTAAATTGACGAGATCTCGCTTTTGTCCACGCTTCGGTTCAAGGACCTTCGCGTCAAGTAACTCAACCAGCGCCTCGCTAGTGGTCCCCTCCGGCAGGAGCACCTCGCGTGGGATGTCCGCGCGCTCGTGGTAAAACTGCTCGACAAACGACATAAAATCCTCCACCGCATCGCCAAAGTGCGGCATGATGCTGACAGAGCGTTCGATTAGCTTACCGCCCCGCACAAAAAACACCTGAACACTCAGCAGTCCCTTATCTTCGGCAAAGCCGAATACATCCCGGTCCACTTGGTCGGGCGTCGTGATTTTCTGTTCTTCCATCACCTGTTCGATGTGCCGAATTAAGTCGCGCAACTCGCCCGCTCGTTCAAAATTCAACTCAGCGGCGGCCTGCTCCATCTTTTGCTGCAAATCTTTGACCACATCCTGGTGACCACCGTGTAAGAAATTGGTGATCTCCTTGACCATCATCTGATACACCGGCGCATCCACCACGTACTCACAGGGCGCGAGACACTGGTTGATATGATAGTATAAGCACACCTGCTTTTTCAGCGTCTTGCACTTGCGCAGGGGATATAGCCTGTCGAGCAGGCGTTTCGTGGCCTGGGCGGCAAATGCGCTCGGGTACGGGCCAAAATATTTCGCCCCATCCCGTTTGACGCGGCGAACAATCTGTAAGCGCGGGTGCATTTCATTCGTGATTTTAATGTACGGGTACGTCTTATCGTCCCGCAACATGATGTTATACGGCGGCGTATGCTGCTTAATCAAGTTACACTCGAGCAACAGCGCTTCTGCCACGGTGTCCGTGACGATATATTCAAAGTCCCGAATATTCGAGACGAGGGCCTGTGTCTTTCTATCGTGCGATCCGGTGAAATACGAACGCACCCGGTTCTTCAACACCTTCGCCTTCCCCACATAGAGGATTTCCCCGGACTGCCCCTTCATCAGGTACACGCCCGGCTTGGCTGGAAGTAACGCGAGCTTGTCGGAAAGCGTCTGTTCCATCTTCAGCCCTCCTTCATTACTCCACTTGTGCGACCACAAGTGTATCTTCGTCTTTATCGGTCCCCTGCTGTAGCCAAATTAAATTGCCATTATCGACGGCCAATTGAAGCACAGGCTGAGCGAGACTCTTTGTCGGACTGCCATTTGACTTGTCGTCACTGAGTTGCGCCATCGACACCTGATAGCCTTGATGACTGTCTGACGCATCCGGCGTCGTTTCGACCCACCAAGCGGTTCCAGAGCTTCCGACTACCGCCCAATGCACCTGTCCGTCCACAGGTGGTCCGTCGTAGTGATTCATGGTACCATCCCACGTCAGTTCGTACCATGTGTCGACATTGTCGGAACTCGTCTGCGTCTTCCCAGCAATTCCTTGAAAAATAATCCCTTGCTGTGTCACCACAGGTGTTTGCATCAAGCCAAACGAAGCCGGGATTTGACTGTCTTCCGTCCAAGCATGCGTCGGGTCGTCCCCTTTCAGCGTATAAATCTGAATGGGAAGGCCCAGTGGTGCGCTCGACCCGTCATCCAGACCTGGCTGCACGACGATTTTCCCGTCTCCGACGGCGACCTCAAAACGATTTTCGACACCATGTTGCGGCGCAAGTGTGTCGACGAGGCTATATTTTCCGCTCTTCGTACTAAGCGCGTAGATCTGCTGCACATTGGTATCTGAAGACCCACCGTCATTCCACGAAATCACACCGACTATCCAGTTACCCATCACTTCGATATGCCAATTCGAGATCTCCCAAGCATCATCGGATTTCTTCCCACTCGCCTGCAACGGGGGAACCAATTCAAATGTATACGTCGCATTGACATTTCCACCAAGCGTGACGCCTTTGGTGGAAAACGGTTGCTGACTAACCTCAATGCGCGGCCAACTATCCGCTGAAAGCACAAGGGTTCCCTGATACAACGAATTCTTATTGACCGCCAGGTGGTTGACGTCAAGATGTGTGGACGCATCCAATTGGTAGACAGCCACTGGCGACACAGGCAAATCACCACCCAAGTGTGCGACCGCCTTTTCCGTGGCGTCTGCTTGTGCACTCACAGGCGGCCGATTCTGAAAATGACGGGCCCATTTATCAGACACGCCGTACCCAACGCCCGCAATCCCAACGACGACAGCCAAAGCTGCCCCAACTTTGGTCCAAAGCGGACCCCGGTGATGCCGCATCGCCTCGTCGCGTGCGATGTTGGCTCGCATCATCTGTACACTGCGCTGGATAAGCGCTTGTGGAACACGCAGGGATTCTCCCTGGGCCACAGCGTCCTTCACTACCGCGACTTGACCATCCGCATCAACGAGTTGCTCCCGCCAATCAGAATCAACAGGCGCCTCACGCACCGCTTCGCGCAGAATCTCCATCATCCAATCTTCCGCAGGCTCCACGTGTGCCTCTGCCAACCGTTCGTTTGCCAAAATAAACGCATAGACAAACGCGTCCTCCGCCTGTTCGACGGTGTCGCATTCCGCCACTAGGTAAGCCCAAGCAACGGCTGCGTATTCCTCAAGAAGTTTGTCAACCCACTGCCGTCGTTCGGCACCTGTCATCCGCGTTCGCAAATGTCTGCCGCCCCCGTATCTCGTCCAAGTTCAAACTCTCTGTCCATGATACCAAACATCTCTGTGGGAACATCGATTTCCAGAAAAAACAAGGCTGTGACACAAACAAAAATCGCGACCCCTCTGGAGGAAGCCGCGATTTCGAAAGCTGGTGGGTCATGAAGGAATCGAACCTTCAACCTGCCGATTAAGAGTCGGATGCTCTGCCAATTGAGCTAATGACCCTCGTCCCATTGGTGACCCTAAGGGGATTCGAACCCCTATTACCGCCGTGAGAGGGCGGCGTCCTAACCATTAGACGATAGGGCCAAGTGGCTGCCGAACTAGGACTCGAACCTAGACTAACTGAGTCAGAGTCAGTCGTGCTACCATTACACCATTCGGCAATGACGTCGTTGACGGTATATAAATATACACAAGAACGACCGTTGTGTCAATATTAATCGTTCAATCTTCGATAGACAGCTCGCATCCAGCGCGCCTAGCATCCGGCGGAGAGCACGTCGCCTGCGAGCTGCTCCCCAGCAGGCGGCGTGCTCCACCACTCGTCATTGCGTCAGAGTAACATTTCCCGTCTCAATGCGATGCGCGGCCAACTCGAGCCGTGACACACATTCGTCACGCCCGAGCAGGACCATGATATCAAATAGACCCGGCCCCACCGTGACGCCAGTCAGCGCGAGGCGCGTCGGGTGAATCAACTTACCGCCTTTAACGCCCAGCTCCTCAATCAAACTGCGAAATTCTTTCTCGACGACAACTGTTGTAAACGGCGACACCTCCGACAGGCGCTTGGCGATGCGGCGCAGGCGGTCGGATACGTCGGAATCAGCAAATTGCTTTTTGACACCCGTCGGGTCATAAGCGTTCACCGGCTGAAAGTAATAACGCAGGCCTTCGACCAGATCTGCCGCATTGCGGCTGCGCGACAAGACAAACTCAATGGCGGTACGAAGCCAGGCCAAGCGCTCGCGGTTCGTCTCGTCCGGCGCCACCCAACCGCGCTCGACAAAACCAGCCCATGCTTGCGCGAGCACCAAATCTGGCGATTGGGCGCGGTAGTATTGTGCGTTCAGCCACTCCAATTTCTTCACGTCATAGACTGCGGCGTGTTTGGCCACCTGATCCAGGCGGAAAGATTCAATGGCCTGTTCACGCGATAAAACCTCGTTATCCTCCCCCGGTGAAAATCCGAGCAAAAGCAGATAATTGATGAGCGCTTGCGGCAGAATCCCCTGTTCCCTGTACTCCGATACGCTGGTCGCTCCGTGGCGTTTACTCAATTTACTCCGATCCGGCGCCAAAATCATCGGCACATGAGCAAACTGCGGAACTTCGAAGCCGAGTGCCTCAAACAGGACCACGTGTCGCGGCGTGTTGGATAAGTGCTCCTCCGCCCGGACAATATGCGAAATCTCCATAAGGGCGTCATCAATACAGGACGCCAAGTGATAGGTTGGCGTTCCGTCGGCCTTCCAGATAATAAAATCATCGATTTCGGCGTTTTGAAATACGACGTCCCCACGAATGATATCGTGGACGACGGTTTCCCCTTCAGATTCGACGCGAAGGCGATAGACATGCGACTCGCCGGCCGCCAGCCGCGAAGCGACTTCATCCGCGCTCAAGTGGCGACACTTCCCTGAGTAGCGCGGCGCCCTGCCCTCTCGCTGCGCAAGTTCGCGCTCGCGCTGCAATTCCTCAGGTGTACAAAAGCAGGGATATACGCGATTTTGCTGCTTTAACTTCTCCAATTGTTCTGTATAGATGGACATCCGCTCCGATTGGCGGTATGGACCATACGCACCGCCCACATCCGGTCCTTCGTCCCAGTCCAGGCCAAGCCACCGCAAACTGTCGAGAATTTGCTGGTACGACGCCTCTGTCGATCTCGCCCGGTCCGTATCGTCAATCCGCAGCACAAAAACTCCTTTGTGCTGCCTTGCGAACAACCAGTTAAAATAAGCGGTGCGCGCACCGCCGATATGTAATGCACCTGTCGGGCTCGGCGCAAAGCGAACCCTCACTTGCTTGTCCTCTTTGTCCATCGAATTGCCTCCTGTATCGGATACACTTTCCTTACGAAGGCACACTACCCTTTGAGGTGAGTGCCCATGCATCATGATAAACCACAGACACAACCACAACAAAGCGACGTTGTGGAAAGTCCGAATTCCGGTTCGTACAACCCAGGCCCCATCAAGAATGGAGAAAACGACTTTCCAAACGCCGAGCTTTGGGAAGTCCAATCCCGCGACGACGATTTAGCCGTCGAGGAATTCGCAGAAGGGCCTTACGGTGCGGCGTTCAACGCACCAAAGCTTGGCAAGGTATCCGACTGGAAACCCGGCCAAGCGGTCACAGGCCGCTTCCGCGACGCCAATATGATTCACTCAGACCGACATTCTGCCACCGAGGAACAGGACTTTACAGACAAGCCTGGCACGCTGGACGGGGAAAACTGAACGGCGATAGCAGCGTACAGACAACAACTAGCTTCGTTGCCAGCAACCACCTCTTGTCTGCGGGTCATCCACTAGGTAACATAATAGCGAAATCAGTCAATCTGATTGGCTAATGGCCCCCTAATCTGGTTGGTTTACCATAGGGGGCCGTAAAAAAAAACCAGTGACTTCACGTACGCACCTGCTGATACGCGCGCAATGCGCCGATACATAACTCATTTTCTTCCTCGAGACCAAATGTGACACGAACGAACGATTCCAAACCCGGATACCCAGCGCGCACGAGTATGCCTTGTTTTTTCAGCCACTCGAACGCAGCGACCCCGTCCCCCACCTCGACCAAGGTGAAATTTGCCTGTGACGGAATTACGCGAAGTCCATCACGTGCCAACGCCGCATACTGTTCCCGGCTCCTCGCTGCAAGCGCCTGCGACTTCGCAATGTGCGCCACATCCTGCAACGCGGCCTGTGCACCCCGTTGGGCCACCCGATTGACGTTAAACGGCTCTCGCACACGGTGGACATACGCCCACACTTGTTCATTGCCAAGCGCATAACCGACGCGCAAACCCGCCAAACCGTACAACTTGGAAAATGTGAACATGTAACATACGTTCGGATATGCCAGAGCCGACTCTGTGACAAAGAACCGATCAGAGTCCGTGGCATAGTTGTCATAGGCGAGATCTACCACGACAAAGACGTCTATCGGCAGTCGTTCTATGAGCCACGTAAATTCGTCGCGTTTGAGCACCGTACCGGTGGGATTGTTCGGCGTGCACAGGTAAAGTAACTTCGTCTTTTCGTTCACCGCCCGCAGCAGTGCCTCGACGTCATAGGAAAAATCCGGTCGCAAGGGTACTTCGCGAATCTGCGCCCGCATCACCTCGGCGCCGAATCCATACTGCGAAAACGACGGAAACGGAACGACAATCTCATCCCCAGGTTCGAGGAACGTCTCTGAAATCAGCTTAATAATATCGTCAGATCCGTTGCCGACAAAAACTTGTTCCATGTGCAGCCCGTGATGCGCTGCCAGCGCCTCACGAAGCAACTCACTGCCTCCGTCGGGGTATAAGTGAAGCTTGGGCAATTCGTGCTCAATCGCAGCAAGGGCCATTGGCGACGGACCAAGTGCATTTTCGTTGGAGTTCAATTTAACGAGCCGGGCCAGTCCAAACTCTTTGCGCAATTGGTCTTCGCTGATGCCTGGCTGGTATGGATGAATGGCTCGCAAGTTGGAACGAACCCGCGCATCTGTATTGAAAATCACAAACACCTCCAGTACGATCATGAGCGGTGTCTAGGCACCGCTCTGCTAGAAGCATTTTAGCACGCCGATGGGATTGGCACTACCGCAGCCGTTTGCGATTACTGCACCCTGGGACACAAAGGAGGATTTCCTGGTTGGAACATCAAGCCAAATTACCACAGCTCACGCTCGACGATATCCAGAAGGCCCGCACCCGGATTGCCGGTGTCATCCAGCAAACCCCACTCGACTACTCTGCGACCTTCACACAGCTGTCGGACAACGAGATTTATCTCAAACTCGAAAATCTGCAGAAAACGGGATCATTTAAACTCCGCGGCGCATACAACAAAATCACGTCGTTGACAGAAGCCGAACGAAACCGAGGCGTTATTGCCGCATCCGCAGGAAATCACGCACAAGGGGTGGCGTTGGCCGCTCGCGATCTCGGCGTCCCTTGCACGATTGTCATGCCGGAAGGGGCTAGCCTGGCGAAAATTGCGGCAACCCAGGCCTACGGCGCAAACGTCGTACTCCACGGCGCATCGTACGACGACGCCTACGCGCATGCAGTCGCACTGCGAGACGAACGAGGTTATACATATGTCCACGCGTTTGACGACGAGGCCATTATTGCGGGCCAGGGGACGATGGGACTGGAAATGTTGGAACAGTTGCCGGACGCAGACGCCATCGTGATTCCGATGGGCGGCGGCGGATTGGCCGCAGGCATCGCGTTAGCTGTCAAATCACTGAAAAAAGATATCCGAGTGATTGGCGTTGAGGCCACCGCCGTCCCATCGGTGCGCGAGTCGCTTGAACTCGGGCGGCCAACGACCGTGACTGCACAGGCGACGCTTGCCGACGGTATCGCCGTGCAGCGCCCCGGCGACCTATCTTACGCCTTAATCAAACAATATGTGGACGATGTCGTGCTAGTCGAAGAAGAGGAAATCTCGCGGGCTATGGTACTCCTGCTTGAACGCTGTAAAATCGTCGCCGAAGGTGCCGCTGCGACCAGTGTTGCCGCAGCCATCAACCGAAAGATCCCAAGTGGCCTTGGCAAAGTCATCTGCGTATTATCGGGCGGCAACGTGGATGTCACCGTACTATCGCGGATTATTGAACACGGACTTATTGAGTCTGGACGATTTCTCCGATTAGCTGTGACGCTCTTGGACAGGCCCGGAGCACTGAAAGATTTGTTGGACGTTCTCGCAGCACTGCGGGCTAATGTCCTATCTATTCGCCATCACCGGGTCGGTACACACATTCACCTCGGTCAAACCGAAGTAGAGCTCGACCTCGAAACCCGCGATAAAAAACACATCGAAATGTTGTGTACCGCCTTGCGCGAACGTGGCTACACGCCAGTCCTGCGAGACTGACATAACAGCACACCTTCGCACAACAGTCAAATGGCCGCTCGCGCATCCACGTGCGCAAGTGGCCATTTAAAGTCGAGTTTCATACAAGTTCATTGACTACATGCCCAGCGGTTGATGATTTCCGGTTGGCAACTCAGTCTCTAAATCCTCTTTCTTCACAGATTCCACGGAATGGCCCAACCCAGCCGACAACGAAAATTTAAATGCCTGCTCCACCGTCAATCCACAAGGCTTCACTTTATCGCGCGAGACAATGACTGTGGCGCCAGCAAACTGAAAAGCGTTGGGCAGATACACAGACACCTTTGTACCGTCGGGATCCATCTCAACTGGCAGCGCCTCATTGGTAATAAAACCGAGCACCTGCGCGCGTTCATCCGGCCAGTCGACGAGCACCGGTTGTTGAAACGCGCCTTTGCGCCCAAACGTGTTTTGCACGAGTTCCTTGGCCGTCGAATAAAGTGACTTAATCACAGGAATTCGCGTAAATAGAGCATCTAGCCAAGAGAAGAATACGCGGCTAATGTATATGCGTGACAGCAAGCCAACGACCGTGATGGCCGCTAAGATGAGCACGAAGCCCGTCCCGGGAATATGAAACCCTGGGTACGGAATGTATTGCCCCACCAATCCATCCACGTAGTTGACCACGACGACGACAACCCAGATAGCGAAAACGAACGGTAACACTGTCGCCAAGCCAATCCCAAAGTGTTTCGCAATTGCCCGGATAAACATTTTCACGGCAAACACTCCACTCAGGCAGTATGTAACGTGTAAAAACCGACAGCAAGAACGAGATATGCACCAACCGCCATGGCACCTTCCAGCCAGTTGGATTCACCATCGAGCATTAAAATGACCACCAACAAGACTGCTGCAATCATACTGATGAGCTCTGGCCAAGAAAATACGAGTTCAAACGGATTGCCCATCATCAGACTGACAAAAAACAATACCGGTGCGATGAACATCGCCACCTGAAGTGTACTGCCGACTGCAATCTCCAGCGAGAGATCCATTCGGTTCTTCCAAGCCATCCAGACGGCCGACGCGTGTTCGGCCGCGTTGCCAATAATCGCGACGACAACCACCCCGATAAAGACTTCACTCCACCCTAATCCAGCAGCAATCGACTTGACGTTTTCCACCAGCCAATCGCTCTCGATGCTAACCAGGACAGTAGAAATCAGCAGGACAATCACCGCAGGCCAAAGTCGGTACTTGACCTCTTCCTGGCCAGCCCCCTCTGTTTCAGCCGCCTCATCTTCTATGTACGCAAACACTTCACGATGCGTGAACAGGCTAAAGAACAGGCCAAGAATGTAAATCACGAGTGAGACCGCCGCCACGCCGAACGACAGTGTGTAGTTCTTTTCATGCGGCGCCAACGCAAAAATGCTCGGTACGACAAACGCAATACCGACGCCTAACATCAACATGGACGCATTGCTGCGTGCCACGCGCAAATTAAAATATTGAATCGGATGGCGAATGCCGCCAACAAAAAAACTTAACCCGAGCACAAATAGCAGGTTGCCAATAATGGAACCTGTAATGGAGGCTTTGACGAGCGAGAAAAGCCCCTGCTCTAACGAAAATATGCCGATAATCAACTCAACAGCATTTCCGAAAGTAGCAGACAGCAAGCCGCCCAGACGCGGTCCAGCGTGTGCGGCAATCGACTCTGTCGCCTGCCCCATGATGGCCGCCAACGGGATAATCGCCACTGCGGAAGCAAAAAATTGCAGCATCTCACTTCCATGTGTAAAGCGAATGACCGCACTGATGACAATCATCACGACGGCCAAAATACTCATCCAACGACTCAACGAAACGTTCACCCTTTTCGACAGAATAGTGGGCCTTCATCATGGTTCCTTTTGGAAATCCGACCGAAGCACCCGGACATGTTTCTCCGAACTATGTTACAATCATCAACATAACTTCTTTTGGTGTAAAGGTGGCGAATTCATGTATCACTTTCCCAAAGTGAAGATGTTACGTGGTGAGTTGAAACGCAGTGAAATCCGCAACAGCGTTAAATATCAACTTACCACAAAGGAATTTATACAACAGCGTGGTCAAACCACATTCCGCATCGCACTAGACAACATTATTGGATTCGTCGAATGCGATGATCTAGAGTTTTCCCAGCATGTCAATCGCCTATCAAGCGGGCGTTCAGACGCCGGACGTGCGTACAAAATCGTGACAAGCGTCCTCCACCTGGTGTCGCCGTCAGGCGTGGTGGAACAAGGGCAAGTCGCCTTTTATACCCGCTTGTCTGGGCCTTTTGCACAACTTCTCGAAGATTACTTGCAATCATCTTCACAAATCTAATCCGTCCTGTCACAGCCCAGCCAAGCGCTGGCACGCATAAATGAAACCGGGCGCATCCATGCGCCCGTCTCTCAATAATTCCGCCAATCGTCCGGGTCATCGGCCTCGTGATGACGCCGTCGCCGAACCATCCGAATCACATACCGTATTAGCAACACGATGGCACATATGACGATGATTGCATACGCAATCCACATCGCCCACTCCAAGTGGAAACGGTGTTTTATCCAAGCAGCAATCTCGTACGCAGCAATCGCCACCGCTGCGAACATCCAATCCGGAAAGCCGTAATTCATCCTTGTCCTCCAGTGTCTTTGCTCACGCCCACTATACAACCATACCACAATTGCGAATGAAAACGAGATGTCATGCAAAGACCTTGCATACGTAGTAACAGGGCTCATGCCTCAACTCACAGGAGTCGCAACTGCTCCGAAGTGTCGAGCGGTGGCCGAGGTTTATCCCACATTTCACGATTGCGACCATGCATTCTCAGCAGACCGAATGCCCGATTCGTCAACGCAGGTACAAGGGGTACGCTACCAATTCCAGCATCCGGTTCGTCACAAATGACGTGAACCGCCCCCAACCTTTTGAAAAGCGACGCAATGCACAACGTCTTTGACCCTTTCACCGCGCCACACTTATAATACATGTTGTATGCGCCACTTGTTGAGCCACAGCAAGCCGCACGTCGCTGTTACTATTGTAAACCTTACATATTGGAGATGAGTCACAGATGGCCAGCAGTCAACACGCAATTCACTGTCCAAAGTGCAATAGTACCTCATTCCGGGAAGAGCGCATCGTCCAACTCGATTCAAGCGTCGTCATTCGCGATGGGTTACCGGTTCAGGCGCGAACGCTCGCCGAATCATACCGCTATATTTGCATCCAGTGTAACGAAATCCTTACCCATAACTAAGCCAACCTAATTCTCCGCGCAACGACAGGGAGCCAGCGTTCGTCGCACGACGACGTAACCGTCTGGCTCCCTCGTTCTATGCGAAAGTGCATCACGAATCCGAATAACCTGCACCATCTTCTGAGACAATACGCATGATCACAAGGAGATGGGAGTGGGCCCCAAATGTCTGAACGCCGTGATCGGAAATTTACTTTCTCGCGGATGATTCGTTTAATTACAACGATGGCACTATTGGTAACCGTCGTCGGCGGATGCACGCTTGCTACCGCGCGCGTCCTTTTCCCACACCGCGTTCATGCGGCACTGCCTCCGATTCGATTGTCACATGCACCGCAACCAGACCGAAAGACCATTCTCCTGATTGGAACAGATGCCCGGGAAAATAATCTCAACGGCAATTCTGACGTACTTTGTGTCGCCAGCCTCGACGACGCACACCACCGAATTGAATTATTATCGATTCCTCGCGATACCCAAGTGGCCTTTCCGGATGGGCGATACCGGAAAGTAAACGACGCATTGGCCATTGGGGGGCCAGAGATGACCGTTCAGATTGTTGAAAATTTAATTGGTCTGCCGATAGATCACTATGCACTCACCCGGTTTGATGGACTCGTTAACATGATTAATCGTATCGGCGGCGTGGAGATAAACGTCCCTAAGCGCATGTACTACAAAACAGGCGACGCGGTTCATGGCATTATCAATCTTCAACCCGGACGGCAAACGCTCACCGGGGAACAAGCGCTGGCATTCGTCCGCTACCGGCACGACGCACTCGGCGATATCGGGCGAACCGAGCGGCAACAAGCGTTTCTCGTGGCACTAAAAAGTCGCCTGTTACAACCGCAGACCATCCCCAAACTCCCGGGTATCCTCATGGATGCCGTGCACAGCGTCGACACCGATATGACATTTGTCGATTTGAGTAAGTTAGCAACAAACGCGCGCACATACGCCGGGTATCGTACAATTGAACAAACTCTGCCCGGATCTTTTCACGACCCCGCCGGCGCAACCGGCGACTTGAGCTATTGGGTGGTCAACCCACATCAGGCGCGATACGTCGCAAAGCAGTTTTTTGAAGACGGCATTGTGCAGAAAAATCCAGTACAAGATCCGGCGACGACACAATGCTGGCATCTACCTGGCACCCAAGCGACCTCGTAACAGTAAACGCCGCCGCCGAAGGCAATGCCCTTGGCGGAGGCGTTTTGTCCAACATCGATCAAATTAGACAGACCGAATCCGGCCTTTCTCCCGCGTGACCACGACTTCCTCACGAACCTTCTCTTGTGTATCTTTCCACGTCAATCGATTGTTCATCATGTACGACCAGACTGTCGATACGAGAATGCCAATGACCTGTCCAATCGGGACAGCGACGCCAACCGCTCGAAACCCGTCCATGACGAGCGTCGTCAACGCAATGCCCACGAGTGAAATAGCGATAAACAACGGCAGTTTGATATTCCATTTACGCTGCCCCGACGCCCGCCAAGTAATCTGGTCATTCCAAATATAATTGCTCAACATTGCCACCAACGAGGCGATAATCGACGCCGAAGTATCTGGAACTCGCAGCGCGTACTTCAAAATTGACAACACCACCAAATTGACGACGACGCCACTGGCACCTATCGCACAGAACAAAAAGAACCGCCTGTCCGACGGGCTTTGAGAAACAAGCCGAAATAAATGGCGAAAATAGTTCCACTGTTCACGCATGCTCATTTTCGACTCGCCAGCATCGCGAGCCAAAAATTCATAAGGAATCTCATGAACCGTTTTATACTGGCCCTTCACCAGAACCTCAATTAGGATTTTCCAGCCAATTGGATCTAACTGAGCACCATCGACCACATTGCGATTGACGCCAAAATAGCCGCTTGTACAATCAGAAATTTTGCGTAAGCGCCGCAGCGCGAGCTGACCGATAACCCTCGCTACCCATGACACCAATTTACGCAATGGCCCAAGGCCCCCATCTGAACCGCCACTGACAAAACGGCTCGGGATGACAATGTCACTGCCTGCCTCGAGGTTTCGAAAAATTTCTGGCAGGAGCTCTGGCGGATGTTGCAAATCGGCATCCATCACAATCAGATAGTCGCCCCGAGCCCGTGCAAATCCAGCGACAACTGCGCTCGCCAATCCCCGCTCGCTATCCCGATGGTAAACGTGAACCTGCTTGTCCACCGCTTCCATCTTGGAGAGGACATCGACGGTGTCATCCGTACTATCGTCCACGAACCAGATCTCATAGCGGATTGGCTCATCTCGTAATGCTGTATGAATTCGCTCAACTATCGGCGCAATATTGTCCCGTTCGTTGAACGACGGAATGATGATACTCAGGTCCAATGAGACATCTCCTTTAGTACGTGACCGCGGTAACAACACACAAAAGAGAGGCGCGACAGCCTCTCTCAACGGACCTCATGGCCACCAATATCCCATGTAGGGTGCTGTTGGGTCCATCAACCCGTTCACTGCGCTCGCCGGATAGTACGGCGCCAACACTGGATATCCAGTTGTCAACCACTGTAGCGCGGAGACGGGAACAGACGCCCGCATCCACCAGGATAACACATTTTGATCCGGCAAGGTGGTCCAAAGCGCATCCTCCAGTTCTTCGTACCAACCGTACAGCGCGTCACCGAAGTTGGTCACAGGCAACATACAAGCAGCGCCTCCTAACCCATGTTGGGCCTTGCGCTACATCTTATGAAAACTATACCTGTCCTGCATCGCGCAATATCCAATCCACCGCCGCCGCAATATCTGCGACGTGGGCACTGGGAACTACGCTGCTTGGCAACGCCCCGCCGCCGACAAAAATGGTTTTACACCCGGCTGCCTGACCGGCTAAGATGTCGACATCTCGGTCTCCAACCATGTAAGAACGCGCTAAATCTAATTCGTGGCGTTTGGCTAACCATTCAATCATGCCCGGCTTTGGCTTTCGACAAGCACAACCCGCTTTAGGCGCGTGCGGACAGTACATGATGTCATCGAGATACGCACCCGCTTCGGCCAATAACGCGGTCATCTTCTCGTGAATTGCCTGCAACGAAAGCTGCGACAAGTAGCCAAGTCCAACGCCACCTTGATTGGTCACAACACCGACAAACAAATTCGCCTGATTCAGTGCTGCAATGGCCTTTGGTGCTTGTGGAAACAGATAAAAATCATCTGGACCATTGATATAGTGGCGGTGGTCATTAATGACCCCATCCCGATCTAAAAAAACAGCCGGCTTCATGCCTGTGTCTGTCCTCGCAGGTGTTTGAGCACAGCAATCATATCCTCATCGCCGTACCCGTCAGCCACCGCTTTTTGAAATGTATCCAGCGTCGTATGTACTGCAGGCATGGCAGCGCCCACTTGCGTTGCCTGGCGAATCACAAGCCCCAAATCCTTTGTCAAATGCCGCAGCGCAAATTGCGCGCCGTATTCTTCATGGAGCAGCATGTCTCGCTTGCTCGCTATCATCGGCGACCAAACTGCGCTATTTTCAAGAACACTTAGCATCAATTCGGCGGATAAGCCATTTTCCCTGCCAAACGTAAGACATTCTCCCAGCGCCTCAACCGCCATTCCCAAATACGCGTTCACCAGTAATTTCATCGCCGCGCCCTTGCCGCACGGTCCGATATGAAACGCAGCCTTGGAAATTGCGTTGAAGATAGGCATCATCTGCTCAAAATCTTTCACGTCCCCGCCAGCGACAACGGTGAGCGCCGCATTTTCTGCCGGCTTGACAGAGCCAAGTACCGGCGCGTCCATAAACCGCAAACCACGCCCTTGCAACGCCTGCGCCAATTTCACCGTTTCGTCGACACCGATGGTACTCATGTTGAGCACGAGTGTATTCTCCGACATCGCCGCCGCAGCCCCTTGCTCGAACAAGATATCCTCGATTGCGGCGAAGTCGGAGACCATCAACACCACCACGTCTTTATCCTGCACCGCCGCAGTCAGCGAATGCACCGTCCGTGCACCGGCGAGTGCTGTTTCCTTGGGCGAACGATTGTAAGCACAGACGTCAACGCCTGCACGCGCGAGATTGCGAACCATCGGCACACCCATGTTTCCTAATCCAATCCAACCTACCTTCATCACAATACCCCCTTATTCTTCGGACTCGGATTCCAAGACTTCGACAAGCCGTTCCAACAACCGTGTCAGCGCCGCCGCATCCTCCCGCCCCATCTTGTCCAACAATTGACTAAGGCGGACTGCCCGGCGCGCCAATAGTTCCTTGATGCGCGCCTCGCCACTTTCGGTCAACCTCACAAAGACGACTCGCCTGTCTTCGATAGATCTTGTTCGTTCCACATAGCCTAAACGCACCAATTCGTCGCAGACTTGCGTTATCGCACCAGGACTAAGGCCAGCAATTTTTGCAATGTCAGACGACTTGGCATTCTCATTTAAAGACAAATAGCGCAGGACAAATAATTGGGTGGTGGTTAACCCAGTTGCTTCGACCTCTCGACGCGTTTTCATCGAACGGGACAACCGCTCGAGAATACTGTCTAATTTCCGTACTTGGTCGAGGTTTTCGTGATCTTCCAACTGCATCACCTCGGGGTTTCTACTATATTGTAGCCATCACATTTTTAGAACACCAGACTGTATTTTACATATGCCATCTGAAAAATCTGCGGTGCAGGTCTGCGTGATGATGGCTGCGCCGCCGCACGAGAACCCCCGCCAATCCGACGATTGACAATGGGATAATACCAATTAAAATATAAATCCAGTTCCCAAAAACTCCTTGGAAAACCAGCGCAACACCCAGGTAGTATGGGAAAATAGCGACAACTGCGGTCCATAGGTAGCTCCATAAACTGATGGCTGGCACCATTCCTGCGACATAATTGACGACGAATGCAGGCACGGGTAGCATACGGGCTATCAATAAGCCTAGGCTCCCCCAATCCTTCACCCAATGATTCACTTGTTCAAACCGCTCGTGCGCCGAAGCCCGGGACAACCACACCTTCGTAAAGTGACGAGCAATAAAAAAGATGACCAACGCACTGAGCGTAGAGCCTATATACGCATACACCGTACCCCATCCGACGCCATAGACACGCAGGAAAATGACCAACAGGCCCTCCGATGGAATCGGTGTCAAGCACCACAGTAACATCAGGATAATCGCCACAATAATGCCAATGGCTCCCCACGACCGAATCAGTTGCGAAACCCGGTGGTGTCGGTCCAAATATAATAGTATGCCAATCATGACGACGCCGGCACCTATCATGGACATAATACGCCAGTCCGTCAAAAACTGTCTGATTTGAGAAGTCATGGTGAAGTCTCCTCGCTCTATGACACTCTAGCATATTCACACTAGCAGACTGACGCGAAAGCTTCAAATTCCGTCGGCTTCTGGCGAGACATGTCGAAATACCACGAGAGATACAAGTATTCGGATGAGGTCAAAAATGGCGGATGCAGTGCATCCGCCGTGCTTCAGTCGATTGGCGTCCTCCGCTTTGGTGCTGTTTCAATGCGCGCACCATCTTCAGGATTCGGTTTGCGGGAGGTGTTCTCGACGGTCGCCTGAACATCAAACTTCCGCACGTTTTCGTCCGCCCATTTATCCAACTGCGTCACATCGAACTTCCGCAACGGGTGACCCGGCTTGCGATGCGTCTGTTCTTGCACATCCATCCCCCCATTCCCGTATATGTAACATCCCCCACGCGCACCACGGCTATGTGCCGGATTGGGTTGCCCCAGGGGTTCGTCCGTCGTCCGTGCATAGAACTACACACTTTTGGAAAAAACCATGGAAAAGGAGGTTTTATCATTGTCACAGACAGACTTTCATCTACTCTCCCGTGAACAGCTGCGCCACCTCGTGTTCGATCTCGGCAAAACAGACGCCGAAATTGCTCAAATGTTCGGCATATCCACCAATACGGTTCACCATCGGCGCCAACAAATGAACTTGTTAGAAGGACAAATGACTTCCGAAGAACTGGCCGAAGTCGTTCGCCTCGCGGAACAAGTGAAACGCCTGCCCAAGGAAGCTGTCGCCGAAGTTCGAGCGATTGTTGAACGGTATCAACCTCCCACTTGGTAAGACCTTATTCGACAGGCAGCGTGACCTATGCCTTAGTCAAGTCCAGCATTGGCAAAATGATGCGCAAAACCGAATCACGACCGCTCTACCACGTCGACACCGCGCGCTGATCCCACAATCACAAAACTTGCCAAGTCGGGGAACAAACCGGTTTCCACCACACCTGTCAGGCGTTTTAAGCGGTCGTGCAACGCTGCCACATCAGGCACTGAAGCAAACGTCACATCGACAATATAGTGTGCGTTGTCCGTCACAAACAGTTCATCGCCGTCCTGGCGCATTGTCGGTGTGCCACCCAACGCGCGAATGCGCTCAACAGTCGTCTCAACTGCGAAAGGAACGACTTCCACGGGAATACTCACACCGTCGAAAGAATCGACACGCTTCGACTCATCAACGATGACAATCATCTGCTTCGACGCACTGGCAACCAATTTTTCACGCAATAACGCACCGCCACCGCCTTTTACCAGTTCCAATTTTGGCGTGACCGCATCCGCCCCATCTATCGTAATGTCGAGTACAGGATGTTCGCGAAAATCGGTCAGCGGAATGCCCAACTCCTTCGCCATCACCTCTGTGGCCTTCGACGTCGGAATCCCCTTGATTTGCAGCCCATCTTGAACCATACGACCCAATTTTTGCAATGTATAGTATACAGTCGATCCCGTCCCGAGGCCGAGCACCATTCCGTCCTTTACATAATCGAGCGCACGCTCACCTGCTACGCGCTTATACGCATCTGACATTGTCATACATCCTCCTCACGTGATAATTTCTCGAGAACTCATCCATCCTACGCAATGGAACTCACTTCAATGGAACTCACTTCGATAAAATTCACTTCAATGGAAACCAATTCAATTGCGCCACGCCCAGCCTGTGGTTCAGGAGGTCAAAACATGAAACCAACCATGTTATGTTGCATTGCATTGGCAACCGGTTTGTCTTTCATCACCCTATCTGGGTGTACCACCCAGAATGCAACCACAAACCACCAACCGACAAGCCATCGGTCGAGCCAGTCGACAAACATTACCTTGCGAACGCAGAATGCTTCATCGACAAGAATAACGACAGGAACAACAAAGACAGGAATGGCGAATAACACATCGGCACCTTCGTCTGCACCACAACTCACGCTGGAACAAATCCAGTTTGCGGACAATCAAATCACTTTCATCTTGACTCATGGAGATATGCAACACACTTATGTAAACCCGCACATCACGTCGGATAGAAAGCAGTTTATTGTCACACTGAGGCACGTCGGACATGGTGATTATCCGATTGATGTGACCACACCCGTTGACGCAAATTGGGCAACCAGTTACCAACTGACAAAAACGGGTGACAACCTGACCATCACTGTCGATTTACGACCAGGGTTCTCCACCGTGACGCCGCTGATTGGTGGGGGCACCCAAATCGCCTTTACCATTCACTAGGCCCACGCAATCACTGACGAAACGGAGCTGGGCTGATTGAACGCCCAGCTCGCTCTATAAAATCGGCGACACGAGGCGAGCACACGACTCGGCAATCTTCTCGACGCGAGAACGACCACGATAGCGTTCCATGGTCAACTCCTCGCAGTACGACAAATCCTCCTCAAAAATCTGCTCCAACTGTGCCACGGCCTTCGTGCTATAAATCATTGCATTGGCTTCAAAGTTCAATTTAAAACTCCGAATATCGATATTGGCCGTTCCGACAGATGCAATATGGCCATCTACCACTACGGTCTTCGCATGCAGGAAGCCTTTCTTGTACAGATAACACTTTACACCCACTGCGAGCAATTCCCCAAGGTAAAATCTCGACGCCCAATAAACCACTCTATGATCCGGTTTCGACGGCAACATAATCCGAACATCCACACCCGCCAATGCGGCAGTTTTTAGCGCGGTCAAGAGACTTTCATCTGGCACAAAGTATGGTGTCTGAATATAAATATGATGTTTACCCGCATGAATCATTTTAATATAGGCGTTGCGAATTTGTTCAACTTCACTGTTGGGGCCACTGGAGATAATTTGCATCCCTACGTCACCTGTATAGTCTTTCACGCGAAAATAATTGGCGTCAATGGGCATTGGGGCATTTGCAGCATAGTTCCAATCCAGATAAAACATCGCTTGCATCTCTAACACGGCACTGCCTTCTACCCGCAAATGCGTGTCGCGCCACGCACCAAACCGTTTGTTGAGGCCAAGATACTCATCGCCAATGTTAAATCCGCCAATATATCCGTACACGCCGTCAATAATCGCGAGCTTTCGATGGTTACGGTGATTCATTCGGAAATTCATAAACGGGATTCGCGATGGGAAAAACGCCGCAACTTGGCCCCCAGCTTCGACCAGCGGTCGAAAAAACGACTTCCTCGTCCACGTGCTCCCCACCGCATCATATAGTAATCGAACCGTCACGCCAGACTTTGCCTTTTCGACCAACGCGTCTAACAGCTGCTTGCCCAAATGGTCACTGCGCAAAATATAGTACTCCAAATGCACGTGATGCTTTGCATTTCGGATGTCATTCAATAAAGCCGTGAACTTTTGGTGACCCTCTGTAAAGACCTGCATCTGGTTATCTTGCGTGAAGAAGCCGTAACTGCTAACCAAATTCATGTAGATTAAGTCCCGATAGTGATGCGTCATCGGGTCTTTGTATACCACTTGCCCCGTCTCAAGACGAGCTTTCTGGTAAGCCGCCAATCCCTCAATCAACAGTCGATTGTGGCGCTTGACTTTATATACGCGAATGCGTCCAAGATGCGGTCCCAAAAACACATACAATAAAAACCCGATAATCGGGATAAACAACAAAACCATGAGCCAGGCCCATGTGACCGCCGCATTTTGTCGTTCGAGAAAAATAATTGTAAAAGCGGTGAGCAAGTCGACAGCAAATATCAGATAATATATCAAATGAATGACAATCATCTTTTCACACGTCCTCGCCACAACAAGTTCCAGGCCCAAGGGCCATAACAGATTGTTTCGGCGACACAAAACCTTTTTCCTGTTATCGCCTCGCCCACTACACGTCAACCATCCAAAAGGAGCCAATCAACGACCAGTGCAATCACACGTCTTTGCGAAACTCGGGGTTATTGTGCAGAAAGTTGAGCCACATCGCTCTCATCGCCTCATCCACCTCGGACTTTGTGAATTGCAACCGCTCTTGTGTCCCGCCAAAGCCAATTTCCGATTTCCCAGACCGCAATCCGGCAAATACGCCATCGGCAAAGGCGTCTAATGGCGCGCCAAACGTGTGTAAGCCGACCCCGCCCAAATCTGTGTTGACCGCTGGTGGCAAAATCTCGATAACTTCGACGTTCGTATCTGCTAACTGTAGCCGAAGCGTCATCGAAAAGGCATGCAGGCCAGCTTTTGTGGCACTATAAATGGGGGCCCAAGCAGCAGGCGTAATAGCCAAACCTGAAGAGACATTGACGACAGCAGCGGACTCGCGAGACCTTAAGTGCGGCATAAACAGCAATGTCAAGTGAATGGGTCCTTCCAAATTCGCGGCAATTTCCTGACGGTAGTCATTCCAATCCCGTGTGGCACACAGCACATCCACGCGCTGCTGAATACCCGCGTTGTTGACGAGGACATTTAACGCTGGAAACTCACTGGTCACATAGGTATACAACGCTTCCCGCTCAGCCGGCTTAGAGACATCACAAACCCGCGTGTGCAACGCCGGATATTTTTGTTTTGCCGCTTGCAGTTTATCTTCGCGGCGCCCGCAGATAATCACGTCATTGCCCGCTTCGAGAAACCGCTCAGCAAACGCCAGGCCAATCCCCGACGCGCCACCCGTAATCAATATGGTATTTCCTTCCATTTTCATGTTGTCTGTGCCTCCCCGGCCAAGAAATGATATGCCTATGTAGTTTAGCCGTTTGCAGCTTGTTTACCAACTGGGCGCATGTGAAAGCATTTTAGGACATACCTATAGATGTCAAGTCCTTACCTACATGAGGAGTCCTTTATGGCTAAACAATCATTTCTACAAGGAGCCGTGATCCTCGCTGGAGCTGGAGCGACGACGAAGATCATGGGCATGATGATTCAGGTGGTAGTCGCCCGCAAACTCGGCGCGCAGGGATTTGGTTTGTTCCAAACCATCCACCCCATCTTCTTCATGTTGCTGACGATTTCCACACTCGCTTTACCCGCGGCACTGTCCAAGGTGATTGCCGAGAACTTGGCACTCGGGAACATTGCTGCGGTCAAACGTGCGCTGTGGATAGCCCATATCACGGTAATTCTGTTATCCGTGAGCGTTTGCCTGACCGCCATCGCACTGGCCCCGGCTATTAGTGCCCGGTGGTTAGATCCACTCGGATTTCTGCCACTGATTGGCGCAATTTTGCGCATCCCGGTGGTCTGTCTCTCCGCGATTATGAGCGGCTACTACATGGGGACACAGAATCAAGGCCCCCCTGCGGCTGCTTGGATTCTTGAAACCGCCGTACGAACCACAGTGACCATACCACTGGTCGTGCTGCTCAATCCACACGGAATTGAATACGGGGCGCTTGCCATCATGATTGGAGCCGGGATTGGTGAATGTGCGGGCTATGCGTATATGCTCTGGCGTTTCTTTGGACGTGATCGACATTTTATGACCAACACACCAGCCGAATTACCGCGCGCGCGGCACATTAAAAAGACGATTCACGACCTTGTAGAAGTCGCGCTGCCAACGACGCTGACCAATCTCTGCGGCATTGTCGCCTACGCGTCTGAACCCGTGATGATTTACATCGCGTTCGCCCATGTCGGCATTGCCCGAGCACAAGCGACTGCCCTATATGGGTCATTCGGCATGGCCGCAGAACTCTTATTTCTGCCGACCGTGTTGTCATCATCCATTTCGTCGGCCGTGATTCCTGCCGTATCGGAGGCAGCTGCAATGCACGACACACGGCTAGTCAGTTACCGTTTGAATCAGGTAATTCAAGCGACATTCATGATTGCTTTGCCAGCGACCGTATTCTTCATCTTGTCTGGACACGATCTCGCCCATTCCCTCTACAAAAACCATCTAGCGGGCGCACTCCTGGTGTACCTTGCGCCCACTGTGGTATTTATCTACATTTTCGAGCCGCTCTCCGCAATTCTTCAAGGATTGAACAAAGCCGCGCTGTCAACTGTCGTCACCCTATTGACCAGTGGGATTCGCATGGGCTGTATCTACTATTTCGTCGGGCAAGCTGGACAGGGGATCTTTGGCGTGGCGACGTCGATTGCCATCAGCGGTATCGTCGCCACATTCTTAAGTCTCTACTTCTTGCGAGACTTGGTCTCGATGTCGATGAATTTTACACGTTTAGCGAAAATGGTGATTGCCACAGGCCTAGCCGCCATTCCAATTCATCAGATTCAAACGACGTTCGCCGCCACCTCACCACTGTTGCAGGTGACATTTAGCCTCGTCATTGGTGGTCTAGTGTACCTCTTTTGCATTTTATACATGCGGGTTGTTCCCTTGGGCACATTACAGGAGATTCCATTTGTCGGGCCCATGATGACCAAATTGTTTGGTCACATGCCGTTTATCTCCTAAGATGTCCGGCATACGCGCCCGCATCCCCCACGACAAGTGGTAAAGACACCGTAAAGGTTGTCCCAGTACCCGGCGTGCTCTCTACGCGAATGGCGCCGTCGTGCGCCTCGACAAACTCCTTCGCGATAGCCAAACCAAGACCCGTCCCACCAGTCTGTCGAGAGCGATCTTCATCGCCTCGGTAAAATCTGTCAAATAAAAACGGCAAATGGTCAGCATCAATTCCTGGTCCAGTATCGGAAAACGCCAAAAGCAACATATCGGCTTCGTTGGATACAACAACGTCAATACGCCCACCATCCGGAGTATAGCGCAAAGCGTTCCCCAACAAGTTGACGCAAACCTGTGTCATGCGGTCGGGATCGACATTAGCCCACACATTCGCCGATTCCGCGACGCGCAGTGTCAGCTGAATATCGTGATCTATCGCCTCGACTTCAAAGTTATCGACAATTCTGCGGAGAAACATCGCCATATCCACTTGCTCTTTATGCAACTCAAGCTTACCGACCTCCGCCAGCGACAAATGGTGCAAATCCTGAACCAGCCGCGACAGGCGAATGACTTCGTCGTGCAGCGGCAATAAATCTTGGGGTTTCACAGTCCTGAAACCTTGCTGCACGAGTTCCAACTGTCCCTGCATAATCGTCAGTGGAATGCGCAGCTCATGGGCCACATCCGCAACTAGGTGTCTGCGGGCTTCCTCGGTGGCGTATAACTGTTGCGTCATCTGGTTAAATGCACTAGCTACCTCACCAAATTCGTCCGCTGTGACAACGGGTATCTGGGTGGTCAAATCCCCTGCCGTAATTTGTTTAATTGCCTTTAATATCTGTTTTAAAGGTCGGGTCATGCGACGCGCCATCAAGGCGCCCGTCAGCAATGCCAGCACAGCGGCAATAATGACACCCCACATCAAGGCGAGTGTCATCGCATGGAGTACCGTCTTCTCAATTTGATAAAGCCCTTCAAGCCCAAGGCCATAAATATGCATCGTGGCGATTTGCCGTCCGTCGTCGATAATCGGAATCGTGGCATCCAAATTCGTATCGTGCTGCCCCAGCGGCGTTCCAATTTCGACGACCGACTGCCCCTTGTGATTGACAACGACCAACTGCTCGGGCAAATCCTGCCTCGCTCTCGCATGTGCCAATACATCCGTTAAGTCTGTACTCACCTGTTTCCACGAGTGCCCCTCGGATTCATAAAAGTAACTCACTAAATCCGCCCATTGAACGGCATTCCGCTCACTCGCCTGGGAAGCGTATGATTGAAACAAGCGCTCCAAATCCTCGTGGGCCAACACGAAAAACGCACCAGACATACAGATGATGAGTGCGGCAATAATCGCAAATAACTTGCGCGTAACAGATATTTTCACAAGTTATCACCAAATCGGTAGCCCATCCCATATACCGTTTGAATAAACCTCGGATCCGCCGGATTATCCTCCAATTTCTTACGCAAATGGCTGATATGGCTGTCGATTGTACGCTCGTAGTTCATGTACGCGTCACCCATGACAGCGTGCAACAACTGCAATCGACTGTATACGACACCTGGCTTTGCCGCCAAGGTGACTAAAATTTGAAACTCCGCTGGGGTCAACGAGATTTCCTGTTGACCTTTCCACACCTTAAATTTGGATTCATCAATTTTCAACGTCCCGCGGACGTAGACGGATTGGCTGATGGAGGCGTCCTGCGTCCGCCGCAACACAGAACGCACTCTCGCCACCAATTCACGGAGGCTAAACGGCTTGACAATATAGTCATCAGCGCCGATTTCCAAGCCCAACACCCTATCGGCCTCCTCCGTTCGCGCAGTCACCATAATAATCGGCGTATTGGACGTCAACCGCAGTTGCCTGCAGACGTCAATCCCGCTTTTACCAGGCAACATCCAGTCCAGCAAGATAAGATCCGGCTGCCTTTCATTCACCATCTCCATCGCCATATTGCCATCCGTGGCCGTGCTGACAGTAAAACCCTCTTGCTCTAAAAACGGCCGGATGATATCAAGCACTTTCGGTTCGTCGTCTACCACCAAGATATGTTGAGCCATCCAATCACCTGTTTGTTAGAATACGTGAACATCACGTGTGAACCCCAAATAAATGGGCGACAGATTCACCACCGTAGGCGATTAAAAAAGATGAGCCAATCATCCCAATCAACACACTCGTCAAGACGAGGCGCACATCCCAGCGCATGGCGAAACCAACCGCAATTGACACATAAGCACCGAGTAAAGGCGATAACAGCGTCAGTATCCACACACCGTACTTTCCGTACTTGCTAGACCACTTCTCAGCCTTTTGCAATTTGCGTTTAACCCATTTCCAGCGCTCCATGATTTCGTTAAACGTCAATACCATCAGGGGAATCGAAATCAAGTTGGCCAGAATGCTGATGAGCGCCCCGGAGAGCGGATGAAATCGAAGCGGAATACTGGCGAGCGCAGCGGGTTGCGCTTCAAACACAATAGAGGTGCCAATCAGCGAAATCGTGGAAAGCAATTTCCCCTCGAGAATGCCAATCAACAATGCAGCCAAAAAACAGCCACATCCGATGCAAGCCCCGTATACGACACGCCGGACAAAGGATGTCGACTGTTCGACTTCCGTCTCGATCAATGTCTGAACATCTCCCCAACCACAAATTCTGTCTCTGTCTTCAATCAACGCCTACCTGCCCACGTTACGATTATAGAGCGGAAATATGCATGTCAGATGGAGATTTTATGGAGATGGACAACTGCGTAACGGCATAAGGGCGGTCCAATGACCGCCCTTATGTTATCTGTTCTTTTCAATTATACCCGAATGCGCGCAGAAAAGACGTGCGCTACATTCTTATCGAGCTTGCCTGTGAAATGGTTTACTTGAATACCTTCAGCCTATCTGCCACAGGTTTAAACGTTTTCTCTCCCGCCGGTGCAACAATTTTACCAAACGGCATTTGGGCAACCAGTTTCCAGCTCTCTGGTAACGCCCACTCGGTCTTGACGCGCTCGTCAATGAGTGGGTTATAGTGCTGCAAATTCGCGCCAAGCCCTTCCGCTTGAAGTGCCATCCAAATGACGAGCTGATGCATCGCATTGGTGTGTTCCGCCCACACTGGGAAGTTGTCTTGGTACAGTGGGAATTGCTTTTGCAAATCCTCAACGACCGTCATATCTTCAAAGAAGAGAACCGTACCGTAACCGGCGCGGAAGCCATCCATACGTTGTTGCGTAGATGCGAACTGGTCAGCCGGTACAATCGCCTTCAGCACGTCTGTCGTGATGTTCCACAGTTTGTCGTGTTGCTCGCCCAACAGCACCACAATACGCGTGCTCTGCGAATTAAACGCAGACGGCGTGTGCTTGAGAGCCTCTTCAATAATTTCTTGAATACGCTCATCGGAGATAGGTGACTCCTTGCTAATTCCGTAAATTGAACGCCGTTCCCGAAGCGCCGTGAGCAATTCCTGTGTATTTGCCATTTTCGTGCTTTCCTCCGCATCCACAATATGTCTAGTTGGTTACTTACAATCTGTATTCTACTATATTAAATGAAATGGACGCAAGATAAATCTGCCCGAGCATCGACAAACGACTCAACATGCCGAAAACGGCAGAAATCTGTCGAATTCTGTAATGGATCGAGGTGTAAGTATGACGTCCTCGGTACAACATAATAAGGTGTTACCCAAGTATTTCAGTGGAAGGAACGGCCAAATGCAAATACAACTACCCCTCTCTGCTTTGTTTGCCTGGTCATCTGTCATTCTGTTTTCGCTTTTACCAAAGAGATTATCTGTCTTGGATTTCGCTTTTCTGTACTGTGTCATTCTCATTCTCACGACGGCGACCTTTACTGTTTTCGACGTTAACCTGCACTATGTAACTATCCAGCGGACCCCCATGATTGCATTTTCAACCATCATCGTCCGCATCGTCACCATCCCAGTTCTCATCATGATAGCCGTGGATGCGTTACAGCGCTCAGAAGGCAAAAAACCAAGATGGTTTTTTGCCACATGCCTGTGGATTGGGTTGGCTGCTTTCGACTGGATACTCGACTTTTTCAACATTATCACCTATCATCACTCATTCGTGATGCATCTAGGCAGTACCCTCGTAATGTACTTTGGATTTATCAGCGTATCGTGGTACTTGGTCTGGTGGTATCGAAATTTTAATGAGAGTGGTTTGAGCAGAGATGATTCGTCTGACCGTGTATGACGCGCAGTTGAACACCAATGAGTGGGCAGTTTTATTGGCCGTTTGTTTGGGGAGCGTCGTCGTATATTTTCTACCACGCCGCTTCTCGTGGAAGCTGTCCACTTTGTTTTTCATGTGCGGCGTCACATTTGGATTTTTGTTCGATCACGTCCTCAGCGTGATCCCCATCAGTTTTTACGACGTCAATGACAGGTCCGAGTTTGAGTTCATCGACTTTTTGTCGTACCTGATGTACGGCCCTGTCAGCTATCTATTTTTCTACCTGTATGACTTTCTACACATCAGGGCCAAATTTAGCCCCATTTACATTCTCTGTTGGGCGCTTCTTTCCACCTCTATGGAATGGGTCGCGAAAAGATTCGGTATTTATCACTATAACCACGGTTACTCGATAAACGTCTCGTTCGTCATTTACCTCATGGTTCAATCCGTATGGGTTTGGCTATTTTATCTCCTGCGCAAGGCAGAATCACATACGTAATGGGTGATTAGGCAAGATGACTGCCTCGAAATGAGGCAGTCATCTTACCGTGTGATTCAATACATCCACTTTTTCTGGTGTGTTTTGTACCGCCAGCTTCAGGCAAACAGCTTAGGATTCTGTCCGGAATTGTTGTTCAAAATAGTTTGCGAGCGGTGAAAACGTCTCCGAACCCATGGAATTATGAAATAGTCGAGGCCAAGATAAGCTGCGTTATACCCAGCTATCAGCAAAAGCATCTCCCATATCAGCATGTTCGGATTCGTGCTCGACGTGCCTGCCAACAAATAAGCCATGTTCATACATACACCCATCAGAGCAGCAAACGTCGTAAAGCAACCAATCACCAACGCAACGCCTACCAACAGTTCGCCGAAACTCACAACCAGACTGAAAATTTTCGCGTGTGGCAGTGCAACGTCGCGGATAAAGTCTGCATACCATCCCTGTACCATTGGATGCGCACCCGTACTTTGTGCAATCGCCCCACGTAGGAATTCAGAAACACCTACACCTGCCTGACTTCCCGTCCAAACCGCAGAACCCACCTTCTCCAAGGACGCTCGTACCCACTCCACACCAATCCAGATTCGCAGTGCCGTCAGAACCAATCTCGCATACGGGTTTTCACGAAGAAATTTGACCATCGTCCTTGCCTCCTAAGAAGCGCACGCGATTGCTACGCTTCCTTCGATGGCTTCATTATCTTGTTCTTCGGCGATGCGCATCAGACACAAAGAAACTAATTTGTGATATCCAAACAGACTAGTCAAATCAGCTCAGCTTCCAACCCCTTATGTCCGCGGGTGTTCGTGATTTTCTCGTTCAATGTCCTGAAATATCTTCTCAAGGCGTGAAAGCTCACTAGTCGCCTTCTTCAATTCCTCGTTTGACGTGTCATCGCCTTGCAGAGGAAATAGAAGAAATCGAATGGCGGACAAGGACGTTCGAACTTCGTTAATGACTGCCCAGGGCACCTGATGGCCTTTTTTGAGCGTTCGTTGCTCCGCTCGTAACGTCTTGTGCTTATATCCCAGATGTGCGACAGAACAGTAACCTATCAACTGCAATATCACAACACTCGACGACTCGAAAGATATATGTCCCAAAAACAAATCTAATCCCATCAATAAGAACGCCATGCAAACTGCAATGATGACGCCGGCAAAATACGCTGTCGCGCCAACCAATGCGAGTCCGAAGATAAACGCAGGATGTCCCGTCATCCCACCCCACACCGCAAGGCCAGCGATTGCAATCGCCACCATTAAATTTTCATGTCGGACCGTAAACAACATGACCCGCTTATCCAAACGACCACCCCCTGAGATGAGGTATTCCAATAGCCGTTTCATATCTTGTAATACCAGCTTTCTGGATGCTGAAGTGATCTTATTTTAGTTTTAGGTTAATTTCATCCTAACTCCGCCCACAAACGATAGCGAGATATAGGCGGACTAATTGTATATAGTCCATTTGGACTATTTCTTGAATGCATCGCCACATGTGAAAAAGTATCATGCAAATTGGGGTTGGGCTTATGTCATCCCAACCCCATGCGCAAGTTTCGCGGTACCCTACCCTTCAACCTCAACCAGTTACCCCAGCTTTTTCGAGAGACAGCCAATAGCCGTCGCGCGCCATGATCAGTTCCTCGTTCGTCGGAATCACCATCACCTTAATGGGTGAATACGGGCTCGAAATGACCCGCTCCCCCGACCCTTCCCAGTTGGCCTGATTGTCTAGGTAAATACCCGCGTACTCTAATCCCAAACAGATTTTCTCGCGAATTTCCGGGCTATTCTCGCCAATCCCTGCCGTAAAGATGAGGCCATCAGCACCATTGAGTTTCGCCAGGCTCGCGCCGATGTAATTGTGGATTTTCGAAATAAACAGATCTAGTGCCAGACGAGCCCGCTCGTCTCCCTGCTGCTCGTGTTCCAACAGCACGCGAACGTCATTGCTAATGCCGGAAATGCCCAACAAGCCACTCTGGTGATTTAAAATGTCGATCACGTCATTGGTCGTCATCCCCTCGAGACGTTCGAGAAACGGGATGATAGCGGGATCGATATTCCCACTTCTGGTTCCCATCGCGACGCCAGCCAAGGGCGTCAATCCCATCGACGTATTGTAGGACTGCCCATTGCGAATCGCGGTGACACTGACGCCGTTGCCAATGTGACAACTAATCAGGCGCAGCCTATTTTTCGGTGCATCGAGCATTTGAACTGCGCGTTCCAACACGTAACGATGACTGCTGCCGTGAAATCCATACTTACGAATCTTGTGTTTTTCATAGTACGCATATGGAATGGGATATAAAAACGACTCCGGCGGCATCGTCTGATGAAAACTCGTATCAAATACCGCCACGTGAGGAATGTCCGGATAAAACCGCCTTGCGACTTCCACCCCCTCCAGATTTACAGGGTTGTGGAGTGGAGCTAGGTGAGAAATGCTTTGAATCTGCTGAAAAACGTCATCCGTGATTCGTATCGATGCCGAAAACAAATCTGCACCATGAACAATCCGATGGGCGACCAAGTCGACGTCATTGCCAACCTGCTGGAAAATGTCGGCTAAGGTCGTTTCCAACGGGTGATCCGGTGTTCGTGGAATATTGCCCTTCGCAATTATTTGTTCGATAGGCATAGCATACAGCTTATATTTGACCGAACTGCTTCCACAGTTGAGCACGAGTACGGTTTCTGGAATGAACGTCAGAATTTCGTGGACGGCGTCCACTTGAATCACTTTTACCGTATCACCATTTGACAACCCGGACGCATTTGCTTCATCTGTATCGACGTGAAATTCCAAACGATAATCTGGGCTGACCCGACAAAGCACCTTCTCCAAGATGACCTGCCGTTCACCCGTTGTCTCTACGGCGACGAATTCCTTATCCTTCACGCCCAGTTGCATGGCATCCGTAGGATGCAGGTGGATATGTCGATGGGCGAGAATAACCCCGCTTTCTAAACAGATAGACCCATGTGGCCCAATGACCTCAATACCCGGTGTCCCCTCGATATCGCCCGAATCACGCACCGGCGGGGTGACACCAAGCACGCGTGCATCTGTTTTGGAGATTTCAACTTGCGAATATGCGCGAACGGGACCTAATACGCGAACATGTGTAATATCGCCCTTCGGCCCACGCAAGGTCACCGTTTCTGCACACGCGAACTGTCCAGGTTGCCTCAATGCCCTAAATTTCTCAAACACGTATCCCTTGCCAAATAACGCGTCCGCATCTTGCTGCGTCAAATGAATATGGCGACCTGACACACCAACCGGTACAAACATATAACCTCTCCTCGCCGAAGCAATCTCCTGCAAACCGCGTGATTATGAAACAAGCGAATCCATCCATCCCCCGCAACAGAGCGAGCTCAAGTTCTCACGGCGTCCGCTATCGAAACCGGTTGTTCGTCACCACGTAACACAATCTTCCGAAGAGGAAGTCCGTTGTATGCGTCGTCCGTGTGCTGTCTTGGATTCAGTGCTATCAGGTCGATAGACGCCTCCCGGATGACTCGCCTGAGGATTTCCACGTCGTCGCCGCCGATTTCGTGCCGAAAATGCACCCGTTCGTGCCACGGGCGAAACGTCCGCAATACCCGATCTTCGATTTCATCTCGATAGATGAGTTCCGCATCTGGCAATACAAAGTGTGGGTGCTCGTCGGTGCCCAATTGTATACAACTTTTATCATCCGTGATGTACAGTACCGTCAGTTGCAAGTCTTCGACCGGATCGAAATACGGTTTCAACGCTTTCAAGGCATCCACATCAGCAAGTTCGTCAACGACCATCAACACATTCATCGTACTTCCCCCTTACGAACGTCAGACTGCAAGGATATCGGCAATCGTGTGAAGTGATAGATTGGTTTGATGCACACTACTGAGCACCTGATCAAAACTGGTTGCCTCCACCCGGCCACATCGCATACCGACCATCTGGTTGGTACAACCTTCCAAGAGCAGGTGAACGGCTTGTGTTCCGTACAGGCTCCCTAAAATCCGATCCCGAGCCGACGGTGCACCTCCACGTTGGATATGTCCAAGCACCGTCACGCGCACTTCATATGCGATGTGATCTTTCAAAAATTCCCCGACCTCCATCGCATGCGCCGCACCTTCGGCCACCAAGACAATCGGATGTTTCTTTCCTCTCGCTGCGGCTTGATTTAATTGACGCAAGACCCGCTCCAAGTTCGGTTCCTCTTCTGGAATCATGATGGATGCGGCCCCTGCCGCCATTCCTACGGCAAGTGCAATCGCACCTGAGTGATGGCCCATCACTTCGACAACATAGGTCCGGTCGTGCGAACTTGCGGTATCTCGAATCCTATCAATGGCCTCCACGGCCGTATTCAATGCCGTGTCAAATCCCACGGTCTCATCCGTACCAGGAATGTCATTGTCTATCGTGCCGGGAATACCAATCGTGCGAATGCCATGTTGTGCGAGGGCACAAGCACCTCTAAACGATCCGTCCCCGCCAATGACCACCAGCCCTTCCACGCCTTCTCGCCGCAAGGTGGCAACGCCTTGTGCCAATCCCTCATCCGTCTTGAACGCATCACACCTGGCCGTCAAAAGAATCGTCCCACCGCGCTGTATAATGTCACCCACGGAGCTTGGAGTTAGTGGAATGATGTCGTCTTGAAGCAATCCTTGATAGCCATGTCGAATGCCCAGCACTTCACAATCGAAGTGATATGCCGTACGCACAACTGCGCGAATCGCTGCGTTCATGCCTGGCGCGTCCCCGCCACTGGTGAGCAGTGCAATTCTTTTCATACTCGTCACCCCTGTGTGCTGCTGATGTCTGTATTGTTACATCGACGGCTTTTTTGCACATGCACCGAAAGGATAGTTTAGAGTGGTCCAGTTGGACTATATTGGGGCGCGAACAATTGCCATCTCTCGTCAGATACGGAAAAGTCAGTTGGGGTACACTATCGGTGCGAAGGACACTAGCCCGTCATCCATGAACGTGGAATTAATTCCAATTCGGCAAGAGCGTTTCGCCACGGTCTGTCGCAGGCGCGGGCTCGACAGAGAGTGCAGAGATTTCATCACGCCATGCTGGGGTCATACCCACATCGACGGCAGCGAGCGAATCCTCCAGTTGCGCTACGGTTCGTGCCCCGATAATCGGCGCTGTTACCGCGGGATGCGACATCACCCAAGCGACGGCCAGCGTCGCCGGGTTGATTCCATGCTTTTCGGCATACGCCACAAAACGGTCCGCCACGACAAAATTCATCTCATCACGATACCGAGCTATGTATCTTGCTTCATCCACCAAACGCCCTTGAGCGGGTCGTTTGACTAAGTTGTACATCGGTTGGATCCGTTCAAAGCGCGCGAGTTGTTCCTGCGGGGATATTCCAAGTGCCTTCGCGATTTGCCAAGCCGCCCAGTTGCTCACCTATATATGCTGTACTGCGAATGTATGGAGATGGAGCGGTAATCCGCAGTATATCACGGATTTCTCGCCCTGCCTATAAATGCACACAGCCCCTCCAAAATGGTACATCGCACATTTATTATATCTCCACCCGCTACACGATTTAATCTTGCTAATCGGAAAAAACGAGCTGAATACTCGGCCCGCCCCTTATCTTTGACTAATGTCCGTTACAGCTAGTATAAAAACGTCGCAGTTTACATGTAAAGCATTGGAAACACCTATTACGCACTGGTCACTGTCTTATTCCGTGAAGGAATCGCATCTAAACGGCTTTAATATCTCCTACTCCACATGGAAAAGCACTTGTTCATCTCGGTAGCTTACAGAAATGGATTTTGAGCACAGTGAGATACTTCATAATTGGTAGGATTATTTTGAAGGATTTTTAATAGGAGCGTCAGGATCACTCGTCGCTCAATTCTTTGAGCATAATTTTGTAACAATACACGTAGTAGAAAAATGCCACAATCAAAATGATTACTTCTTTTATAATCGCAGGCATAGGAGCAAGAAAAATCATCACAATCAGGCCAAGAACTATCACGATGTCCAACATTCTAATTTTATTCCTCGAATGAGCGGTTTTCAGAAAATTATTCTTAACCGCTAATAGCACGCCGCCTACTAAAGCGATTGCGAGCCAAAGGTACGGTAGTTTAGGTAGTAACGTGTATCCAAACATTGCAGTAAAAATGCCGACATAGCTAAAGTGGGCAATCTTCATTACTTTTTCCTTATTCACTCTTTAACAACTCCTACCGTGTAGTAGTTTCGGAATCCATAATATCACAAAGTGAAACCGTGGGTCATCACAGGCATGGTATCCATAAAGACACCACGCCTGCAATAAACATGAAACGGGAGGATAAATGTTATTTCCAGAATCCGTACGAAATGTTTGGGAACACCCCGTTCCAAGTTAGCCCGATATACACTCCTTGACCATTATATTCCGCCTGGACACACATGTAAGTGAAACCAGCCAAGGAAGATGCTCCTAAAACATCTAAAATAAGCGATAAGCCTGCCCCTACTGGGCCGCCAGTAAGTGTTGCAAGTGCATCGAGTGCCGCCATGAGTGCAGCAGGCCCGACAGAAGCTGCCGCAAATAAGTAAGCATCTACGTCGTCGTGACTAAAGTAAACTGTCCCACCACTGTAACTTAACTGCGGCTGTATGCCCGTCTTTGAAGACGAAGTAGACTCACTACCGTAGCTCTGTGCGGCATTTATTATAGCTTGAAGATTAGCCACATCTGAGCTGTTTAAATTATACTTCGATGCAAGGTCACTGATTGAATCATTTAATGTTAACTTTCCATTTTGGTCAAAAGAAAACTCGTTTATTAAGCCGCTACTAATCATTTTCCCCAAAAAGTCCTGTGCAGCTTGAGATGGCACAAAACTTTGCGTCGAGCTACTCGTAGTAGTGCTAACTAGAATAGTTGCCTGTGAAGTCTGTGTTGCTGCAAACACTGGAGCACCTGTTACCATAGCAATAGTTAGACCAGATACAACACCTAGAGCAGTCTTTTTAAACACCCTTATCATCTCTTCCCACGGAATTTCGGTTTTTGATCCACAGTTACTTCAAAAGTAAATCAAAAACCGTATTCCAATCATACCACATTTTTTCAAGTATTAATATATTTACTTGTAATTTAATTTCAAATATTCTTATATCATTAAACCAAATACTAGCTTGTATAAATTTTAGAGCGAAAAAATAATCGAAACCGCCACGAAATAGGACGGCCCCGCAGTTGTTTAGATAGATGTTTTTGTCCCACTTGCCGCCATCTCCCGAAAGTAGAGTCCAATATACTGTGTAAAAAGGGATGGCACCCCGGGGCATAAAATATGAGCCATCCGCCCCTCTTTGGTAGAATGTGAGATTGGAGAAAACC